>JAQBNI010000154.1 GCA_028288625.1 Bacteroidota bacterium | reverse complement strand
CTATACTTTCCAATAATAATCAGCAATCCTGTTCTTCGTGCCACAAGCAGCAATATAGTTTCAGCGATGGAAAAAAACTCGCCATAGGTACTTATGGAGATACACTGGAACGGAATACGCCAAGCCTGATAAATCTTGCGTGGAGCAAGCATTTTTTTTGGGATGGAAGAGTAAAAAAACTCGAAGACGTTATGCTTGTCCCTTTATTTAATAAAAAAGAAATGGGAGCAACTGAAGCCGACCTGTTGAAAAAACTCAATAGCCATCCGTATTATCCGGTCTTATTTGAACAAGCTTTCGGCACGAGGGAAATAACAGTTACAAACATATGTAAGGCATTATCGCAATTCCTGCGAACCATCGTATCCACCGGCGTGCATCTGCCGGATGATGTTTTGAATATAGCTCCGGAAGGCGAAACAGATTCAAGTTTTTATTATAAAAAGTATAAAGAAGAATCTGTCAGAGGCACGTATTTCCGCTTTTCAAGCATGTGCGGCGGATGCCATATAAGTGAAATATACAGTTCAGAAAATAACATGGCGACAAACGGAGTAAATGTGCGGGTTCAATTAATGAAAATTCCTTCATTGATGAATATTATGATGACAGCGCCTTATATGCATGACGGGCGTTTTAAAACTATTGAGGAGGTAATGGAGCATTATGATAAGCATCTTGCGACTTTAATCGACTCAAATCCGCAGTTGATCATGAGCTTAAAATACCGGGTAAACAAAATTGAGAATTTACTAATACCTTATGATAAGAAAAACGAGTACAAGTTATTTGAACTGTTTAAGGATAGCAACCTGATCGTTAATAAAAGATTTTCAAGTCCATTTGCCGAACCCGGTTTCACCTGGGATCAGTCTATAAAGAAAAATTGATTCGAAAGGATCCCTTTATTTTTCCAACAAATATATCCAGTCATACCGTGTGCATTTGCAGCCGTTCTTTTCCATTGTTCTTGCGCTGTATAAATTTGATAATCGTGTAGAACCATCGAGAAAAGAATAACCTCGCTCGGTTACATAAAACTTTATAAAGTTTACGATCTTAAATTGAATGCCCTTATTCCGCTCATCTCTTGCAACGCCCACATAATAAGAATAAGTTCCGCAATCTTTTGGTCCGTTATTAAAGTAATCAGATACAACACAGCCTACCGGTTTTTTATTTTCATTAAAATATATATAGGCAACTTTGTCTTTATCTTGTCCGGCATAATTTTCTTTAAAGAATTCTATAATTCCTTTTAGCTGCTTGTCTGTTGGAAATCGTTTTAAAATATTTGCGGGAGTGAAATTTCCAAAAGGGATATCATCGTAAGTATCGTAAATTAATTTCTCAAGGATATCTTTATTTGAATCGTTTACTTTTTCTTTGATCAAATCACTGTGTGCATTTTCAAATGGTGTAATTAAAAGATCTTCGCTTCTGTAAACGCGAAGGATCTCCAGCAAGTGTACCTTACGCGATAGCGCAAGTATGTGATCCATTTGTTCCGCGCCCGGGTTTTTAATTTTTACACGAATATATTGACATCCGGATTCCGCAACTTCTTGTTTTAAACCATCCCAGTCTGTAAAACCTTCTTCAATATTCAATCTTCCGAATGGAATTTCAAAAATTTCACTTTCCTGTTTTGAATATTGAATCATTCTTCTCCTTTATATACAAGTAGCGCAGCTATTATCACAAATATAAAAATTTCGCGTAGTTTTTAATTTTTTTTATAGAATTGAATAGAATGAGTGAAGATTATATGGAAATGATTTTGGGCATATAATTATTCTTGTTTTTCAGGCTCTGAGCTTTCATTTGCAGCACGCCCCAGACGGCTTCTTTTATTATCCCGCCGCTCATTTTTGAAGTACCGACTTCACGGTCCTTAAATACGATCGGCACTTCGTAAATTTTCAAATGCGCTAACCATACGGCAAATTTCATTTCGATTTGGAAGGCATAACCCACGAATTTTATTTTGTCGAAATCGATTTTTTGAAGTGTTTCCCTGCGGAAGCATACAAACCCAGCAGTAGTATCCTTTACGCGCATGCCCGTGATGAACCTTACATATTTTGAAGCGAACCAGGAAAGAAACAGCCGGTCTGCGGGCCAGTTCAACACACTGCCACCTTTAACGTAACGCGAACCCACCGCGAGGTATGCATTTTTATTTTCACACGCATCCAGCAATTCCAGCAATTTTTCCGGTGTGTGAGAAAAATCCGCATCCATTTCAAAAATATATTCATAGCTTTTTTCCAACGCCCATCTGAAACCGGTAATGTATGCAGTTCCTAATCCCGATTTCCCTTTGCGTTCGATAAGGTGTACTCTTTCCGGAAATTGTTGTTGAAGCTGTAATACGACTTGTGCAGTGCCGTCCGGGGAACCATCATCTACCACAAGTATTTCAAACCTGTCAGACAGCCTAAGGGTATAAGGAATAATACGTGCAATGTTTTCCTTTTCGTTGTATGTTGGTATAATGATTAGGCAGTCTCTCAAATTACTGAAGCTTAAATAAAGCTATAAAAATAACTATATAATTTAATTTTTCGTGAGTGTGTTAACTTTTTTAAACATTTAAAGCCTGATGAATATCAGAAGCCTGAATATTGAAAAGAATTTTAGTTTTTTTCAATGATATCTTCAGCTTTTAATCCGCCTAAATTTCCGGAACTCATTAACAATACAACACTGTTCGCAGAGATTTCTTTTTGTATATGCTTTTTTAATTCCTGTGCTTTTTTAAATACGATTATCGTTCGATCGCCAAATTGTTCTTTTAACCATTCTTCATCCATATCCTGTTTATTCTTTATTTTCAATGCTTCTTCATCCAAATACAAAAATTTAATATCCGCAGCGTCCAGCGAATGACCATACTGTGTAATAAAATTTTCCTGCAAAGAACTGTAAGTATGTAATTCAAAAACGGCAATGATCTTCCTGTCGCTGTAGCGTTCTCTTACTGCATTTACAGTAGCTTTCACCTTACTTGGCGCGTGTGCAAAATCTTTGAAAAGCGTAATTCTCTTTTCTTTATCATCATAAATTTTTTCGAGCCGCTTTGCTGCTCCCTGGAATGTTTCAAAGCTCAACAGTATACTTTCTTCCGTCAAACCAAGAATTTTACCGGTCTCGTATGCCGCTTTTAAATTTGAAAAATTATGACTGCCGAAAATATTCACACCATATTCTTTTCCATCATTAATTAAAATGCTGTTGTCATTTTCAGATTTGAATGAAAAAGGATAATAAGGGATCAAAGTAATTGCAGGTTTTAATTCATCCACCATTTTTACGAGCTCTTCATCATCTCCGTTATAAATTAAAAATCCATCCGGTAAAATACTGCTGATAAATTTTCTGAAGGTGTCGAGATAGGAAGCGTAAGTTGGAAAAACATTGATATGGTCCCACGCTATCCCTGAAATAATGGCGATATGCGGTTGATAATGTAAGAACTTGCTGCGAAGATCAAGAGGAGAAGTGAGGTATTCATCGGCTTCGATCACCATTAAGGGTGCAGACTCTGAAGTTTTCACCATAAAATCAAATCCTTCCAGCTTTGCGCCCACGAGATAATCAAATTCTTTTTTGTTGATGCGCAGCATATGCATGATCATAGACGTGATAGATGTTTTGCCATGACTTCCTGCAACAGCAATTCTTGTTTTATTCTTGCATTGTTCAAATACAAATTCAGGAAATGAATAAATTTTCAAACCCAGTTCACGCGCCTTTACTAATTCAGGATTATCTTCTTTTGCATGCATACCAAGAATGATGGCATCAATATCATTGGTAATTTTTTCCGGGAACCAGCCTTCCTTTTCAGGCAATAATCCCAATCTTTCGAGGTTTGTTTTTGCTGGATCGAAAATAGCATCATCAGAACCGGTAATTATATTCCCCTGGTTTTTTAAATGTGATGCAAGCTGATGCATTACAGCTCCACCAATTGCAATAAAATGATAATGTTGCATGCGATAAAATTATAGTTTCTCTTATCTTCGGTACATTCAACTTATACACACCTGCGGATTTCAAACCATTTATTTTCAACAAATGTTACATAGTTAATTTGTTAATAATAGTGAACAGAGCAGGCTAAAGTCCAATAAAAGCTATAAATTTGCGTATCAATTACAAATAATACCCAATATGAAGTTGAACCAAAAAAATCTGTTCTTGCTTTTTAGTGCAACACTAATTACCGTATTATCTTCCTGTCATCGCGGAACCGGTCATTCAGGATGCCCGACGTGGGGGAAGATAAAAAATGAGCAGACCGCCAAAAAGAGCGTATAGCGGGAACCATTTAATCGAAAATTTATTTATTATACAGGCAGATAATCTGCATCCTTATTAATACGGTTTAAATTTTTGTGATGAAATGGGAAACGTTAGACTCTGAACAGCAATTTTTAAATTTATTGGAAACAGAATCCGTATTCGCGGTCTTCAAGCACAGTACGCGATGTGCTGTTAGTTCGATGGCAAAAAATCGTTTGGAGCGGGAGTGGGATCTCGATCTTCCCATATATTATCTCGATCTCGTAAGATATCGTTCCGTGTCAAATCTTATCGCGGAAAGATCACATGTAATTCACGAATCTCCGCAGTTGATCGTATATAAAAATGGTAAGCAAATTTACAATTCAAGCCATTCCACTATCAGTGTTACAGATGTGAAGGAAGAACTGCACGAACACGCTGCAAAGAAATAATTTTAAGCGAATTTAATTTCAACTACTTGTTTAAGGTCAGGGTGCAGGCTTTTGGCAACGGGACAAGCAAACGCAGCTTGTATTAATGATTGTTTCTCTTTTTCAGAGTAACCATTATCTTCAACAGACATATTAATATGTATTTCACCGATACGTCGTGGCTCGCTGTACATCACTTTAGTCACTTCCGCAGAAATACTTTTTAATTCAAGATCCATGCTCTTTGCCTTAATACCCATGATCGTGATCATGCATGTTGCGAGTGAAGTAGCTGCAAGATCTGTTGGTGAAAATGCTTCGCCCTTGCCCTGGTTATCAGGCGGTGCATCGGTGATGATCTGTTCGCCGCTTTTTATATGCGTTGCACGTGTACGCAATTCGCCTAAATATTCTACTTTTGATGTGACCATATTGCAAAAATATTTTACTTTTAAACTAAATTACTCATTTTGACGTCATAACTATAATGCAAAACGTATACAAAATAATATTGTTGTTTTTTTGCGTGATGTCCTTTTCTGCATTAAAAGCACAATCGGCATTAAATCCTGATTCAGTTATTTACAGGAAATCATGGGAAGCAGGTTTTCGCCTGCGTAGCGATGGCTTTGGTTTGGGTGCAGAGTTTACCCGCGCCAAAAGATTCAAAAGAAGTTTATTATTCCAGGTGCAATTCGCGTATTTCCGTCACCCGAAACAAGTTCGTCAGCAGTCTCCGTTTGGCGGCGGCGGTCTTTTCGGATCCGACGGATTTAAACCATATGTATACGGCAAGCAAAATACTCTATTCACTTTATATGCAGGTGTCGGACAAAAATTTTTATTGGCGGAAAAAGGAAAGCGTCATGGCGTTCAGATATTTTTTAAATATGCGGGAGGATTTTCACTGGGGATATTAAAGCCGTATTTGTTAGAAGTCGTCGATACTTCTTCTATTACCGGAAACACCTTTGCAAATACGGTGACATTGGGGTATGAGCCTAATAATCCGAACAGTTTATTTTTAGATCACGACCTGATTGCCGGCGCTGCAGGTTTTGGTAAGGGATGGAAATTAAAAATATTGCCGGCTTTGCATGCAGAGATCGGGATGGAATTCGACTGGGCAAAAAATGAAAGCTTTATCAAGGCATTGGAGATAGGCGTTGCAGCAGATTTTTATTTTAAAAAAGTACCCGTGATGGTTCAGAATAATAAATTCTTATATCCAAGTGTGTATGCCGGTTTTATGCTCGGAAGAAGGAAGGAGAGATAATGTTGGATGATGAATGATGAATGTTGAATTGGCGATAGATTATTAAATACGCACTACGCACTACGAACTACTACATGATAGAAAATATACAACGTCCCCGTAAACCCGAATGGCTGAAAGTAAAAATTCCTATCGGGGAGAATTATAAAAAAATCAGGAATTTAGTAGATGCGAATAAGCTGCACACGATCTGTGAAAGCGGTAATTGTCCGAACATGGGCGAATGCTGGGGTGCGGGCACTGCAACGTTTATGATCCTGGGAAATGTATGCACACGCTCGTGTTCATTTTGCGCGGTTGCAACGGGAAGACCAAGCTTTGTTGACTATGAAGAGCCGCAGCGCGTAGCAAAAGCAATTTCTCTCATGCAGGTAAAGCATGCAGTGATCACTTCCGTTAACCGCGATGAGCTTCCCGATAAAGGGGCGCAGATCTGGCATGAAACCGTACGCGCGATAAAAGATATTTGTCCTGACATCACTATTGAAACTTTAATTCCTGATGTAAAGGCGGATTGGAACGCTTTGGAATTAATGATCTCCGCGGGACAGGAAGTGGTTTCACATAATATGGAAACTGTAAAGCGCTTATATAGAAAAGTTCGACCTCAGGCAAAATACGAACGTAGTCTTGAACAGATTCAGCGAACGAAAGATTATGGCAAGCGCACAAAAAGCGGCGTGATGCTTGGGTTGGGAGAAACAGATGATGAAGTATATGAAATTATGAAAGACCTGAAAGAACATCATTGCGATGTGCTCACTTTAGGGCAATATCTGCAACCTACAAAAATGCATCTTGAAGTGGATCACTTTATTCACCCCGATAAATTTTTACATTTTAAAGAAGTTGGATTAGCGATGGGCATTCCGTACGTGGAAAGCGGACCGATGGTGCGGTCTTCATATCATGCGGAGCGGCATGTGTGAGGAGAGGTGTAAATAAGTTATAAGGAAATCATTTTTCACATGTCGCCTAACACCGGATAATTGATTGTTAGCAACCGCTTATTCGAGAGTGATATAATTATAACTTATGCAATGCCTTTCATTTATTCAAAACCATTTGTACCTGATTGGAAGCCTCTATTATGTTTTGCTTTGCATGATCTTATATGTAGTTCATAAAGAGTCGCACAGGATAATTTTAGTGGTTGGATGCATCAGTCTCATTCTTGCTCCGATTGCTGAAGCAATGCACGTGGTAGATTGGTGGAAGCCTAACTTTGTTTTCCATACATTTATAAATATTGAAGACTTATTGTTTGGGTTCGGATTTGCAGGGTTCTCCTCCGGAATCTATAACATATTCAAAACTAAATTCCGGCTTAAAGAGAATACAGCTGATATTAAATGGCAGATTAAGATGAGTGTCGTAATCATCTTTTTCATGCTGTTCATCGGCTTATTTTATTTAATTAAAATCTGCTCTTTTTGGACATCTTTTATTTCGGCGCTTTTTGTAATCGTCACTGTTTTAACCATTAGGCGTAATGCACTAGTGCCAATAATGATAACCGGTGTGGTGGTGCTGCTAACAGCTTTGCCAGGGTATATAATTGGAATTGGAATAAATCCTGCGTGGTTTCAGAACGAATGGCAGCTGGGGTTTCTATCCGGCATTACCTTTCTGAAAATTCCTATTGAGGAGTATGTATGGTTTTTCGTTTCTGCAGCAAGTATGGGCGCCATGTCAGAACTTCTCGGGAATAATAAAGTTTTTCAAGAGAAGACGAACTAGAATTGACAAATGGAAAAGGGCTCATACAGAATAGAGTAAATGAAGTAGGTCGCTATCTGAAATATAATAGAAAACTTTCATTGGTGTGATCCGTATTTCACTCTCACTTCTTCTTTCTTTTTTTCTTCTTTATTTCCTCGTCTTCTTTTTCTGCCTGTCTAATTAATGATTTCCAATCTGTATTTGCGGCAACATTATCATTTGCAAATTCAATGGTCGCTTTATAATCTTCTTTTTCTATGCGTAATACATGGATCGGCTTTTCTAAAAACGTTTCGATCTGTGCCAGGATTGGTTTTTCTTCCGTACTGCAAAACGAGATCGCTTGTCCTTTTTGTTCTCCTCTTCCGGTTCTGCCCACACGATGCACATAATTTTCCGCTTCTTCGGGAAGATCATAATTGACAACGTAATCCACGTGAGGAATATCTATGCCGCGCGCATTGATATCTGTTGCGATCAATATTTTTGTTTTTCCTTTTTTAAATTTATCCAACACGTGCAATCTTTCCGCGTGTTCTTTATCGCTGTGCATCGTTAAGCTTTTTATACCTGCGCGCTCCATCGCACTTGCTACGCGTTCCGCACGCACCTTTGTTCTCACGAATACAAGAATTTTACTGTCGGGGTGTTCCTTGATCACACGCTCCAAAAAAAAGCGTTTCTCATCCATTTCAATATATGCTACGGCATGCTGTATATTTTTTGCTACTGGATCATTTGGAGAAACCTGGATGCGTATGGCATTGTTATGCACTAATGAATAGGCGACTTTTTTTATTTTATCGTTTATCGTAGCAGAAAAGAAAAGTGTTTGTCTTTTTTTCGGAAGATGTTTCATCATGTCGCGTATGTCTCCGATAAAACCAAGGTCAAGCATATGATCTGCTTCATCAAGAATCAAAATTTCAATTCTGTCTAAACGTAAATGTCCCTGACTTACCAAATCAAACATTCTGCCCGGTGTTGCAATCAAAATATCTGTCCCCTTTCTCAATGCTTCAATTTGCGGTTCCTGTTGTACGCCGCCGAATATGCAAAGTGTTTTTACACGCGTTCTGTTTCCTATACTATTAAAGACTTCACCCAACTGAAGTGCAAGTTCATGAGTAGGCACCATTACCAAACAGCGCACACTGCTTGAGCCACGCAATCTTCTTCGCTCATTTAATATATTGATCACCGGAATGGCAAAAGCTGCAGTTTTCCCCGTTCCTGTTTGCGCAATGGCAAGTACATCTTCACCCCTCATAATGGGAGGAATGGATTTAAACTGAATATCCGTGGGTCTGCGGAATCCTAATTTTTCGAGGTTTCTTTTTATATCGATGGCAATGCTGTAGTCTTCAAACTTCATGATGCAAAGTTAGGGAAAGAAATTGCTTTATGAATGAAGATGTATAGAGGATTTATTTACTTGCAGTGATCTTTCCATTTAATTTGTCAAGAACTTCTTCCGCTTCCTTTTGATAATAAGATTCCTGCAGTGCCAAATTACCAAGCGTATCTTTTGCTTTTTGTATGTCCTTGCTTTTAATATAAGCAAGACCGAGATACCATTGGATATCGTCATGGAATTCTACAGAAGTAATAATTTGATTGAAAATGCCGATCGCTTTTTTTGGCTGATTTGTCGCCATAAATGAAATCCCCAGGAATAAATTATTTTTTACATTTTGCGGATCGTCTCCCACTAATTTTTCATAATAACGCACAGCTTCAAAATAATTTTCTTTTTCATAAGCCTGTATCGCTTGAGTGTCTTCTGAATTGTTGTTGTCACCGCGAATAGTTCCGTATGGATCCGTTAAGGGTTTAAAGTATGATGTATATATAGCGTCTTCATCAATATCCTCATTAATAAAAAAGATACGCCAGCTTGCCATGCTGAATATTCCGATAATACAGGCGGCGGCTGCATACCGTAAAGTGTTTAGTGAAAATATTTTTTTATTTGAAAGCTGAACTGATCTTTTATCGATCCGGTTTGCAAGATCAATAATCGTTTCATTTATTTTCCAATCCTTGTTTACTTCAGAAAATTCTTCGAGTCCTTCAATAGATTCCTTTAAAATATAATCATCTTCTATTTTTCGTTCAATAGCATTTCTTTCTTCCGCAGAAATTTCACCGGATAAATATTTTTTTACTGTTTCGTTATTCATAGAATGTATTTTTTCCTTCCATAAAAATTTTCAGATTCCGTCTGCCATTCTGAATACAGGTTTTTACTTTATTCAGATCGTAGCCTGTCATGGAAGCAACTTCCTGGTATGGTTTCTGGCGCAGGTAGAACAATTCAATGCACGTGCGCTGATCATCATTTAAGCTGCTGATCGCTTTGTTTAAAAGAACACTTTCGTGTTCCCGTACATTGAGAGTCAAATCATGCCCTGATTCCATAAATTTTTCAGGAATATTTTCAAGATTTAATGTTTCGGTGTTTTTGTTCCTGTTTTTTTGCCTGACGAGATAATTTTTACTGACCTTGTAGAGCCATGAGCTGAAGAAAGTAACTTCGTGTGATTTAAGCTTATCCATCACCACTTCAAAGATCTCTACGACTGCATCTTTTGAGTCTTCTTCCGTTTTCAAATATTTATAGCAAAGACCAAATACCAGGAGGGAATATCTTTTATATAACTCGCCGATCAGTTGGGGATCTGTTTCTATTTTATAGAGCTGCACCAGGACTGCATCCGTGTAAGTAGATAACTGTTTCATTGTTAAAGAATTTTGCGACCACCTGGTATCAAAACACGAATAATATTCGGGGAGAAAGTGTTTAATGATCCCTAGATGAAGCGGAATAACTGCGGCGTTATTAAGTGAGCCTACTCTGTTTTATAGATCAATTGTAGCATACAAAAAACCGGGTACCAATCTGTTTATTCCATCGTTTAAGGATGGTTTTGTATTGTTTACATCTGTCTTAAGGCTTTTTGGCATCTGCCTTTCAAGTATAAAAAAATTTCGTTCCGGAACTACTTTTTTGCAGAACTTGAACTAACTGCATTACAAATATATGCGGGGATATCAGGCGTCAAATTTCATGGCTATATTTTATGTAACAGCATTATTACAAGTAAATGCATATCGTTATAACCTAATATATAGATTATCAATTATTTACTTCATATTATTTCAATTTAATATAACATAATTGATCTAAATAGGTTTTTTTCTTTATTTTGAAAAAAGAAGGAGGCAATTCCTGGTTATACATTTCAAATCAAAAAAACATTTTGGCGTGAAGTAGATAACCATTATGTTGCGCAACATAAATTAACATGTTTTTCACTTTTAATATTTTTGATTAATAGTAATTTTGAACGTGCGCCATTTTCTCCTGATAACTTCGATAATTTTCTCCAATATAATCTTTGCACAGAATGAAATTATCGTACATGCAAAAGTAGTAGACGAAAATAATAACCCGGTTCCCTTTGCGGATATAGCGTTTCGACGGCTTCAGCTCGGATTTTCTTCAGGTAAAGATGGAGATTTTACTACTAAAATGTTGAGGTCTGATTCCCTGCTTATTTTGAAACGCGGGCATACACCTACAAAACTCATCTTCAAGGATTCGATTCCCAAAAAGGAATATAATATTACTATCGTTTTGCCGCGCACACCGCAGGAGTTAACCGAAGTGCAGATCAGCGCGATCAGGACGCACCAGCAGATCAGGCAGGAAATTAATCAGCTGTATGTTAAAGAAACGGATGTGAATCCAGGTGCGCGTCCAATGCTAAATCCATTGTCGTACCTGTATGAGCTGTTCAGCAAGCGCGAAAAAGAGAAAAGATTTACGGCACAGCTGGAAGCAGAAGAAGCAAAGCGCATTGTATTGAAAGATCTGTTCCGGTTATATAATAATTACAATATTATTGACCTCGATGAAGATGAATACGACCGCTTCATTACATACCTTAATATGCCCTATGAATATTTGCAACATACCAGCGATTATGATCTCGCCGTGAGTATAAAAAGATTATATGCAGGTTATTCCAAAGAAGGAGGAAGCTCTTTCCGCAAGCAGATCTACCCGGCTGCACTTGATGATATGGAACGCGTAAAACAAACTCCGAAAGAAGACAGGTAGAAATGTAATATTTTTGTATCTTTCTTTTATGATAAAAAATCTACTTTTCATTTTTGCTTTTATTATTATTGAAAATTCCTCCGCACAATGTGATGGCGGCAGGTATATCAATAAAATTTTTACAAATACCACGGCAACGAAGAATATTACTTATAGTGTCGCACCAAATTCAAGCGGTACAATGCAGCGTATCATGATGGATGTTTATGAACCTGCAAATGACACTGTTGCATTGCGACCACTGATCATTTTGATGCATGGCGGCGCATACTGGACAGGTACGAAAGATTATGAAAGCCAGATCGCGATGGGAAAAGAATTTTCGCAAAGAGGTTTTGTACTTTCTTCTGCTACGTACCGGCTGGAGCCCTCCTTTATATCGTTGATATTTCCGGACCTTATGATAAAAGCCGTTGGTCGCGGTGTACAGGATACAAAACAACTCGTACGATACTTTTTTAATA
>JAQBNI010000150.1 GCA_028288625.1 Bacteroidota bacterium | reverse complement strand
TAACATTGAATTAATATGCTGCATGTAGATTATGTAACTTATTAGTGAAATGATATAATAATTACACGACAAATATTTCGGAATATTACATGTCAATCTAGTCCCCCAACTGCATTTTTAATCTGTAAATTATTTTTTTATGCAACTTGTTTCTGATACCAATATTAAAGATGACCTCGAAGGTGCGATGTCGATAAAGTTTAAGTCGAGAGATTCATTTAATGAATATTGCGCCGATCATATTCCAAATTATAATACGGAGCGATTTGAAATACTTGCCATACGTGTTTATCACGGAAGGGAAACATCCGTGACTGTGTATGCTGTGGATAAAGAGCGGATGGGTAGAGGAAATTATTCGGAAGGAAAGATCCCGGTAAAAAAATTCAGGCTGAATAATATCCGCCTTATGGATCTCCTGCCCTTTATCGATGAATGTAATTTCACGCTGACGACCGGAATCTATCCGCTGGCTGATATGGAGGTTGTAAATAAATAACCGAACATGAACACGACCCGTAGTGAAAAAAAATTCCTGCGTTATTTCCGTAAAGGATTTCAAGATCTGAAATATATAGATTGGGAACGCAACTATAAATGGCAGGCACATTTAAAATGGGAAGAGCTACTCTCGAAAAAAGAATTCAGGAAATTGTTATCAGAAAAGAATTACGCAGAGATCGCGAAAAGAGCTGCTGCAATAGAATCAAAAACAAATCTTTTATTTTCTTTTGAAAAAATGGCATTGCGTGATGCAATCCGTACGGAAGAAGGTGCAAAAATGTTTGCATTGGGATTGTACAAATATATTTATGGCAGCGGGAGTTTTCAAAAACGCTTCCAGGCATTTGCAGATACACTTGCGCATCTTCCCCGAAAACAAACCCGTGTGCTTACATGGCCGCTGCAAACTGTTTTCGGATTTATCGCCAATCCTGAAGAACACATTTTTGTAAAACCCCGCGTTACACAAATTGCGGCTCATAAGTATGGATATGATTTCAATTATAAATCGAAACCCAACTGGGAAACCTACAAGAGCATGCTTGAATTTGCGGAAAAGATCCGCAAGGATGTAAAACACCTCAAACCCCGCGATATGATTGACGTTCAGTCGTACATGTGGGTGCAGGGTTCGGATGAATATCCTGAGAAATAAAAAACTCCGGTCTCCAATAATCCCTACAATATTTTCTATGATCATACATCTTGGTATGATATAAAATTTTCTACAAATTATGTAATAACCCTGATAGATTGCACCGTTAATTTTATGATGCTTCTAAATATAAAAAAATGAATACAGGGAAATTAAATGTTGAACTATCGGACAATTTAAGGATCGATGTGAATGAAAAAACGGAATTGAAATTCTGGAGCAGGGAATTCAATGTATCTCCAATGGAATTGGTGATCGCGGTAAAATCCGCCGGTGTGCTTGTAAAAGATGTTGAGAAATTTTTGAAATATTCATTAGCAGCAGTAACTGAATAATTGATCGGCGATCATTACATAAAATAATTTTTAACCAACTAAAATCTAAGTCATGTTTTATCACGTAAAAGAATTACAATTTAATGCGCGCGTCTCCAAACCGGATGTGCGCTTTGCAAAACTCCTGCTCGAACAATTCGGAGGAGGTAACGGAGAATTAAAAGCTGCGATGCAATACTTCGTACAAGCTTTTGGATGCAGGAAACCATATCCCGATAAATATGATATGCTGATGGATATTGCTACGGAAGAATTCAGTCACCTCGAAATTGTAGGCGCAACTATACAAATGCTGTTAACGGGTGTGAATGGCGAATTAAAGAATGCCGCAGATGAATCAGATCTTACAAAGATGCTGGATGGCAAGGCAGCAAAGGAAGATTATATTCACCAGGCAATGATCAACCCTCATTTTTTCTTACTCAGCGGAGGCGGACCAACAGTAACAGACAGCCAGGGAATTCCATGGAGCGGCGCATTTGTAAATGCGATGGGCGATCTTACAGTCGACCTGCGTTCTAACATTGGCGCAGAAACACGTGCTAAAATGGTTTATGAAAATCTCTTGTCATTCACAGATGATCCGCTCGTAAAAGAAACATTGCGATTCCTGATGACGCGTGAAGTAGCGCACCACCAGATGTTTGAAGCTGCATTGAATACGATACAACCTAACTTTCCTCCGGGAATTTTACAAAGCGATCCGAGATACAGCAACCGTTATTTCAACATGTCTGCCGGCGAAGAATATACAGGTCCGTGGAATGAAGGTGAGAGCCCTGAATTTGGTGAAGAATGGCAATATATAGATGATCCGATCTCTTACATAGATGATACCAACGGGTTGCTGCAAGTTGTACCGGAAGGAACTGACCGTTCAGAAGCAAGTGTTCAAAAAAATAACAGAGTGCTCAGCAAGCAAAGGAGTACAGAAGTAAACATGGCTAACAAACCATCAAACGGTGAAATAAAATGGGCAGAGTATAATCCTGAAATTGCAGAAGAAGGTAACCGCAACGGCAAACACAACGGAAGCAAATCAAAACGAAATGGGAGCAAGTAAATAGGATTCGCTAACGATAAATTTCTTGCATGCATACCGCAAAAATTATAAGACATCGTCATAAAATTCATCATTTCCTTAACGAGGATCTCAAATCTGTGGAAGAAGAAACACATTTTAAAATTGTGTTTTCCCATCCGAATGAGTTAACCAAGTTTGAAGACTGGTGCAAAAGTCATCATGGAAATTATGATTACGATAAAGAAAACAGCCGGCAAAAAGGAAAGATGCCTGAAGTTCCTTTATTTGAAGATGAGATCTGCTGGTGCGATATTATGACCTATTATATCCTGCATGTTGCGGGATATACTTATCATTCCTCCTTACATCCTTACAAAGGGGAAGTTTATGTAAAAAACGGAACGTATGAAACTTAGTCCCATTATATTAGCCGGTATTGCGGGCACTACTGCTATGACACTTTTCAGCTATGCAGTTTCCAAAATACAGCACCGAAATTTTAAAGAGCCACAACTGCTTGGGAAACTGATCCATCGGGTTGCGCCGGTTGAAAAAAAGAATGCAGAAAAGAGCGGGTGGCTGTTGCATTATGCCACTGGAATTATATTTGCTTCAGTTTATTACCAGGTCTTGAAGAAGACTAATGTTGAACCTACGGTGCTGAATGGCTTGCTGATTGGAGGACTTAGCGGCATTCCTGCAGTTGGCATATGGTATGCAGTATTAAAGCTGCACCCTTATCCTCCTAAAAGAACATTTAAAAATTATTTCGGTCATTTGATCGCAGCGCACGTTATTTTCGGCGCGTTTACATTTATGGCTTATGCTTCTGAGGAAAGGGAAATAAATAATGAAGTGATTTAGAAGGCTACTTTGTAAAAAAGATCCTGAATCAAGTTCAGGATGACGTTGTCCAATGAGTTGGTGCGGCATAGGCGCACCAACTCATCACCAATATATCCCCAAACTTGATTTTGAGATCAAAAACGTTTATTGCTTGATTCAAATCTTTTATTAAGTCTAGTAATTACTCAGCAGCAGCAATTCCGCAGCATTATTTTTTTCTCCAACAACAATCGCATACTGCGGAAATTCTTCTGCTAACACGCAAGCTTCTTCCCTTCTGATCCCTAATATTAAAAAGCTTCTTTCAGGGGGATAACTTTTATCTTCTCCAATGGCTTCGCCTTCAAATATTGCGTAACCATCCAGTTTCTTTTTTAATTGCAGGTGGCGTTCCATATTTTTGTTTTCCGGCAGCGATTCACAATATGGATTCCATGCCGTCATAAACGCCCACGTTGTTTTATTATACTGTTCGAGTAATTTATCCAGGGGTTTACATACATCTCCGATCTTAAAAGAGATGTCGTTTTGAAAAATTCTAAATGTAGTGTTCAGAAGCGACCAGATCAATGCTTTCTCCATCATTCCTCTTTTTTTACAATTCCCAATTCTCCGGTTCTTTCCATGTATATTTCTTTCACCTTTTCAAAATCCGGAAGATTGGTATCTATCCGTACCATTTCCAGCATATCTTTTTCACATACCTGGAAAGCGTCCATATTCTCATATAAAAACCTGCCGTCTTTAAATAAAACACACGCATTGCCTTTTAGTAACCTGCCGAAGCTGTCGCTTTTCATGGCAAGCCAAGCACACACTCTGTGTAATATCGCCAACAGGGTTGCAGCAGCTATGGTTGGAAAAAAAGGAGAAGCGCCGGCTACTGCACGACTTAAGATCGCTCCTAAAAGAATTGTGATAATATTGTCGAAAGGCATTTTCATTCCGAACGAACGGCGACCTGCTATGCGAATAATGATCAATGTAAAAATGAACATAACCAATGCACGCATGCACATTTGGAGGACATTCAGATCCTTGCCTTCTCCAAATAATTTATAAATGATTTCCATGATGATAATTTTAATTTACTTCATTGCATCCTTCAGCATCTTATCAATGCTTTTATATCCCGCAATCTCTATTAATTTGAATTTCTTATCTGCCATAGCATTATAATATTCAAAGAAACTTATGATGGCATCAATTTTATTTTTACTGACGTCTGAAATGTCTTTAATGTGTGTGCTATCCTCCATTTCCACCGGCACGCCTATGATACGATCATTGCGTTCCGCCTTTTTTCCTTTTTCTTTTTGTGTTGCCTTAATGATACCAATCAATCTTGATTCGACGACACAGCCGGGAAAAGTCAACTCATCCATTAAGATCAATACATCAAGGGGATCGCCATCCCCTCCTTTTGTATTTGGAATAAAGCCCATATCGCATGGAAATGCAAGTCCTGCGGGCAATACCTTTCTCAATTTATATAAGCCTGTATCTTTATCGTAAGCATATTTGTTCCGGCTTTTATACGGCGTTTCAATAACTACATTTACTGCTTGCTTATCTTCTGTATATGTCTTAGGTAACTTCATGAATGAGATGCTGCGTGTTTTTCGGATTTCCTTTTTTTCAATTCCTCTATATGCCCGGCAGGCAATGCATACGGATATTTTTCCTGCAATAAGGTGATGAGTTTTTCCCGGATATATGATTCCAAACTTCCCGCGTCATCGGAATCTTTTGCACTCATTTTGGCACGCAGTATCATAGACGTTTCGTTTGTTTCACTGATAGAAAGCGAGGAACTGCGCTTATCCCACAGCTTTGTATGCTTCAGCCATTCTTTAAACTCTTCGCGCACACTTTCAATGGGAAGCGTGAAGTCGACATGAATCTTTACTTCTCCGATCACTTCAGGAGAAACGCGCGTCCAGTTTTTAAAAGACTTATCGATAAAATAATTAATTGGAATGATCAATCTTTTTTCATCCCACGTATTTATTACAACATAGGTAAGTGTGAGTTCAGCTACCCTACCTGTTTCATTATCGATAGTGATGATATCATCTAACTTGATCGATTGTGTTAACGCGATCTGTATACCTGCAAAAATAGTACCCAAGCTTTTTTGGGCGGCAAAACCAATTACAATTCCCGCCATTCCCGCCGACGCTAAAATAGTAGTGCTGAATTTTCTTATATATTCAAACGTCAGCAAAACGGCGATAACTGTGATGATCATAATGAGCATATTCAGGATGCGCGCTATGAGATAATACTGGGTACGCACACTCCGCAGTGTATAATCTTTATACTCTTTACGAGAATATATAGCCACGATCACATCGTAAAAAAAAGAAACCATTTTTCTAAGCATGTATCCAACGGAAATGATCAGGAGAACGTGCAGTAAATGATTTACATTCGTGTAAACACTGGTTACAATATAATTTTTGAACAATTTAAAATCTATGTTCAGTGTAATGAGCGTGAACAGCATTACACCCGGGGCGTGAAGATGTTTATCTATCAATGTCGGGAAGAAACGCTTTTCCTCTTTCGACCATTTCTTCACTCCAAAAAATAAAAGATAAAACAATAGTATACCTCCCACCGTAATTGCTGCGGCGTATAATACCTTATGGAATATTTCAGGAAAAAAAGCAACTGCTGCCGACAATGTCATAGCTGATTTTTTTGAAGTGATCAATTTACTATACAAAGGTCTGCAGTAAATCAACGGGTTGTGTTATATTATTTTTTAAAATGATTACAGGATTTCCACTTGAAATCATTCAAGAAGACCTGAGAATTTTTAGATCCCAAATCAAGCTTGGGATGCCTTAGTTTGTGTGAGGGCGGCTTCGCCGCCCTCACATTGTACACCGTCATCCTGAACTTGATTCAGGATCTAATAACAAAAATAAAATGGGGAAGGACGTCGAACAACGTTCTACATGACAAGGCAAACTCAGGAACTATTACAACGCCTTATAATGCGAGCCTTGCCTGAGCGGAAGGATAACATGAAATTCGGCGCCCTTTCCTTCTTCCGAAAGTGCGAAGATAATACCGCCGTGAATCTCTACAATTTTTTTACTGAGCGATAAGCCGATACCGGTGCCCTGGTATTTGGAGCGTTCATGAAGCCGTTTGAAAATTACAAAGATCTGCTTTGCATATGACTGGTCGAAGCCGATACCATTATCCGTGAAAATCATTTCCACATAAGCCTGTTCAGGATTTAGAATTGGATATTTTGAAAAATCATCACGGGTCAAATTTCTGCAGTTGATCGTTAATTCTGGCGGAATACCTTCCCTTGAAAATTTAAGCGAATTGCCAATGATGTTATAGATAAGCTGGTTGATCTGCAGAGACACTGCTTCTAATTCGGGCAGATCGGATAAAATTTTTATGGTTGCGTTTTTTTGTTCGATCAGCAATTCAAAATCGTTGAGGATATTCTTAACAACATCATTCAGATCCGTCAGCACAAAAAGCTTGTCCGGATTTGTAAGCCTTGAATAATCCAGCAGGTCTTTAATTAATGCTGTCATGCGTTCAGAAGCGCTTTCAATTTTATCGAGATACAAGATCATATCCTCCGGGATGTCCGTATACTTTTCCTTAAGTCTTTTAGAAAACGTTTGAATTTTACGCAGCGGTTCCTGGAGGTCATGACTTGCCACATAACTGAAGGATGACAACTCAATATTCTTGCGTTCGAGTTCGATATTTTTACTCTCCAGCATAATATTGGATTGACGCAATGTTTCTTCTTTTTGCCGCAACTCGGAAAGATCCATACTGATACAAAGCAACCCGATCACTTTACCCGTCTTATCTTTTTTCACACTTCCCTTTGAATAAATATTATGAATATGACCGTTCTTGTCGTATCTGCGATATTCCATTTCAAAAGGGTCTCCGGTGCTGCGCGAATGCTCCAGCATTTCTTTTACACGCGGCAGATCTTCAGGTACTAAATTTCCGAATGTTTCGAGGTCGAGTTTCAGCTCTCCGCGCTTATAACCATACATCCTGTACAATTCATCCGACCACACGAGCCTGTTCCTGTTAAAATCAACTTCCCAGCTGCCGATCTTTCCTAAACGCTGTGATTCCGAAAGCTGTGCTTCGCGAAGCTTTAAATGCTTATTCAATAACGTATCCTGCGTTACATCCTGTACAGTACCGACTAATATCAATTCATCATTTTGTGTAATCGTTCTGCCGGTTCCCTTAATATATAGTTTCTGACCTTTCTTCGTTACTAGCCTGTACCTCATTTCCACAGTTTCTTTGATAGATTTTACTTTTTCAGCATCCTTCTTTACATGCCCCCTGTCCTTTGGGTGTACATGCTTATAAAAATCTTTTAAGGTGCATTGCATTTCGCCCGGTTCATAACCCATGATCCTGTATAAATTATCTGAACATGCAAATTCACCGGTCGTAAAATTATAAGTATAGCTTCCTTGATTTGAACTTTCTTCTGCTTGCTTAAACGTTTCATTTTGTATGATCAGCTGCTTGTTCAGCTTTTCCAGCTTTTCACTTACATCACCCAGATTTTCCTGCCTTTCCGTAAGTTCCTGGTTTACGATAATCAACTCTTCGTTACCCGCCTGCAATTCTTCCTTCGAAGTTTCGAGTTCCTCGTTAATGGTTTGCAATTCTTCACTGCTGCTCAACAACTCTTCATTCGCGCTTTGCAATTCTTCATTATACGCTTCCTGGTCTTCAGAAATACTGCGGATATCTTCGCGTGTCTTCGCAAGTTCTTTCTCTAATTGATCGATCCTTTTTTTAGCGCGGTCGCTTTTTATTTTTTCCGCAGAATTCATTTCTGATTCACGCTCTATGGGCGGTATTTCTATTTTATGAAATACAATTAAAAAATACTGCTCTATAATATTCGGAACCGGGATCACTTCCATCGTTACTACATAATCGTTTATATTGGATAAAGGAATATTTTCCTTGATCACCGGCATTTTTTTCTTTTGCACATGGTGAAGTGCATTGCGCAATTCAAAGGTTAAACCATCTCTTATCATTTTCAATACATTCAGGCTTGCTTTCCCCGGAGAAGGTCGAAGAAATAAACCCGTATCACCGCGGAAATGTACGATTTCCTGGTGTTCATTAACAATAACAGCAGGAGGAGCAAATTTTGACAATAAGATCTCATCTACATTTTTCTGAAAATCATTTGTATGATCAGGCTCCTTGCGCAACTGGGTATTTTTTTCCGCGTATGCTTCCTCATTTTTTTTAGAAGTTACACTCATATAACGCGACACCGCCTGTTTGCGGCTATAAATTTTCTCGTTCTTGTTTACAGGATTAAAATATTCTGCAGCCGCATTTATTGTTTCAGATTTACCCAGGAACAGAAACCCGTTTTCATTCAATGCATAATGAAAATTGGTGAGCGCTTTTTTTTGTAAATAGGTGTCGAGATAAATGAGGACATTCCTGCAGGAAACCATATCGATATTCGAAAAGGGCGGATCTTTTAAAAAATTATGAGACGCAAAAATACACATGTTACGGATCTGCTTATTCACATGATACATTCCATCCGTTTTGGTAAAATATTTCTGGAGCCTTGCAGAAGAAATACTATGCACATCATTCGCTGTATAGATGGCTGCGCGAGCCTTTGTAATAACCGTGTCAGATATATCTGTGGCAAAGACCTGTATCTTGATATTCGGTATCTTGTCATGAAAAAATTCATGAATTGAGATCGCAAGAGAATAAGCTTCCTCACCGGAAGAGCAACCTGCCACCCATACGCGTATCGATTCCTTATTTGCTGCATTTTTAAGAAGCTCGGGATAAATTGTTTCACTTAAACTTTCAAAGGTTTTAGAATCGCGAAAAAAAGCAGTGACCGGGATCAGCATATCGAGGAACAGTGCATCCTGCTCTTCTTTATCCATCCGTAAAATATCCAGGTAATCTGAAAATTTATACACTTTCCTGATCGACATTCTCCTTGCAAGTCGTCTGCGAATCGTAGGCTGTTTATAATAAGTAAAATCCACTGCTGTACGCTGACGAATGATTGTAAGAATAATTTTCAGATCCCTTTCATCTTCGGAGGATAAATTTGATTTTCCGTCCTGTTGCTTTTCCGGCTTGTAAATATTGTTGATCTCCAGAATTTTGGCGGGGATCTTTTCCGGCGGCAAAATAAAATCAACGACATCAGAATTGATCGCGCTTTGCGGCATGCTGTCGAATGCTGCTGAATCATCCTGTGCAAATGTGAGACCGCCGTTTTCCTTGATCGCTTTCAATCCGGCAGTACCGTCGAATGCAGTACCTGAAAGCACTACGCCTACCGCAAGATTGGTGTGTACTTCTGCAAGCGATTTGAAAAAAATATCTATCGACATATTTTTCTTATTTGCAGGATCATTAGAATTTAATTTGAGTACTCCATCGGATGCTGTGAGTATTTTATTTTCAGGAATGATATAGATGTTATCAGGTGCGAGGTTGATATCATTTTCAATAACATGCACGGGGATCTTTGTAACCCTGGTGAGGAGCTCGGGCAATATACTTTCATGCGCTGGATTCAGGTGCTGAACAATTACATAAGCCATCCCCGATTTTTCCGGTATCTCCTGTAAAAATCTTTTGAATGCATCAAGTCCGCCGGCAGACGCGCCAATCCCGACTACAGGAAAATCCTGCACGCTCACTTCGGGTATGGTCTTTTTGGACATCAGGTAATTTAAGGATAAAGAAAGCGAAAGAAGTAAAGATAAAGATAAAAGGCAAAAGCGAACTTATAATTCAAACAAAACACTGGTAAAATAGTTTAATGTATTAGAGAAAATTCTCATGAAAAAAACTTGTGCAATTGTTTTTTTTTCGATATATTTAGTAGACGAATCATACCACTGAATAGCTTTTTTTAATTTTTTATTACGAATACCCCCACATGTATGAACAGAAATTTTATATTTCTTGTAGTGGACGACGACCCCGATGACCGGGATTTTTTCCTGGAAGCTATCAGCGAAATATACCCTTCCTCTCAGTGTTTGAGTGCATTTAACGGTGAAGACGCGCTGGATAAGATCCGCTTAAAATTAAAGCGCTTACCTGATTTTATTTTCCTCGATCTGAATATGCCGCGCATGGACGGATGGCAATGTCTTTCAGAATTAAAAAACGATCACAAGCTCAAAGATATTCCTGTAATTATCTTCACTACTTCTTCTTCAGAAAAAGATAAAAAGGAAACAAGAGATCTGGGCGCAGTTTATTTTTTAACCAAGCCAACAGATTTCAAATTGCTTTGCAGCGAAATACGGCATGTTGTTGAAACCAATCTAATTGAGCTGGAAAGCGAGATGCATAGCAGCCGGTCGTAAATTAATGTTAAATGATGAATGTTGAATGTTGAATGAATTCTTCATCCTTTTACTTCTGTAAATAATCTGAGTAATAAAACAATTTGTTGAATACTGTCATCTCCGACCTGATCGGAGATCTCATGATATTAAGATAATGCTTTCAGTAGATCAGTTGCAAATGTGAGTGAGATTCCCGTTTTCACGGGAATGACATTTACACAAGTGCAAATCAAATCGGGATTATTACCTTTCGCTCATAATGACGGTGCTCATGACGGATCGCAAATGAGCACCGTCATTGCGAGTCGCGTTCTCCCGATTTATCGGGAAGCGACGTGGCAATCCCGAATAGTTTTAGAAAGGCTTAGGAAGTAAATGTAAATTGAATAACAAGTGCGAAACTGATCGGGATTATTACGCTACGCTCATAATGACGGCGCGCGTGACGGAAGTCTTCAACAGATCCTTCGCACAGCTCAGAATGACGTTATAACTTCGGCAGATATACAGTAAACACCGCACCCTTGCCCAACTCTCCTTTTGCAGTAATTACACCATGATGATTTTCGACGATCTTTTTGCACAGCGCTAACCCGATACCGGTTCCCATATACGCTTGCTTCTCATGAAGCCGCTGGAAAATCGCAAATATTTTATTTGCATATTGCTGTTCAAATCCAATGCCGTTATCGGTAAATTTTAATTCAATATATTTTTGTGTGAAATTTAATTCCGGTATTGCCTTTACTTCTTCCGTTGAAAGAATTCTCGAAGTAATTTCTATTTGTGGTGCTTCGCTCGAAAATTTTATAGAGTTGTTGATCAGGTTGGAAAACAGCTGGCTTAGCTGCAACGGAATGCCGCTGATGACAGGAAGCTTCTTATATTTTATCTTTGCTTTCTTTTCCCGGATCAGCAATTCGAAATCGGATTTAATTTCTTCAACAATAATATTGAGATCAACTTCTTCAAAAACATCTTCCGTTTTTGTCAGCCTGCTGTAATTCAGCACAGCCTTGATCAGGTCAGACATCCGCTGCGAAGATGATTTTATTTTCTCCAGGTAATTTTTAGACTGCTCTTCAGTCCCGCGGTTTGTTTTCAGCATGTCCGCAAAAGTCTGGATCTTGCGCAGCGGTTCCTGCAGATCATGGCTCGCAACATAACTGAATGATTCAAGTTCTTTGTTACTTCTTTCTAACGCAATATTTTTTTCCTCGAGGACGAGGTTTGTCGCTTTCAGTTTTTCCGTCGCTTCAATGATCGCCGTATTTTCATGCCCGATCATCAATACGCCATATATCTCTCCATCTCCATGTTTTAAAGGGATAAAGAAATTTTCGAAATGGCGTTTTAAAACCGGTGATTTATATTTTGGATTGTGTATGGTTTTGCCGTTCAATGCTCTTACCAGATCATCATACATTCCTGAATGTTGCGTGGAAGGGAAAACTTCAAGAATGTGTTTACCGATGACTTCATGAGGTTCAACTTCATAGATCTCATACGCCTTCTTATTTAAGCTGATATATCGCAGATCTTTATTGAATACTGCTATGATGTCTACTGTTGAATCGAGTATCGCATCCACAAATTCTTTTTGTTTCACCAATTCCTTTGTGCGCTCCTCCACCTTCCTTTCCAACCGTTCCGATTCCGTTTTTTGTTCCGTGATATCGAGCACAGTACCCAGAAGGCGCATCGGTTCCTTTTTATCATCGTATACAATCCTCGCTTGTATTTTTATCCATCTTAATGCATTATCCGGTCTGATAATTCTCAGCTCACATTTAAAGCTTCCATGCTTCTTACCAAATGTTATTGCTTCTTTGAGAATATGCTTGTCTTCAATAAAAACATGCTCTAAAAATATTTTATAATTCCAGTGAGGCTGATAAGAATTGTAACCAAAGATGAGATCGTGACGCAGGTTTCGCACCACCTCTCCGCTTTTAATTTCAACATCCCACGCACCCATCTCTGCTGATGCCAGCGCCAATGTTTGACGATGTTCAGCTTCTTCCAGCACTTTAATTCCTTTTTTTTGATCGCTGATATCGCGTGCAATCTTTGAGGCGCCGATAATTTTTCCCTGTGAATCTTTTATCGGGGAGATCGTCAAAGAAATATCTATAAGCACATTATTTTTTGTCAACCTTTGCGTTTCGAAATGATTCACGACTTCGCCCTTCCGGATCTGATTTAAAATTTCTACTTCTTCCATGATCCGTTCCGGAGGGAAAAGCTTAGAAATATGCTGACCGATCATTTCCTCTGCTGTATATCCAAACATTTTTACTGCGCCTTCATTCCAGCTTGTAATAATTCCCTGGAGCGTTTTGCTAATGATGGCGTCACGTGAAGATTGAACAATTGAAGCAAGCTTACCGAGTTTTAACTCAGCTTCCTTGATGTCGGTTATTTCTCCCATCGTTCCAAGCATACGCATCGGCTCATGCTGTTCATTAAAAATTACCTTGCCCTGTGTTTTTATCCAGACCACAGTTTTATCAGGTCTGATCACACGTGCTTCATAATCATAGAAACCGGTTTCCATCGCATGTGCAAATGCTTTCTCCACGATCGCTTCGCGATCATCAGGATGTAGCTGGTTTCGCATATCGGAGTGTGTCAATATTTTTGATTTATGATGACCGAATATTTCGGCAAGCCTTGGCGCGTAAATAATATTCCGTGTTTTAAGATCGAGATCCCACGTAGCGAGCTTTGTTCCTTCCGTTGCTAATCGAAGCCGGATCTCATTTTCTTCCAGTGTTTTTTGAGATTGTTTTTGTTCAGTAATATCGATCAGCATATTTACCGCGCCCGTGACCTTTCCATTTGCGTCATACACCGGCTGCGGATGCGGTGTAACATATCGCCTTGTACCATCAGGTCTTTCAATAATGATCTCCATATGAATGATCTTGCCTTTGGTGATGGCAACTGCCGTTGGAAATTCTTCGCGCGGCAACGGGGTACCATCTGTACGAAATATCTTCCACGCACCATTCCATAAATCTTTTTCAATTTCCGGCGTCCGTCCCCAAAGCTTAACTGCAGCTTCGTTATATAGATCAATATAGCCTTCCGTATTACAGGTATACATCGCTACCGGAAGCCCGTGAACCAGCTGCCTGTATCGCATTTCACTTTCTTCGATCTTTTTCTGAGCGTTTTTTATCTCAGTGATATCCAATGATATAGTTAATACATTCTCAACAATCTCTTCGTCATTTTTAAGTGGGATATAATGCACGATATAATGGCGATCGCTGCGGGTTCTTTCTAAAGTCAGCTGCTCTCCATGGAACGCGCGCTCATAAAATGGCATGGACTGTTTTACATTTTCGGCGGGAAAAACATCTGTTAAGTGCAACCCTGTAAAATCTTTTCGCTGGATCTGCAGAGAATCAAGCACATCTCCCTGGAGTAAACGAAAGCGATAATCTTTATCAATAAGGCAGACTAATGAATTCGGGATGCTGCTGACAATCGATCTGAATAATTTTTCATTCTTCTCTATGGTTTCTTTAGATCGCTGAAGCTGCAGTTCCGCTTTTTTCTGTTCCGTAATATTGGAAGCGCCAAGGCAAACACTAATGACCTTGCCTTCATCATCACATACCGGCGACCAGCCGGTTTTATACCATTCTTCCTGACCGTTATCAAGTCGCGGAATACTGGTTTCATAATTTATGGTTTGTCCGTCAAAAACTGTAGATATTGTTTGTCTTATAGATTTTTCATGTCCTGCCGGATAATATTCCGTAAGCGAATGACCGATTTCCATTTTCTTCCCGATGTGCAACAGTGATCCTTTTTGTGCAAGATTATTCAGCGCAAGGATTTTTGAATCGCGATCAAGTAAAATGAAAGAGTCGTGAGAATTGTAAAATAATCCTCTCAATTCTTCTTCCGATCTTTTTAATTCTTCAAAGGTGTTGTATTCCGTATGGATATCGCGGAAGTTAGAAAGTATGCCATGAATGCCGGGTGTGTTCAGGTGATTAGTTACCGTGCCTTCACACCATATCCAGTTGCCGTTCTTATGCAACATGCGTTGCTGCAAGTACGCCGATTCACCTGGATGATCTATGAGATACTGGAATACTTCGTATGATTTCTGGAGATCAGCGGGATGTATGAATTCGAAACCTTTCTTGCCTTTTAATTCTTCCGGACTAAAGCCGAGGAATCTTTCAATAGTAGGTCCGCAATAGATCACATCACCTTCACTGTCTACAAGGCTGATCATTTCCGTACTATGCTCGATCATTGCCTCGAGATGTTTTTCGGAAGTCAATATTTTTTCATTCTCTTTTATAGAATTGAATAATATCCTGATGCAGGCTTTTAAATTTTCAGGCCAATCTTTTTCATCGCCTAAAGCAGTATTGCTCCAATTGATCCTGCGCATCAACGCGCCGAGCTCTCCACCGACTGAAAGAATTTGTTCAACTTCTATTTTTTGTTCCTCTATGTTCATTGGGTTGATATGATAATTCGGTTTTGCTTTTGTGATTATGTTAGCCGCATGAACCGCTTCCCCTGCTGAAACCCTGTTTAGCAGTCTGACGGCTGCTACGTTACCGGAATAAATATGGAAAACGTCGCTCCTTTTCCTTCTACACTATTTGCAGTGATAAATCCTTTATGATTTTCCACGATCTTTTTACATATCGCCAAACCGATCCCTGTTCCTGAATATTCAGATTTGCCGTGCAGCCGCTGGAACAATTCAAATATTTTAGACGCGTATGCTTCGTCAAATCCTATGCCATTATCCTTAATAGATATCCGGTGATAATCCTGGTGCGGTGATGCGCCTTCTTTTACATATTCTCCGCCTTTTACGATATCGGAAATGATATTGATCACCGGCGGAATATCCGGGTAACTGTATTTAATAGAATTATTAATGATATTTTCCAGCAACTGTTCAAACTGGAAAGGGATGAGCCTCATGCTTGGTAATATATCATGCGCAATCGAAACTTTTTTCTCTTCAATTACATGCTTTAAATTCGCTTTTATTTCTTCAAACAAAATATTCAGATCTACGGTGTCGAATATCTGGTCTGTTGCCGTTGCGCGCGAAAAAGCCAACAGGTCTTCAATAAGATTCTGCATGTGGGCAGCAGACGTCATAATACGCTGAAGAAAATCCATTGTATCTCCCGGAAGCACATCCATATTTTTTTCGAGAATGCGGTTGCTGTATATCCTGATCTTCCGCAATGGTTCCTGCAGGTCGTGGCTTGCGATATAGTTGAATGAAGTTAACTGTTGATTACTGAGTTCGAGTTCTATATTTTTTTGAGTGAGTTCATTCCTGTGACGCGCGATCTCCATTTCCGCTTTTTTCTCATTTGTAATGTCGCGGATAAATGAAATAAATACAGGTTTCCCTGCGCGAACAGAACGCGATATCGAAAGCGCTATAAAAAATTCATTACCTGATTTATTGATCGCACTGATCTCTATACTTTTATTGAGCACACGAGCTTCTCCGGTAGTATGCAGGCGATGAATGCCTTCGAGGTGAGCGCTCCTATACGTAGGAGGAATTATAGTTTCAGTCAAAGTTTTTCCAATGATCTCTTTTTCATTCCAGCCAAATACTTCTTCCGCTTTCGGGTTCCATAAAAGAATTGTGCTGTTTTCATCGATCACGACAACTGCATCAGGGGCGTTGTTGATCAGCTGGCGAAATGTTTCTTCGTTCTCTTTTACCTGCTGATTTAAATGAAACTGTTTGGTTACATCCTGACAGGTTCCAACGATCTTATAAGGTTTGTTTTCTTCATCTACCAAAACCTCTCCTTTTCCCTGCAGTACCTTTTCTTCACCGTGTGGTGTTACTATCCGCATTTCATAATCATCTGCACGCAATGTTTCTAACGCTTTTTGAATTTCCTTCAGCCTGTTTTCCCTGTCCTCCGGATGAATAAGCGATTGGAAACGCTCAAAAGTAATTTCTTCGGATTGCGGCTCCAGTCCATATATGCGATACATTTCATCACTCCAGTTGATCTTACTGTCTTCGATGAACCAGCTCCAGTTTCCGAGATGCGTGAGCGCCTGTGCCTGCTTGTGCAATTCTTCGCTTCGCTCCAGTCGCTGAAGCATATGATGCCGCTCGGTAATATCCATTACCGTTCCTTTCATCCGTAAAGCCTTTCCATCTTTAAAAGTAACCAAGCCGCGTGACCAGATTACTTTCTCTTTATTATTTTTCCTGTAGCGGTATTCGCTTTCATAAACGCCATCACCTTTTGTGGCTTTTTCTATTGCCTCTCTTACTTTTTTGCGATCGCCCGGATGCACATACTCCAAAAATGAGTTCATACTGCTCGGACCTTCCAGTTCAAAAATATTCAACAACTGTTTTGATAAATTAGAATCCTTGCCTTCGAGATCCCAATCAAAGCTACCCATTCCGGCAATTTCCTGCGCTTCACGCAAATCCTGATTGTGCTCATTTATTTTCTGTTGCTTTATTTCAAACAGTGTATTGTAACAATGCTCTTCAAATTCTACGGTAAACCTATCTACTTCTTCCATCACGTTTCTATACAGTGTCAGATCTGATGAATATTGCGGAAAAAAATCGCGGAAAATTTTTCGGCGGACAAAACTTACCGATGAAATATCCCTTGCCTCCACCTGGTCGGATTGTATGACCTGTATTTCGTTTTCGATCCATCTCTTCAATGAAATCTCAATAAACGTTGCCATCTTATTTTGAGAAAAATATTCGAGGAGTTCCTTTGTTCCCTGGAGGGATAATTCCAGTAATTGCTCTTCAGGCATCAGCGCAAGAAGCTTCAGCAACGGTATCTCAACTTCACGCGATATGCGAAGCATTGCGCTATTAAATTCTTCCAGCTTATTTTGGAGAAGGAAATCAGCATAGGCAGGTAAATAATGCAGATCCAGTTTATCATGCCAGTCAGCCGAATTTTTTATGTGCTCTTTAACTTCCGCCATTTTATTGAATACTTAAAACGAATTTATCTTTAGAAGGTTGCGGCTTATATTCTTTCCATTCCAGCATAAACACCTTTTCTACAATTTTCTTAAGGAGGGAAAAAGAATCCGGTTTCGGAATATATAAATTTGCACCGTCCTTATACGTAGAATCTATTTGCGCTTTATTGGTTGATGTGGAATAAATAATTACGGGAATGGATTTCAGCTTTTCATTGTCTTTTATTTCTCTCAAACATTCGTGACCATTTTTAAATGGCATGTTGAGGTCAAGAAAGATCGCATCCGGAAGTTCTCCGTTTGCTTTTGTCAATTTATTCATCAACTCCATGCCATCCTTGACAGTAACGAGAACGACGTCCTTCGTTTCATCCACCGCCTCTTTAAAAAGAAAGCGATCATCTGCATCGTCATCTGCAAGCAGTATCATAAAAGAATTCTTTTTATTGGTTTCCATTAATTCTTATAAATTGATCATAGGAATAATCTATTTGTGATTAAAATTAATTTAAATGTAAAAGCAGTTTTTATTTCCCCAAGTATTACCGACAATTGATCTAACTGCGTAGGTTTCTATTGTAAAAAAACAACGAAATTCCATAATCAAAAATAAGGCAAATACTGCATAAAACCATGCTTCTTATCTAAGTTAAACAAAAAAATTACATCTGACAGTGTATAGAGAAAATACACTTGAAAAATTTATACAATGTATGTTATACCATAACAAATCCATAAATTGACTTTCCTATTCTTATCTTTATGAACACGATAAAATTTAAAAATGGAAACAGTTAAAAACACAGAAATAAATGCGGTGGAACCGGAAACCTGGCACGTCCGCCATAAGAAAACTTCAACTTTCGGGCAGCGCCTTGCTGATTCCGTCGCCACAGGCATGGGCTCGTGGAGATTTATTATTATTCAAACTGCTATTGTTGCATTTTGGATGCTGCTTAACGTGGTTGCTTTTTTTAAACACTGGGATCCGTATCCTTTTATATTGCTGAACTTATTATTTTCTACTCAGGCTGCTTATGCAGCTCCCATCATTATGATGGCACAGAACAGACAGGGTGAAAGAGACAGGATACAAGCGTATAATGATTATTCTACAAATCTGGAGGCGAAACTGGAAATAGAATCCTTGCAAAAACAGTTAAGCGATATTGAAGAACAAAAACTGGATAAAATTATTGCGATGCTGCAGGAAATGAAGAAGGGTTGATTGGTTAATCGTCGATGGTCGATAGTAAAATATACTGAATCCAAACTAAAGAAATAAATAATTATTTAAGAGGCGAAAAAGTGGGTTACTGTTGATTAAGTAATATGATACTATGAACCATCGACTATCGACAGTGGACTATTAAACTACTTACAATTTTTCTTTACCAGTGCCTTTGCGTCGAAGCTTCCAAGTGCCATTGCTTTCATCCAATCAGTGCATGCGTCAGAAACAGCATCATTATAATAATAAAAATTACCGCGGTTAAGAAAAACTTCAGGAAGCTTAGGATTTAATTCGACTGCTTTATTGTAGTCTTCCAGAGCTCCCTCATTCTGCATTAAATAAAATTTTGAATTTCCCCGGTAGGTATAAGCTTCAGCAGAAGCAGAATCTAATTGAATCGCTTTATCAAAATCTACTATTGCTTCTTCATAATTAACGGAAAAATTCCTGGACATACCGCGGTAAGAATATGCTTGCGCGTAATTGGAATCGAGGGATACTGCTTTATTAAAATTTGCAAATGCGCTGCTGTTGTCACCAATAGACTCATACGCCTTGCCGAGAGCAATGTATAATGTTTTGTCATTCGGATCCAATTCTATCGCTTTAGTGTAATCCCTGATCACACCAGAAAATTCTCCCACGCTATTCAACACAGATGCGCGCGCTATGTATGCCTCTTTATAATTAATATTATTCAGGATAGCATAATTGAAATCTGATAATGCTTCCAATGCATTCCCTGCGTTAAGCTTCGACATGCCGTTTTTATAAAAACTAACTGCCGTTTGTGCAACCAAGGGAAAAGGCAACCACATTAAAAGCAAAAGATAATATCTGGAAATAGTCTTCATATTAAACAAAAATATAAAAAATCATTGATTTTCCTGCTAGTTCGGCATTGTAAAAAGAATTAATATCATAAAAAATTATTTACAATACTTCGCAATCAACTCTGCCGCCTGTTTATATTTAAGCCGTAACGCCTGTTTCCAATCGGAGCACGCACCTTTATATTTCAGATCATGTCGCAAAACACCGCGGTTAAAATAAGCAAGGGCATTGGTTGAATCTACCTGTACAGCCTTCGTATAATCCTGCAATGCACCTGTCAGATCATTTAAATGCGATCTTGCAATTCCCCTGTCATAGTAACTGAATGTATTTGCGGAATTTAATTGTATCGATTTATTAAAATCGAGAATAGCGCCTTCATAGTCTTTCATGTGATCCTTTGCATTCCCACGGCTATTATAATAATCGGGCTTTGAAGGATTCATCTTTATAGCTTTATTAAAATCAACGATAGCGGCAGCATAATCACCTGTAGCGGCTTTCGCAATTCCCCTGTTGAAATAACTTACCGAATGCAGGCTGTCCAATGCGATCGATCTATTAAAATCTTCTATGGCACCCGGATGATCACCGGTGTTATCTTTTGAAGTACCGCTTTTAAAATAATCCTGCGCAGTTTGTGCATTTGCGTTAAGCCGCAATAAAACAAACAGCAACCATAAAACATTCGGGTAACAGGTTTTCATATAAATAAAGATAATTGAAATCTCTGAAAAAATATATAGGATCTACTTAAGAATAACGTAAAAAAAAAGCACGCAAACTGTCGTTTGCGTGCCGGTAATTATGTTTGTGCTCTTTTATTTTATTTTCCTGCACAATTTTTTCGAGCCATTACTTTTGCATCAAAGCTTCCCAGCTCTTTTGCTTTCTGCCAGTCCGGACAAGCTTTAGAAGCATCGCTTCCTGTATAGTACTTATAATTTGCACGGTTCAGATATGCATCAGCAAGATCCGGTTTTATTTCTATTGCCTTGTTATAATCAGCAATAGAACCGTTATCATCCATCAGATAATATTTTGAATTACCGCGATTGGTATAAGCTTCAGCATATGATGGATCCAAAGAAATTGCTTTATCAAGATCCTTTATTGCACCGTTATAATTTTGTGAAATATTTTTTGACATTCCGCGATAGTTAAGTGCTTCTGCAGAATTGGGATCCAATTCAACTGCCTTGTTAAAATCTAAATAAGCGCTCGTATTGTTACCGAGGTTTTCATAAGCAATACCACGGTTCAGGTAAGCTCTTAAGTCATTCGGATTTAATTCAATAACTTTTGTATAATCCCTGATAACACCGCTATATTCTCCTACGCTATTGAGAACCTGTGCACGTAAATTATATGCATCTGTGTAATTCGGATTTGCAAGAATTGCATAATTGAGTTCAGGTAATGCTTCTAATTTTTGACCGGAAGTCATTTTGGACATAGCTGTTTTGTAGTGATCTTCTGCGGTTTGTCCGAAACCGTTTAATTGAAAGGATAATAATCCGATCAATAAGAGACCTGTTAATGCTGATTTTTTCATACTTGTTATTTTAGAATGTTAAGAGAGTTGATTTTGATAAACTTCTCGTTGTAAAATTGACTCATTATCCTTCAGTATACGTTATACGATGTATCAAAAAGCTTATAACATTCACACGTTATTGAATAAAGGCATAACAATGCTAAACCATATTAAATTTTATTACATTTATAGCTTTGAGAACACTCTAAAATAAAAAACATGGACGCCATAACCGACCTCAGACTTGCCGTTTTAATTGATGCTGACAACGTTCCTTATGCCAATATTAAGGAGATGCTTGAAGAGATCACCAAATATGGTACGCCGACGTTTAAACGCATATATGCGGACTGGACAAAGCCGACCGTTTCAGGGTGGAAAAAAGTTTTACTTGAAAATGCAATCACTCCTGTACAGCAATACAGCTATACCTCGGGGAAAAATTCGAGTGACAGTGCGATGATCATCGATGCCATGGATATTTTATATTCCGGAAAGGTGGATGGCTTTTGTATTGTCTCCAGTGACAGTGACTTTACGCGGCTTGCCATACGGTTACGAGAAGCCGGAATGAAGGTGATCGGCATTGGCGAGAAAAAAACATTAAAGCCATTTATCACAGCATGCGATAAATTTATTTATATAGAGATCCTTGCTTCCGAACAAGATGAAGAAGAGGAGGAACCGCGTTCTGAAAATTTACCTCCCAGACCGGTTAAAAAACGTGAGACTAAGGCAAACGTTCCTTTAAGCAAGGTTGATATGGGGCTTTTCCGGTTATTGAATGATAGCATTGCCGATCTCGCTGACGAAAACGGATGGGCTTTTTTAGGTGATCTTGGCAATCTTATCTTAAAAAAGAAACCCGACTTTGATGCCCGGAATTACGGATATTCCAAGATGCTGCCCCTGATAAAAAGCATGAATAAATTTGAGATCGATGCAAGGGAAACCGGGAAGAATAATATCAAGCATGTATATGTTCGTGCTAAGAACAGAAGGTAATTATTATCTGCTGTCAGGAATTTCCGATCAGATTTAAAAAGAAAAGTTACATGGGAATTATGTAAGATTCCTTAGAAATGATATAACATCTTTATAAGGATTGATAGCATCTTTACAGAAATGAATTTGTTTCGGCGCTAGCAACCATTATAAGATTTTAAATTCCCCGAAATACAAAAATGCGAACGCCTTAACTGATAACCTAATTTGCGTAGCCGGATCATAGATCCGGCTTTTTTTATCCCTGCGTATAAAAATCTATCAGCGCTCCGAAATATTCCGAATTCCATCCGGATACAATATCATCATAATCTTCGTCGGGAATATTGGTGTGCCTCAATTCAACCGAGGTACCTTGCTTGTGCTCATGCAGCAGGATAGTTACGATCGAAGGCTCCGTTTGCTCACCGAAATACCACTCTTGGACGATCTTCTTGTCCGGTATAAACTCAAGATTCTTTCCGGTGATACTGCCGCCCCAAAGTGAAAATTCGCTGCCCGGTTCCTCCGACATTTCCGCTTCCTCTCCTGTCCATAGTCCCAGTATCACAGGATTAGTCAGTGCCTTATACACCATATCAGGCGATTCACTTACGATATAATATTTCTTGAAATCCTTCATGTGTGTAAAACTAACAAAATTGCATTTTATGCAGTATAGTATATTTGTGAAATGGCGCAATCGCATTCCATCGTTACAAAAAAAACCGGCAGGGTATTTACACACGGCACTTTATCGGAATCCACCAAACTAGTATGGATCGTTGCGCACGGCTATGGCTTTCTCGCGGAATTCTTTATAAAGAAATTTGAAGAGCTCAACCCTGAAGAACATTTTGTGATCGTGCCGGAAGCCTTAAATCGCTTTTACCTGAAGGATATGACAGGAAGAGTCGGAGCCTCATGGATGACGACCGAAGACCGCGAAAATGAGATCGGTGATTACATTTCATACCTGGATAACGTTTACAAAACATTAATCTCACAAACAAAGGCAAAAATTGTTGCATTGGGATTTTCTCAAGGCGCGGCGACCGTCTGCAGATGGGCATTAAACAGCAAAAATCACGTAGATAGAATGGTTTTTTGGGGCGGAACGATACCTCACGACTGTTTGAATGATATCCCGAAAATTAATCAATGGCAGCCTTATTTACTCGTGGGCGACAGCGATGAATTCATTACTGAAAAGGCAAGAGATGAAGTAATGAAAGGTTTTATTAACAAGGGGTTAACATTTTCACATATTTTTTACAAAGGCGGGCACGTAATTTTAACTGAACCTTTAATGCAATTGTCTGCTGCCTTAACGTCTGCTTAACCAAATAGCCGTATTTTTGCTTCCGAACTTTAAGGCACAAAATAGTTTCGAAAGCCGGGTTCCGTGAGATGTCTCACAAATAAAAAACAAACAAAGAGCTTTCCATCTGCTCATTAAGCAAAATTAAAAAACAGATGAAAAAAATACTTTTACTTTTCCCGGTTATTATTGCATTTATCACCTTGTTCGCAGAACCTGAGTTTGGCGTAGCTTCTTTTTATGGACTGGAATTCCATGGCAAGACTACTGCAAGCGGACAGATCTATTCACAGAACAAGCTTACTGCAGCGCACAAAACGCTTCCGCTCGGTACAACGGTGAAAGTAACCAACACAAAAAACAACAAGTCTGTATACGTAAAGATCAACGATCGTGGTCCGTTTGTAAAAGGACGGATCATTGATCTTTCTACAAAGGCAGCGGAGATCCTGGGCTACAGGAACAAAGGCACGGCTTATGTAAAAGTGGAAGTGATAGGTAAGGATGATATTCCTGTTGAATTGCTCACGGCATCTGTTACAGCTGCAGATATTACGCATCAAAACGGCATACGTGCTTATGATTGTTCAGATCTTGAGGAGCAATCCTGGAAAGATATACCAACGGTAAATGATGACGATAACACTGCAGTTGAAACGCAGGAAAAACGGGAAACAACCCCGGTCGCCCGGGTTTCAAACCAAAAAGATATTCCCACCCTACCTATTTCGGATGTACAGGAAGCAAATGCAGGTGGTCTTTTAAACCGCTCTTCTTATTCCATCATCACAAACCTCGATAAAAGCAAGATCGGATTCTACGGAGTTCAGCTTGGTATTTTTTCAGATCCTTCTGTTATCTTTGAATTGACGGCAGAACTGGAAAAATTCAAACAATCGTTGCTGATCCACCAGGTAAGTGAAGGAGGAAAAACGCTCTACAAATTGTGCATGGGAAAATTTCAAAACCGCGCATACGCTGATGCACTTAAAACTGTGCTCGAAGATAAATACAAGGATGCGGTTGTACTGATGTACGAATAACACTTGCTCCACAAAAAATTAAAAGTCTCCGATTGGAGACTTTTTTAATTTAATTACAGTCATCCTCGCGAATGCGGGGATCTCATGTTTCACCAATCAGTTTAATGAAGATACATTCTTCTTATGTTCGTGAGATCCCCGATCAGGTCGGGGATGACATTTCACAATAGGTCATTATTTAAAATACTATAAAACAGGAATAATCTCTGCATGTCGCATATCAACAGGATTAAATTCAGGATTATCTCTTTTCATCGGGATCTTGCTCATCGCACGCTCTGTTATTGCAGTAATACTTAAGCTTGGATTCACACCCGGATTTGCAGAGATCATGCTACCGTCGCAAACCATCATATTTTTATAATTGAAGACGTAATTGTTTTTATCGATCACACCGCTATCTACATCCTTTCCCATGCATGCACCGCCGAGAATATGTGCGGTTGTAGGAATGCCGAATAAAGTTTCCGTACTCATCACCATTGCTTTTCCATTGACGATCTTTTCCATTTCATGCGCAATATCCTGAGCCTTGGGATTGAATGCAGTCGGTGCAGGACCTGTATCTAAATTTGTTTTCATTCCACCCAGCATATTTCTTTTAAAACTCAAAGTGGAATCTATACTCTCCATGTACAATAAAATTTGTGTGCGCTTGCTCCAGTCATCAACAAAAAATACTTTAAAATTATTGACAGGGTGCAAAATAAAATCTTTGATCATCCTGAAAAAACGGATAAAGAAATTTTTCCCCTGCACCATCGGCGCCATGAAGATGCGCCAGAAACCTGCACCTTCAGAATATTTTACAGGTTCAAGATGGCGGCTATCATCAATATTTACAATAGATCCGATCGCGATACCTTCAGAAAAAGAAACATCCTTGTCATAAGTAGTTACCCCTATCAAACTTTCCGAATTTGTACGAATACCTGTTCCTATCGTATCTGATAAATTTGGCAATGAAGCTTCTTTCATCTTCAATAATAAATTTATTGAGCCGAGCACACCGCCGGAAAAAATTACGCCGCGTGTTTTCAATGAACCTTTCTTCGGAAAATAACTTAATGAGTCCTTATATTTTATTTCATAACCTCCGCTCCCATCCTCCGTTAACGGCACAACATCGTATACTTCTTTTTCCGCAAGAATTTCACAGCCCAATTGCTGGGCGAGATATAAATAATTTTTATCGAGCGTATTTTTAGAATCATACCTGCATCCAAGCATACAGCCTCCGCAAAGAATGCAGCCGGTTCTTTCCGGTCCTTTACCTTCAAAATACGGATCCGAAACAGTTACACCGGGTTTTCCAAAATAAACGGCAACGTCTGTTTTTTCAAAGGCTTCCGGTCTGCCCCAGTTGGTGGCAAGTTGTTGCATCGCCTTATCACTGCGACTCATATAAGGATGTTTTTCCGCGCCGAGCATTTTTAACGCAGTACTATAAAATGGTTTTAATTCTTCCTGCCAGTTATCCAATCCTTTCCAGTGACCGGTGTTATAAAATTCCGATTTAGGTACTGGTAATGTGTTTGCATATACCAGCGAGCCGCCGCCAACACCCACGCCGCTTACAATGGCTACATGCCTGTAAAACGTGAGCTTGAACAAGCCTTGCATTCCGAGTGAAGGCATCCACATCCATCTGCGCAGATCCCAGTTTGTTTTCGGGAAATCCTCCGGTTTAAACCACTTGCCTTTTTCGATGACGAGCACTTTGTATCCTTTTTCCGATAAGCGCAAAGCTGAAACGGAGCCGCCGAAACCGCTGCCGATAATTACATAGTCGTAGTCGAAAGAATTTGATGCCATAAGGATGAATTATTATTTACGAATTACGATTTACAATTTACGAATTAGAAATGAATTTATTAAATGATTGCTTTCTAAAATGTAGTCCGTCATTGCGAATCGCGTTTCGCTGCCGCAGGCAGCAGCGATGTGGCAATCCGATTTAATTTACCTTCTTCCGCAAGTGCATAACTGTTCGGGATCTCTCATTTCATTCGAGATGACGGCGCTCATTTTGGTTCACCTTGTTTTTTTTAACGAGACTAATTCCCATGCTTTCTGTGCGAATTGATAAGTGAGGTATTCAATATAGTAACTTCCTTTGGCGGCATCATTTATTTCATCGAAGTAACTTTCATGCAGTAGAATATGGTGAATGTTGCGGGCTAGTCTGCGACTGAATCCTGTTTCATTTTTATCGTGACTGTTTACGATCAGCGCATCGCAGCCACCCAGGATTGCACTCATGGCTTCGGTAGTATTTCTAAGGATATTATTGTATTCTTCTTTTTCTTTATCGTGAAGTACTACTGTTTCAGAAATGATAAAGATATTATAGGGAATACTGTTGAGTTCGCACAACTGTTTCCACAACCAGCGAAAGGCTCTCAGCTTCGCGATCTCAAAAAAATAATCAGTGCATGTAAAGAAATGAAAATGGGTAACATTCAAATTATTGTCCGTTGCATGCTGCAAGGCAAAAACTAATTCTTCCGTGATGGTTTCCTGTTTTGGAATTATTATTTTCTTTGTGCAACTCTCTTTTACAACACTTTCCAATTCATCTTTATTCCCGGCAATATAATTTTCAAAATAAACAACAGCGATATCCAACAAAATATCTTTGAGCAGATCTTTAATTTCGTTTGTCTTTAAGGATCTATTTTGCAGATCAAAAATGATAGCATTCGATCCCATTTTCAATGCCTGCAATGCATTCAGGTTAGCAGAAGAAATATCATTAACCGTTATTCGTTCTGTGATCAACCAGCTGTTATTGGTCTTTTGCGGGATATCGAGCTGATATTTCTTATTGTCTTCGCGCGTGTAAAAAGGCAAAATATCTATTCCTTCCCTGGTATGGATGGATATCTTATCAATTGGCTCTCCTTTAAGATCGCTCATGATTTTATGCTTCCATTCTTCGGGAGAAGATGGCGGAAATTGCAGGAATATATTTTCATAGGAACCCAGGGGCATACGGCAAAGATATTATTTTGTTTTTATGTCTGCACTTATGTAAAAGCATGGAATTAACAAGATTTATATCTCCTGTCTTCTTATAAATACTTTAATTACTATAATAACGTTATTTTTGGTATTGATTTTGAGTGTAGATAATAGCCATTCCGCTTATTAAAAAATTGATTCGCATATGAATATTTTTGCTTCGTTATTTTTGAAAAGGAATTTTCTGAAAATTAATTTCACTATAATTTTTATTGCTGTTACAATTTATTCAAATGCCCAGACGATTCCGCAAGTTTCTGTGCAGGATCTGCAAAAAATAAAAAAATTTGAAGATACGATCCGTATGTACGGAGATACTTTGATCAATAGCCAGATGCAGGAGAATAGGTCAATTGCAAGTTTCCGTATTATCAGAGCTTTGACAAGAGCATTAAAAATACCTAACTCTTTTTATTACACCTGGGACTCTCTCCTGCCCTGGAAGATCATCACACCGGAAGATGGTTCATTCAGGATCTTTACATGGTATGTGCGCAGTGATATTGAGGCGTATAAATATTTTGGCACCATACAAATGAGGTCTGATACGCTGAAGATGTTTCCGTTGATTGATTACTCTGATTTTACTGCCGATCCTGAACAGGTGACGATTGATAACAACAATTGGTACGGAAGTTTATACTATGGAATTAAAACGGTGAAAGCAGGGAAAAATATCTATTACACATTATTGGGGTGGGATGGAAATAATATGACAAGCAACAAAAAAATAATGGATATACTTTTTTTCAAAAATGATAAGCCGCGGTTTGGCGCACCGATCATTCAGCCGGAAAAAGGAAAAACTGTAAAGCGCTTTATACTTGAATTTTCCGATGATGCAGTGGCGACCATGAATTACAGTGAAGCGGATAAAAAAATTGTGTATGATCATGTGGCGCCTAATGGAAATTCACTGGAGGGTTTTTATGCAAACTATATTCCCGATGGAACTTATGAAGGGTTTGAATGGAAGAAAGGAAAGTGGCGACATGTGGATGAAATTGCTTATCAGAAACGCAAGGAAGGCGATGTGCCTAATGTAGAAAAGAAAAAATCCCTGGAGTTATATAAACCTAAAACAACAACTCCAAAGAAATGAAAAATCAGGTGATAGATAAATCAACATTAAAATTTCTGAAAGAACTTTCAGCAAGCAATAACAGGGATTGGTTTAATACTCATAAAACGACTTACCAGGATGCTTTACAAAATATGAGCATGTTTGTGGATGGACTTATTATTGAAATGAACAAACATGATCAAATTGAAAATGCATCGGGCAAGCAAAGTTTATATCGCATTTATAATGATGTCAGGTTCAGCAAGGATAAATCTCCGTATAATCCAAGATTTGCATTCAGTTTGCGAAGAGCCACAAGACACCGAAGAGGTGGATATTATATGAGTATCAAACCCGGCAACTCCTATCTTGCGTGCGGATTTTTTTCACCCAATCCTGAAGATCTAAAAAGAATCCGGGAAGATATTTCTTATAATTATGATACCTGGAAAAAGATACTAAACTCAAAAGTCATTAAAAATAATTTCGGAGGTTTGCAGGGAGAAACACTTGCATCTGCTCCAAGAGGTTTTCAAAAAGACGACCCTGCTATCGAATTACTTCGACATAAACAATTTATTTTACGACATGATTTTAAGGATAGTGAAGTTGTTTCTGAAAACTTCCTGAAACAAGTAAATGGAATTTTTAAAGCCGTGAAAATTTATTTTGATTACATGAGCGAAGTATTAACTACAAATGCCAACGGCGAATTAATTATTTAAATAGAAAGCTTATCTAATATCAAAGCTGTAGCAATTGCGGCATTCAACGACTCAGCTCTACCTTTTTTCGGGATTGTAATTCGATAAGTAATCAATGTTTCAAGATCATTGTTAATTCCATGTCCTTCATTTCCGATCAAAATAAATCCTTTCTCTTTAAATGATTGCTCGTTGTAATTTTTGCCGTTTAATATCGCACCGTACACCGACATTTTATATTCCTGTATAATTTCCTTCAGGTCAGCTTCCATTACCTGCACTCTTCCAATCGAAGCCATACTTGCCTGCACCACTTTAGGATTGTATACATCCACACATCCATCTGAACAAATGATCTTTTTAATTCCGAACCAATCGCACGTCCTGATGATCGTTCCCATGTTACCGGGGTCCTGGATATCATCCAACAACAATATCCATTCATCATTAGCGATCTGCATTTCCTTCTTTTGCATCCTGAATACTGCTAAGCTTCCATGATGCTTCGTCAATGCAGATATCATGGAGAGTTCGGCATCACTAACAACTTTAATATTTTTATTCTGAAGAATGCTATTTTCATTTATGGTGAAGATGTTCACAACTTGCAGCCCCTCCTCTATTAATTCTTTTATAATTTTATCGCCTTCCGCTATAAATTCAGAATACTTATTACGGTATTTCTTAACTTTAAGCGCATTAATGTGTTTAATTTCAATTTTGCTGATCATAATATGCCATATTCATTTCAAAGATGTAAAAAAATAGGATATGTAGTGTGCGTGTTGCTGATCTATTCCTGTAGTGCTACCAAACACCTGATCAAGGATAATGAAAGCTTGTTGGTCGGCAATGGGATCAATATAAAATATACAGGCAAGGTTGTCAGCGATAAAGCCACGCTCAAATCCGAATTAGGAAAACAGGTAGTTTATAACCAACAGCCCAATAAAAAATTCCTCAGTTTGTTTCGTCTAAAACTTGGCATTTACACCATGTCGATGCTGAAAAATCAAAAACGCCTCGTAAAGAAACAAGAGCTCGAAGCAAAAATAAATTCCGGCAATTATACCAAAAGCGATTCGATGGAGCTGGTAAAATTATTGAAGAAAAAGAAATTCGAAAACTTCCTGAATGAAACTACCGGCGGGGAACCTCCGGTCCTCTTTGATTCCACGACCATGGAAACTTCGATCAGGCGGATGAGGAATTATTTATTTTATCATGGTTTTTTTTACAGCGATGTTACTTCTTCCTTTAAAACAAAGGGAAAGAAAACTTCCGTGAGCTATAAAATTATTTCAGGCCCGCAATTCACTTACAGGAATATCACTTTATCTGTTGAGGATAGTTCGTTGTTAGAATTTGTAATGAAGAATCCAAAAGACCGGCTGTTGAGAAAGGGAGATCCGTTTGATATCGATATTGTAAAAAAAGAGCGTGAGCGTCTTGCAGACATCATACAAAACCAGGGATATTTTACATTTAGTCCCGAGTATATATTTTTAAATATTGATAGCACCGTCGGCGATCACAAAATAGATATAAATCTTATCGTGAAAAAAGATGAAGATACGCTCAACCACAAAAAATATTCTTACGTGGAAGTGAATTTCGAGGTCTTGGATTTTTCAAAGAAAAAAGCGAACCTTGAATTAAAACGCAATGATTTTATTTACGATACGATTTGCGACGTGTATTACCGTGTTTTAAAAAAATCCGTTTTACCGCGCGCTCTAACGAAGGCAGTTTACATTAAGCCCGGGGATTATTTCAATAAAGATCAGCTGCTGAAAACTCGTAATGCAATCAACGGCTTAGGCGTATTCAGGTTTGTGAATGTTGAGCATGTGCCGATCTCTATTTCTCCCGATGAAAGCGGTTTGTATACGACAATAAAATGTGCTCCTGCGAAACGCCACGCATTCAGCACAGATGTGGAGTTGAATACAAATGCACAAAGTACGCTTGGATTCAACCTCGTAGGCTCGTACCGCAATAATAATTTATTCAGAACTGCTGCAAAACTGCAGATCAACGTGAGCAGCGGTGTTGAATTTCAGCTGATCAAGGAAAAGCGTGTAGATAATAACGCAGTTAATGCAGTAAACCTGAACGTTGAATTAAAGATTAATTTAGCCCGTCTCTTCCCTTCATTTAAAAAGAATAAATGTGTTACGAATCAAAAATATCGACCGAAAACTTTTGTAAGCTTGAATTACAATTTTCAAAAGAGGATCGGCTTATATAATATACAAACGATCGGGGCAAGCTATGGCTACGAATGGTACAATGAAAAATACAGGCATATTTTTACACCGCTGAGTTTTACTTATGTTTTCCCAAGCAGGATAAGTACACTTTTCCAACAGGAACTCGACAGTAACCCGCGCTTCAAGCAAAGTTTCAGTCAGCAGTTTATCATGGGACAGGAATATACTTTCTCATATACGAATCAAAATTTAAATGTGGGGAGATATAAGAATTATTTTTATTTCAGGGGAAATGTTTTTCTCGCAGGAAATATTCTGTTCGCCTTTTCTTCTATCACACATAAGGGACAAGAACGACCATATAAATTAGGCGGCGTCAACTTTGCGCAGTTCACACGGTTCGAAGTTGAGCCACGGTATTTCTTTAATTTCAAGCGCGGGCAAGCGCTGGCATTACGGGTGTTTGGCGGCATCGGCATTCCATATGGAAATTCTACTTACCGCGATACTGCCGTGATGCCCTACATCAAACAATTCTTTGCAGGCGGTCCAAACTCCTTGCGGGGCTGGGGTTTCCGCAGATTGGGACCCGGTGGATATAATACGTATTTGCTGAATAGAAATAATCTCGACCAGACAGGTGATATTAAATTTGAATTTAATGTAGAATACCGTTTTAGTATTTATAAATCTTTTAAGGGTGTGATATTTTCTGATCTTGGAAATATATGGCTGATCAAGGAGGATCCGACGAAACCGCTTGCGAATTTTGATGCCAAGCGTTTTGCCAAAGAACTCGCATGGGATATGGGAATCGGCTTACGCATGGATCTCAACTTTTTCGTTGTACGCTTTGATGTTGGTTACGCGCTGTATGATCCGGCTTTTCCTGCAGGTGACAGGTGGACCTTTAATAAGATCAACAATGATAACTACAAGTTATACAAGCAACCGAGAAAGGAATCGCTTGGATTTTATAAATTCAGCTTTAAAGATTTTGTGGGGTTGAATTTTGCCATTGGTTATCCTTTTTAAAAACTTTTTTTTATTTGCGCATCAACCATTCCATAACTTTGTCGATCTTATATTAAATGAATTCCGCAATAAAAAAAATAAAATTCTTTTTGTTCATCGTGCAGTGTATGCTGTCGCTCACCATGTATGCGCAATCTTTCACAAGATTTGATTATTTAAAAGTAACAGACAACAACAGCGTTTTACAATATCCATGGACAGGTGGATTGAACAGCGTACAGTTTGGAAAAGCGGATGTGAACCACGACGGTAAAAAAGATCTTGTAGCATATGATAAGTCAAACAATAAATTCTGCGTTTTTCTAAGTCTTGCAACAAATTCTACCGTTTTCAAATTTGAATCTGCGTATGCAACTCATTTCCCGCCGATAAGCGGATGGATGATCATGAAGGATTACAATTGTGATGGAATTGAAGATATTTTCACTTACAATGGTGTCGGGAATTTAAAAGTATATACGGGATATTATGATCATGATACTTTAAATTACACGCTGCAGCAGGATGGTTTTTTTTACCACGGCTCCGGGATCTTTATTAATGTATACTGCTCAGATGTAATAAAACCTGCTATCGTCGATGTAAATAATGATGGAGACCCGGATATCATTTCATTTAATGTTTCCGGAAACCGGATCATTTATTATGAAAACCAGCGAGTGGAATTGGGACTGGCATGTGATAGTTTATTCTTTGCGAAAAGCGATAACTGCTGGGGAAATGTACGCGACACATTTTCTGCCATGTATGCTTTGAGAGATACCTGCAGTTTTAAATTTAACCGTCCTGCAAATAATAATAACGTTCTGCATACAGGATCCACTATTGAAGGCATTGATGTAGACAACAATGGAGCAATAGATGTACTGGTAGGAAGTGTTTCATTAAATTCGATAACCATGTTGTATAACAAGGGAGTTCCCTCTTATGCAAGTGTATTGAAACAGGATGTTAATTACCCGTCATACGATGTACCTTACAATACAAGTTCATTCGCAGCGCCTTATTTTACTGATGTTGACAATGATGGAAAAACGGATTTGCTTGTCTCTACTTTTGATGCGAATGCAGCAAATATCAATAATATCTGGTATTATAAAAATCAAAGAAGCGATTCTATTGATCTTCGTTTGCAGAAAAAAAATTTCCTGCTGGATAATATGATAGATGCGGGTGAAAATTCAAATCCATGTTTTTTTGATGTCGATGGTGATGGATTAAAAGATATTTTACTGGGCAGCGGTGGATATAAAGATTTTATGAATTCGGATATTTTTAAATTGCGTTATTATAAAAATACCGGTACATCAGATTATCCTGAATTCAATTTGCAGGATGATGACTTTCTCAATATCAGCAATCTGAATGTCAGAGATATTTTTCCTGCTGCAGGAGATATAGATAATGATCATGACAGTGATCTCGTTGTTGGTTTATCGGATGGAAGAATGTTATGGTGGGAGAATATTGCGTCGCAGGGAAATCCTCCGTTGCTATTCTATCGGGGTATTTTAAAAGACTCAGCAGGCAATGAAATTTCTATCGGGGCTAATGCAACGCCTTATTTAATTGACCTTAACCGCGATGGAAAAACTGATCTCGTGACCGGTGAACGGAACGGAAACCTAGACTATTACCGCGGAACTTCCGCGGATAGCGCAAAATTTTCTTTCGTTACGGATTCGCTGGGAAAAGTCAGGATAAAAAGTGTCAACAGTAATTTTGGATTTACTCAACCTTGTATTGCAGATGTAAATAACGATGGAAAATATGATCTCATCCTGGGAACAAATTTTGAGGGCTTGCAATTTTATAATAATATTGAATCTCATTTGAACGATTCTTTTTCATTAACATCTCCTGCAGTATCTGAGGATCTCGGCACAAGAACTACAGCAGTTATAGATGATATAACTAATGATGGAAAACTGGAATTGCTTACAGGAAATATAGACGGCGGATTAATTATTTTCAGCCAGGATCCTCCTCCGTTCCGCCCGACTGCAATTAAAAACAGTATCACGGAAAAATTAAACTTTACAATTTATCCGAATCCGGCAGACCATCATCTCCAAATTAACTTAAATGAAAACTCGAAAAATATTCAACTGCAATTATTCAATTCATTAGGTCAACAAATCGTCAATAAAAAAATTGAAAATGTGCAAGCGATTGATCTCAATACAAATAGTATCTCTAATGGGATATATTTATTGAAAATTTCTGATGGTGTGAAAGAAGGAATTCAGAAGATTATTATTCAGCATTAAGAACTTTAAAAACAAAAGGCTGAACCGAAGTCCAGCCATTTTGAAGAGGTCGATGGCGGACTATAACCCTATTACCACCATTCACTTCAACTAACTGCAACATGCCTCAAAACCCCAATAAAACCTGGGAGACCCAGAAAATATATCCTCAACTTACCTTGCATTATTGCATATCATTTAGTAGTTTTAATACGTTAATTAATACGTATGAAAACAGCTACACACAACTTCAACCTTGAATCTAACAAATCAAAGAACGGCGATAAGCTTATCTACTTCAACTTTAACTATGGTTATAGTGAATACAATGCTACAAGCGATAGAATGCAATACATTCCAATGCGAATCAGTACACAACAGCGCATTCAACCACAATACTGGGATGTTATCACATACCGAACAGTTAAGAAGTATGTCAGTCAGTTCGGAGCCGATTTGAATAATCAATTGGACAGGATTCAGAAGATTTCTTACCAAGCGTTAACGGCATATCGGGAAGAACATGAACAAAATCCTTCTCCGCAACAACTCAAAGACATCATTGAGGTAAAACTGGGGCGCAAGGAAAAGATGGTAAAGGACATAACTATTGTCAATTTCATTGACGGCAAAATAAAAGAATTTCAGAAATTGCCAATTACAGCCCGTAAACATGTTACGGATGGTACAATTAAAAACTACAGTGTCTTCCTCAACTTATTAAAAAAATATGAGTCTATTGCAAAGCTTGCTCTTACATTTAAGAACCTTGATGAAAAGAAGTATTGGTCATTCTTTACTGTGGTGAATAATGACAAAAAGAAGGAAGACTTAAACGGTTATACTGTAAATTACATGGCGAAGCTGTCGAACATATTCCTTATGTTCTTGCGTCTGGCATCGGAAGCCAACATTAATGTATCACTTAATATTCATAAGGATGGATTGAATATCGAGGAAATGAAAAGTGCTAATGAAATTTTCTACACCGAGGAACGGTTAACCAAAATCCTGAATGCGGATGTGGCTCATTCTTCCGAATTCAATAATGCAAGAAACTTTATAATCCTTTCTGCTCTTACTGGATTACGATATGGCGACCTGTATGAATTACACTCATTGCAAACCGAGCAATTTAATGGTAGGTCTGTGTCGTTTACAGGTATCATTTCAAAGGTCAGGAAAGTATCAAAGGTTAATAGAGAAGTGAAGGTCTGCATTCCAATATTAGAACCCGTAAACCGCATTCTTTCGGAAAACGGTTGGAGATTCCCAACCTTTCCTAAAGGTCAACCGCTGAACCGCCAATTAAAGAAGCTGTGTAAACACTTGGAGTTTGAAGAGGTAGTTAAATTAGAGACATGGTATTATGGTAACGATACCCCTACTGTAACCTATCAGCCATTTCACGAGTTAGTCCATTCTCATACGGGACGTAAATCGTTTTATACAAATCTTATTCAACATGGAATATCCAACCAAGTAATTGATAACATAACGCACCCATCGGTGCGAAAGAAGGAAATGAAGGATGTTTATAACAACTCTACAATTATTGACAATGCGGAGATGTTTAGGAATGCAGTTGCTGGTGTTCAATCGGATGTTTACAAGGTGGTTCAACCGCCTGTATATATGGTTGCAATATAGAAAACTACTTTTTGGAAGAGGTTTTAAGTGATAACCCGTCCAATAATTCTGACGGTGTTACATCCAACGCAAAAGCCAACTTGAATAACAAATTCAACGTCATACCCTGCCCCTCATCAAATAACAATCGGATTGTTTTTTCATTGCACCCAGAGGCTTTGGCAAATTGTAATTTATTACCGCCAAACTTAGTCATAAAGAGTTTGTGAATTCGCTCTGTGACTTCATCCTTAACCTTGTCCAACTGGCTTTGCATTCAGCAAAAATCCACATCGGAATCTTGAAATCTTTATTCAGCGTGCGGAGTTTTCTCCGATTTTATTATCTTCACTTTAGAAATTTATTATATTAGCTTATCAGTAATGTATTATTATGGTTATTTTCATTTGCATCGTTTTTATATCCATGGCATTTAGCTTATTTGGAATGACTGGTTATAACGCCCATAGCTCTTTTAAGAAAGGAAATAATGTTCACACGTCTGTTCTCTCCATAAGCCAAAAGTCTTATCTGCGCATAGGAGTAGGAAGCGTAATTGTATTTCTTATTTCACTTATTATTATAGCTATAATCCCTGTCGCTGTACCGAATAGCGAAAAGACTTCTGATTATAACCAAATGAATAATAGTCAAACTGAAAGCTCCAAAACTGTTACAGAAGAGGTAAAAGAAAATACATGTAGTATTTGTGGTCGTAAATTTAAAGGTAATGGTTATGAAGAAGCATCTGAAGGCATATGGAAACCTTGTAGCTATCCCTATCAATGTTATGTTTGTAGTCCAGAATGTGGCAGGAAGCATACGGCAGAAGTGAATAAATTACTTGATAAGGTAGACCAATATTCGGGAGAAAAATGTGTCTCGTGTGGTTTTGGACATTATGTAAATGGATTCTGTAATTATTGCGGTGTCGCATCACCGACTACTGTTGAAAGACATCAAGCAAATTATCCGAAATGTGAGATGTGTAATGGAACAGGTTTTGTAAACAGTTATGATGGATATAAAGTTTGTCCATCATGCAAGGGTACTGGAAAACAAACTTATTAAGTTATGAATAGTAATAGAATTAAAGTAGCTGGTAATTCAGTTATGACTCTTCGTAACGTCCTAATTATACAAATTATCTTTGCCATAATCTTTGCTTTATTGCGTGAAAATCCCCAGTTGTTTTTAAGCGATACTTATCCCACCCTGATGACCGTTGATGAGATTTTAAACATTAAACCCGATAAGCTTAAAGATTATTATTCTGTAATAAATATTGTTATGGCGATTACCGAAATAATTTTTTTTATAGTAATATTTCAGAGTTTGTCAAATATTGCTAACAATCTAATTAATGTAGATTCACCATTAGATTTACAACCAGAAGACTCACAACCAGTAGATTCACGATTTGATTGTACAGTATGCCAAGGTACAGGACGACTTCTATCCAAAAATGAAAAAAATAAGGATGAAGTAGAAAGGTGTCCAACGTGTAAAGGAGTAGGTAAAACATCATGGTAATCTACTAATCTGCTGCTTTATAGTTTCTATCTCCTTACGCAGTTGTAATACATGTAACTCTTTTGATAATACTTGCTTTCTATGTTGGTCAGACTCAGCCTGTATTTGGGCTTGCTTCAATTGTATCTTTGCACCTATTTCTTCTATGGTCATTTTATGGGAAATTTTTAATCAGCATATGATATTATTTTATGATTCTTGTATGAATTCGGCAATTCCAACCAACCTTTTGTGAACATTAACGGAAGCTATAACGTCCTTTTCGGTACTTGTAATTTTCCCAGAAAATTTAAACGCCATATGGAAGGTTTCATTAAACTAAGGCAAGTTTTCGTATGTATGTTGCGTAACGATGTTACCGCCAAATAAAGTCCTCTTCCAGGGCACCTGTGTTGTCAAGTAATTCCTGTTGGAACAATTCATGCAAACGATTTTCTCGCTTAAGCATTAGGTATTCCATGACCAAATACTCATGGCTTATATCATACGCTTCACCGTACATGAACATGATGTAATCAATCAGCAACGCTTTCGTCATTGGCATGTTGTCAAGGTTAATAATTTCTTTTTTCATATCTGTCTTAATTTATGATTCCGCTTGCTACTGGAGCTTTGCGGAGATAATCCACCACATTATACTTGTGGTAAATCTTATTTATTTCGAGCTTGTATTCTTTTCTCACCTTATTTGCGATTTTATGTGACATGAATAAATCTAACGTATCATTCACAGCTTTATCTAAGTCAACCTTCTGCGCATCCGTTATAAAGTGTACATGCTTAACTTGTCGGCTGTCCAGTTCAATTGCATAAAGGATTTTATTATTCGGCAGTTGCTTCTTTATCTGTTGTATCAATTCTTCGTGGTACGCAGCGTCGTAGTTGTTTTCTGGATTCCAACTTACAATGTTCGCCCACGGGTATGTATATACGGTTGTTTCAATTCTTTTTCTCTTAGGAAAGAACTCGTACACTATTGAATAATGTATTTGCCAACTTCGTCCCAATTTTTTCAATCTGCTGGGTATGTCAATATATTTATTCTTAACATACAGCATACGGTATTTTAAGGCTCTGTCTTGTAAACCTGTTATCTCTTTCAATTGATTTAGCTTAAAGAATTTCTTCATCTTTCCGCTATTTAATTTGTCTAATAATTCAGCATTTCTCATTTACTTCTGGTTTATAAATAGGAGAACCACGTGGGGGCGGTTCCGTGTTATGTTTCTTACTTTATAAATATTGCACCAAAATGAAAAAGACATAATGGGTCTATCTATTGGCTTAATAAAATGAATTTTCGGGAACAAGTAAAGTCTATGCTGTTGGAATAATAATAAAAATGTATTGCACCTTTAATTAAGGTTGCACTGTATTGGAATAAATCGTAGTTTAGGTATAATCACAGTCAATGTGAGATAACAATACATGGAATTCATGGAACAGAAAAAGGAAGAGGATAAAATCCTCACGGCTAAACAAGTCATGCAGATGCTTCAGATTAGTGAAAACACACTTTTACGTCTTGAAGCTTTCGGTACGATTAAGCCATCATTTCGCTTAAGCAATCGCAAGCGATATCTCGTTTCACACATTATGAAACAACTCAAAATGGAATGAAACTAATAAGAGGCAGAAATGCCTCTTTTTTATTAATACGATACCGATTATTACGCTAATTCATACGCTGTAAAAAACAAACCCCTTGAATATGTTGACATTCAAGGGGCTATCACCAAAGGTGGAGGTCGATGGCGGATTCGAACCGCCGTACGAGCTTTTGCAGAGCTCTGCCTAGCCTCTCGGCCAACCGACCATTTTGTGAACTGCAAATATAGTTATATTTTCCTTTTTTCAAAATGCAAACTAAGTGCTTGTTTATGTGCTGTTTCGCAGTATATTTTTAGTTAATCTTCAATTTCCACTACTCCTGCAGCTACCTTGCCACTTAGAGGAGGGAACAGCTTTTTTACTTTGATCCGAATTTGATCATCCTTTGAAATAAAAATGCGTAAATCATCCAGGATCTTTCTTGCTAAATGTTCGATCAGTTTTACAGGCTGCTGCATACTTTGTTCCACTGTGCTATAAATTTTTTCATAATTAACTGTACCGTTCAGATCATCATATAATTCTGCCTGCATTGCATCCGTATAAACAAAAACATCTACAATATATTTCCCGCCCTTTATACGCTCTTCTTCATACACACCGTGATGCGCATGGAATTCCATACCTTCCAAACCTATCCGGAGTTTTTTTTGCATCACTTTATTATCTATAAAAACCGTAGCGAAACTAATTAAAAATTATCAAAGCCATAGTCTCATAAAAATTAAATAGATTTATGTCGTAAAGTAAAAGAATTATGCAAAACAGATATGCTGCATCATACCGTGGATTTGATTATTTGAATTTGGATGAACAATTGACTGAAGAGCAAAAGCTGATCCGGGAAAGTATAAGAAGCTGGGTAAACACTGCGGTGATTCCAATTATAGAAGATTGTGCAGAGCATAATAAATTTCCAAAACATCTTGTAAAAGAATTGGGAGAGATCGGTGCTTTAGGTCCGTATATACCAACAAAATATGGCGGCGGTGGACTTGATCTGATTTCTTATGGCTTGATCATGCAGGAACTCGAACGCGGAGATTCCGGTGTAAGAAGCTGCGCAAGCGTGCAAAGCTCATTGGTGATGTACCCGATCTGGAAGTTCGGAAGTGAAGAACAAAAAAATAAATTCTTACCGAAATTAGCAAAGGGTGAATTTATCGGATGTTTCGGATTAACGGAACCGAATCACGGCAGCGATCCGTCGGGAATGGAAACGCGCATCAAAAAATCCGGAGATAAATATATACTCAACGGAGCAAAAATGTGGATCACTAATTCTCCGTTGTCGGATATTGCCGTTGTTTGGGCAAAAAATGAAGACGGACATATTATCGGGTGTATTGTAGAGCGTGGCATGAAAGGCTTCTCAGCCCCTGAAATAAAAGGCAAATGGAGCTTACGCGCATCCATTACCGGCGAGCTTATTTTTGAAGACGTTGAAATTCCTGCAGAAAACATTCTACCGCTCGCAAAAGGCTTGAAAGCGCCGCTTTCCTGCTTATCATCTGCGCGATACGGCATTGCCTGGGGCAGCATGGGCGCAGCGATGGATTGTCTTCATCATGCCGTTGAATACAGCAAGGAACGTAAACAATTCGGAAAGCCGTTAGCCGGTTTCCAGTTGACACAAAAAAAGTTAGCGGAGATGCTTACGGAATTGACGAAAGCCCAATTACTGGCAATGCAATTAGGAAAATTAAATAACGAAGGAAAAATAACGCCGGCACAAATATCCATGGGGAAACGCAATAATGTAGAAACTGCTTTACGCATTGCGCGCGATTGCAGGCAGATCTGCGGCGCTATGGGAATCACGGGAGATTTTCCGTTTATGCGCCATGCCATGAACCTGGAAAGCGTGATTACTTATGAAGGAACGCATGAAGTCCATTTACTGATCACGGGAATGGATCTTACCGGGGAAAATGCTTTCGGATAATCTTGATCTTTGCTAAGCATGTAAATTTTTATAATTTATTTCCCCCTTTTATACACACTTCATCCACAGTCTTTTCAACAAAAAAAATCGAGTTGTACACTCAAAAAAGTCATTATTCAACATACTCGTATTTGGTGATTAAGTAAAGAATTCTATCTCAAATACTAAACCATACGTTCCACGGCTTTGAGTTTATTAACAGATTAAAGTTGACTAATAGCAATTTCGGAACAAAGTTATAATTGTATTTTCGTAGAGCTATGGAAGATAATACGACGAACAAACGTACTACGCGGTTTACACGTAATAAGACTGAAGATATTTCTAATTTATTATACGGAAAAATACCCCCGCAGGCACGTGAATTAGAGGAAGCGGTTTTAGGTGCAATTTTAATAGAAAAAGATGCTATCAGCTATGTTTCTGATATTTTAAAACCTGAAAGTTTTTATGTTGATGCGCATTCTACAATCTTTCGCGCCATCCAGGAATTGTTCGGAAAATCACAGCCGATAGACCTGTTAACAGTAACTGAAGAATTACGTAAACAGGCAAAACTCGAAGAGATTGGCGGCGCATATTACTTAAGCGAATTAACCAATAAAATTGCATCTTCTGCAAACGTTGAATTTCACGCGCGTATCATCATCCAAAAATTTATTCAGCGCGAACTGATCCGTATTTCAAATGATATTATCCGCGATTCTTACGAAGACACAACAGATGTTTTCGATCTTTTAGATACTGCAGAAAAACGCATTTATGAGATCACCGATAAAAACTTACGCAACTCTACGCAGGGTATCGGTCAGCTTGTCTCGAAATCCATTATGCAAATAGATGGATTGATCAACCGCGAAGATGGCTTACTCGAAGATTCTGTTCCATCCGGTTATCTTGAATTGGATAAACTCACAGCAGGCTGGAAGGCTACAGATCTTATTATCGTTGCAGCGCGACCGTCCATGGGAAAGACCGCATTCGTTTTAAATTTAGCGCGCAATGCAGCAGTGGATTTTAATATGCCGGTTGCAATTTTTTCTTTGGAAATGGGTGCCGTGCAACTAGCAAAACGCTTGATCTCATTGGAATGCGAGATCGATGCGCAAAAAGTAGCGAACGGAAAAATGAGCGATAATGAATATGCGATATTGAGAGACAAAGTGGAAAAATTATCACAGGCGCCTATATATATCAATGATCAGCCTGCCATAAATATTTATGAGTTGCGCGCACAATGCCGGCGCTTGCAGAATGCGCATGGAATAAAAATGGTGATCATCGATTATTTGCAATTGATGAGCGGAGCAGGAGATAAAGGCATGAACCGCGAACAGGAAATTTCATCTATTTCAAGATCATTAAAAGGTTTGGCAAAAGAATTAAATATTCCGGTGATCGCTTTATCGCAATTAAACCGGAGTGTTGAAACACGCGGCGGAGAAAAAAAACCGCAGCTTTCGGATTTGCGTGAATCAGGATCGATAGAACAGGATGCAGATATGGTGATGTTCTTATATCGCCCTGAATACTATAATCTGAATGAAGGCGCTGACGGCGCTTCACTAAAAGGTGTAGCAGAACTCATCATTGCAAAACATAGAAACGGACCTACAGGAAATGTTAACCTGCGGTTTAATAAAAACTTCGGACGGTTTTATGATGCCGGCGGATTGTATGAAGAGATGCAGGAATTTTCAAATTATAAAACGTTGCCGTCTAAAGGTAATTTCATGAAAGATGAAGAAGGAAAAGGAAATGAAAGCTTTGATATCTTCTAAAAATCTTCAACATAGAAACCTATAAGTTTTCAAAACCTTATAGGTTTTTGTTGATTCATTTATGTCTCGAATGTTTCAAAAGTAACGAAGGATTTTCTTTAATATCCCTTATATAATTTTCTATATTATTTTTTAAATCCTGGATGGCAGGAATTCCTGATCGTTGAAAAAGGTCGTCTGCTTTTACTTGGATATTCGCATTGATAGAATCAACCTGCTGCCTGACATCGAATAAGAAACTATCTACAATACGCTTGCCTTCCTCTTCAGTAAACTGGCTATTCTGGATAAGGTCTTCAACCAGTTCTTTAAATTTTTCATTGGTGATGGTTGCGACCCCAATGGAAGTATAAATAAATTTTTTGATTAGTTCTGTCATGTCGATAGTTGTTTTGCAAAATTAGGAAGTTGCGCTTTTCCACAAAGCAATATGTATTAAATCAAAATTACTTTTACCTTAATCAATTTAGTAAAAATTCTTTATTACCGATACAATTTAATAAATTTGATACTCCTGGAAATTATATGCTACCTCAGAAACGCTGGAAATATTTAGATGCTGATGAAGCCATTGTGGATGACTTACAAAAGCAATTGAACATTCACCGTGTACTATGTAAATTGTTAGTACTGAGGGGTGTAAAAACTTTTGAGGAAGCCCGGAATTTTTTCCGTCCTAGCCTTGACAGCTTGCACGATCCGTTCCTGATGAAGGATATGGATGTCGCTATTTTAAGGATTGAAAATGCCCTTGCCAATAATGAGCGTATTCTGATCTATGGCGATTATGATGTAGATGGCACAACTGCTGTTTCTCTTGTATATTCTTTTTTTAAAGAAATTTATAAAGATGTTGCCTATTACATACCTGATAGATATACAGAAGGTTATGGTATATCATTTCAAGGTATAGATTTCGCAAAAGACAATAATTTCAACCTGATCATTGCACTTGATTGTGGCATTAAGTCCAATGATAAAGTAGATTACGCAAAAGAAAGAAATATCGATTTCATCATTTGCGATCACCATTTACCGGGTGAAATTCTTCCTGGCGCAGCAGCGGTTCTGGATCCTAAAAGAAAAGATTGTGAATATCCGTACAAAGAACTTAGCGGTTGCGGTATTGGTTTTAAGCTGATCCAGGCATATGCCATGAAACATGATATGCTGTCGGAAAAAATTTATGATCAACTCGATCTTGTAGCTGTAAGTATTGCATCTGATCTTGTGCCTATCACCGGTGAAAATCGAATACTTGCAAAATTCGGAACAGACAGAATAAATACAAATCCACGCGCCGGAATAAAAGCGCTGATGAGTGAATTAAAACTGACAAGAATTTTAGACATCACTGATCTTGTTTTTATCATTGGTCCGCGAATTAATGCAGCCGGCAGAATTGCACATGGCTCTGAGGCAGTGACTTTATTGATCGAAGATGATTATGATACAGCGATTGAAAAAACAAAAAAAGTACAGCTGAATAATACGAACCGCAAAACACTGGATAAAGATATCACAGAAGAGGCTTTTGCAATGATCGATGGCGATGAAGTAATGATAGCAAGAAAGACGACGGTGCTATACCGTGAGCATTGGCATAAAGGTGTCATCGGTATCGTTGCTTCACGACTAATAGAAAAATATCATCGTCCTACAATTATTCTTGCAGCTTCAAATGGGAAAGCGGTTGGTTCAGGTCGCTCCGTTCCCGGTTTTGATTTGCACGATGCCATTGATGCATGCAGTGATCATCTCGTACAATTCGGCGGACATAAATATGCCGCAGGCTTAACGATCGAACTCGACCAGATTGAAGCATTCTCTCAACAGTTTGATAAGATCGTTACGGAACGTATAACGGCAGAACAATTAATTCCGCAAATTGAGATCGATGCAGAAATAGAGTTGACGGATATAAACGAAAGATTCTATAATATTTTAGTGCAGATGGCACCTTTTGGTCCCGGAAATATGTGTCCGAATTTTGTAACGAAGGATGTTTATGATACCGGCTTCAGCAAAATATTAAACGGCAATCATCTCAAATTAAATATTTTAAAAGATGGTCAGGATCCCAAAAACGGTGTTGGATTTGGAATGGGAAATTATATGAAGATCATGGAGAAAAAAGAATCATTTGATATTTGTTACCAGCTTTATCCGAATGTCTGGAACAACCAGACAAAAATTGAATTCAAATTGAAAGATTTACAATAATGATCTTACGGGCAGAAAACCTTATCAAAACGTACAGCAAGCGCAGAGTTGTCGACAATGTTTCCATCCAGGTTAACCAGGGAGAAATTGTAGGTTTACTCGGACCGAATGGCGCGGGAAAAACAACTTCATTTTATATTACGGTTGGCTTGGTAACACCTGATCAGGGTAAGGTTTTCCTGGACGACCGGGACATTTCTTCTATGGCGATGTACAGGCGCGCAAAACTCGGCATCGGTTATTTACCTCAGGAAAATTCTGTGTTCAGAACATTAAATGTGGAAGATAACATCAGGGCGATTTTGGAATTTACATCCTTAAAAAAATCTGAGCAAAGAGATAAGTTAGAAACGCTGATAGAAGAATTTGGATTGAACCATGTGCGCAAGACACCGGGAAAATTATTGTCGGGTGGTGAGCGCCGCAGAACGGAAATAGCGAGAGCATTGGCTTCCGACCCGAAATTTATTTTATTGGATGAGCCATTTGCAGGGATAGATCCGATCGCGGTGGAAGACATCCAGCACATTGTAGAAAAACTAAAATTTAAAAACATCGGTATCCTCATCACCGATCATAATGTACACGAAACACTTTCCATTACGGACAGGGCATATCTTTTATTCGAAGGAAAGATCATCAAGCAAGGCACTGCAGATGAATTAAGTGAAGATGAACAGGTGCGTAGGGTTTATCTCGGGCAGAATTTTGAGCTTAGAAAAAAAGCTGTAAAAGAATAATCATTTTATCAATCGCGTGTCTAATGCAAATGGTTTCCTCTCTTTAATTTTTACTTCTTTGAATAACCGGTGCCCGGGATTTATTAGATAATTAAATTCTTCCCTGACGATTATGGAAGGCACTTTTAAAAGAAGGTGATTATTTTTCCTGCAAAAGCCATCTCCTATCCAACTGAAATTCGCATTTAATCCATAAATTTCATACTCACTTTTGATAACGGAAAATGGAATTTCTTCTATGCTGGCTTCCGGTACATCAATCGTAATGATACTGTAATCAACGAGTGTAATAGTTGCCGGCATATGAACAAGAATTTCTAATGTTGCCAGGGCTCTTGAGGAGGAAGTATACAGCATAGAAATGCCTTTGCTGTTCCAGCGCCCGCCGTATAACCTTGCACCGAGACCCGTTAAATCATTAGCAAATTCGTCCCTGCAAATTCTATATACAAGCATCAAAAATTTTAAGAAGTTTAAGCAAATATGCCGTGTTCAATGCGACCCAATTCATCTTCCAGCATTTCAAAACCGAAAGAAGTATCGAGGTATGACATTGGCTTTTTATTATTGAAAAGCAAGTTTGATGTTTTCATCCATTCATTGAAAGCATCGATAGAACCGAAAACGGTTTCTCCCTTTGTATATAAGCGTTTAAAATGCAATGCTCGCTCTGAAGCATCCTTGCTTAGTTTATCAGAGTTTTCATAGCGTTGCAAGGTGCGTTCCGAAAGGTTCAGAACAGAAGCTACTTCGCGTAGTGTATAATCAAATTTATTGATAAAATTCATAAAGGAACCTTTAGAAATCCCATCACGGGCTGTATCTATGATGCGATAAGGAAAGGCAGTGTTACCGGCTATGTATTGTACTTCAGGCTCCTGAAGAACAGATACCTCTTTTACTTTAACTGAAGCTGATTTTATATTTTGTTTCTTTTTCATCGTACGACATCTGTCACAAATTTATGTATTTTTGTCGGAAGTTGCAAGTTTTTCACAAAAAATGTTTTTCATTTTTCATTACATTTTCCAGATCCCATTCAATTCTTCGTGCAAATGGATGTATACGGTGCTGGCAATCATCTTTGTAGCAACTTTTACAGGATTTCGGCAAACAAGGATCCGCATGAATAAAGGTTTCCAGGTTATTCGGAATGACCTCTTTCATTTTTTGTTCGATAAGCTTTAATTCCTCATGCACTTCCACTGCATTAAAATACCATGGAATGGTAGCATGACAATCAATATGAATTTGGTCCCCGAATTTGATGATTCTTAAATTGTGAATGTCCTGCCAGTTCATGCTTCTGTTTCCATTGAGGTGTTGAACTACTTTTGAAAGCAACGCAAAATCAGCTTCATCCATGATACCTGCTACGGATCGTTTTAAAATTTTATACCCACTATAAATAATCACAATGCCCATAATAATAGCAACAACATTATCCAGCCAGAATAAACGAGTCAGTAAAATAAGAGATAAACCTACAAGCAACCCGAGAGACGTATAAGCATCCGCTTTTAAATGCGCACCACTGGCAACCAAAACTAAAGAACTATTTTTTTCACCTTGACGTGCAGCATAAATTCCCATCAGATAATTCACAAACCCTGAAACGACCACTAAGATCATACCGATATTGAGTTTTGCAATATGAATAGGAAAAAATAAATTATAGCTCGATTTTATGATCATGGCAATACCGGCAGATAAGATCAGCGAGCCTTCAATACTTGCAGAAATAAATTCGATCTTTCCATGTCCGTACGGATGGTCTTCATCATGTGGCTTAGCGGCTAAGTATAAGCTGTATAAGCCAAAGCCACCAGCTATTACATTTATGATGCTTTCAAGTGCATCTGTAAGGATCGCGTTTGAATTGGTTTTAAAAAAAGCAAAAAACTTGACCCCTAATAACAACACACCCACAAACAGCGTGAAAGATTGCACAAAGATCTTTTCTTTGTTATTTGGTATTTGAGGAGCAACCTGCATTTTAATAATTCCTTTCTGTAATATAATTTACCAGATCCAGCAATCCTGTTTTAGCATCTGAATCTTTTATTGTATCAATAATATCAAATGCGTTCTGTTTAAATTCATACATTTTCTTCTCAGAATATTCAATACCCCCCTTAGTCTGAATAAATTTTATTAATTCATTCACGCGCTCTTTATCTTCATTATGGTTCTTCACCGTATTAATGATCCATTTTTTTTCTTCTTTTGATGAATTATTCAGGGTGTAAATAAGCGGTAACGTCATTTTCCGTTCTTTAATATCTATTCCGCGTGGCTTACCTATATCTGCTTCGCCATAATCAAACAAATCATCTTTTATTTGAAACGCAACGCCGATATGCTCTCCAACCAGCCGCATTTTTTCTATCAGTTCCGTATCATCTGTTGCGGATGCGGCACCTACCTCGCAGGCGGCAGCAATTAATGAAGCCGTTTTATTACGGATAATTTCAAAATAAACACTTTCATCAATATCGAGTCTCCTCGCTTTCTCCATCTGCAGCAACTCCCCTTCACTCATGCGCTTAACAGCAGTAGAAACAATATGCAGCAAGTTATAATTCTTGGTATCTAACGCAAGCAATAAACCTTTCGATAAAAAATAATCTCCCACTAAAACTGCGATCTTATTTTTCCATAAGGCATTAATAGAAAAAAAACCTCGCCGTTCATAAGCATCATCCACAACATCATCGTGCACGAGCGTAGCTGTATGCAACAACTCTACCAGCGATGCGCCTGTAAATGTTGCCTCTGTTACCTCGCCACACATCTTCGCGGATAAAAAGATAAACATCGGACGCACCTGTTTTCCCTTTCGCTGGTAAATATAATAATTCACCTTATCCAGCAATGCCACATGACTCCGCATTACCTCGCGAAACTTGTGCTCAAACAATTCCAATTCTTTTTCAATCGGAGCTTTCAGGTTGTCTACCTTATTGCTCATAAGTTGTGTATTTTTGTTAAAGGTAAACGCTTAATCCCGATATACAAAATGAAAAAGACCGGCGATATTATTATTAAAGGCTCTTCTGTAAGACCAATTATGCTGGATATTTGTTATATCGAAAACGATAGCTTTCAACCCATCGTTATTTTTTGTCATGGTTTTAAAGGATTTAAAAACTGGGGACATTTTGATCTCGTTGCGGAAGAATTTTGCAAAAATAATTTTGTTTTTTTGAAATTCAATTTTTCATTTAACGGAACAACTGTTGAGCAGCCCACAGACTTTGCAGACTTGGATGCATTTGCTGAAAATAATTTTACTGTTGAGTTGAATGACTTGGGACTGGTCATTGATTTCATAGAACAAAATGCAAAACTATATTCCGGTGATCCGGATAAAATTTATTTAATGGGACATAGCCGCGGCGGTGGAACGGCAATACTGAAAACGCATGAAGATAAGCGGATAAAAAAACTGGAAACATGGGCAAGCGTGAAAGATATAGAAGACTTTGTGCAATCTCAGGATATTGAGAAGTGGAAAAATGAGGGGATATTGTACACTTTTAATTCACGTACAAATCAAAATATGCCGCTGAATTACCAGCTGTATGAAAATTATATCGCAAATAAAGAAAGACTTAACATACCAGGGGCTGCAAAAGAAATTGAGGTGCCATGGTTAATCGTTCATGGCACAAATGACAGTTCTGTTCCATATTATTCCGCTGAACAACTCCATGAGTGGAATAAAAAAAGTGAATTATTTTTAATTGAGGATGCAGATCACACGTTTGGCGGAAAACATCCGTGGACAGAAAACAAATTATCGAAAGATTCAAGGACTGCGGTTGAGAAAACAATTGGATTTTTTAGATCCTGACACGAGCGAAGCGAACTGGCGAAGCAATCAAGTTTAGGATGACGACATCTTTCATTTCACTTTTAGTGTAGTCAACCATTTCTTCCACTGCTGCTGAATCGGAAAAATATCTTCCATTTTTGTTTCACAGCGGATAATACCGAATTCATTTTTAGTTAATCGTTTTAATATCCAGCTCGCCCGACCGCAAACTTTAAAAATATCATCGTCAATTTGGTAGTTAGCAGAATTATAAACCAATTGATTTGTCTTTACACGGCACCATATGGTTACATCATTTGCGTTTGTTAAGCCAACATAGGTCGTATCCGTCAATAAGTCAATTAATACAGGGATCATGGAACAATAACGTGCACTGTCCATCGCGATCCAGAAAGGACAGCGAAATATTTTTTCGTAATCTTTCTCTCTTAAAATAAATCCTCGTACCTCCTGCGGAGTATAATTACGGATCTCACGCATCACAGAATCCAATCGCATGCCATATGCAAATTTAAATTCACTGTTAACGGTATGGATCTGTTTTCTGAATTCAGCAGGCATTGCATTAACAGGTAGAAAGGGTTTCTCTTTATTCTTTTGAGCAAAACAATTATTCAACAATAGACATAAGAAGAATATCAGTCCGTAGATCTTATGATTTTTTCGGAGAATCATTCCTGTTGGGATTATTACCGGGATTGTTTGGTCTTGGTGGACGATTTTGTCGTTGAGGATTTTGTCGTTCATTCTGAGGTTTATTCTGCTGTGGTCTGTTTTGTGGTTTTTGTTGCTGCCTGTTTTGAGTTTGCGCATCACCACGAACTTCCTTATTTGGCTGCTGGCGATTATTTCCTTGCGGACGATTTTGCTGCTTGTTTCTGTGATACTCTTTTTTGTCTTTACGATCCAGGCTCGCAAGAGAAATATGTCCTACAACATCAGCAAACTCAAGCACTTCTTCAGCACCTGCTTTTTCTTCAACTTCTACGAGCTCTGTAATATCTGCAGGTCGTTTGCCATTTGCATTCATCTCTAAGATCATTTTTACATTTTCCAACGAGATGGGATAAAATGTACCTGAACCTTTCACGGTATAAAACATCAATCCTTTCAATACATCCGTTTTCATTAATCGAGCCTCACCGGTTTCCAATTGGAGTGTTTCCGCTTTTTCAGGGACATCACGCAAAGCATCGAGATAAGTATCGAGCTCATAATTGAGACAACATTTTAATCTGCCGCATTGTCCGCTGAGCTTTGTTTGATTGATTGATAAATTCTGATAGCGTGCTGCAGTTGTATTTACTGATTTAAAACTGGTCAGCCACGTAGAACAGCACAGTTCTCTTCCACAAGAGCCTATTCCGCCAACGATTCCCGCTTCCTGTCTTGCACCGATCTGTCTCATTTCGATCTTCACTCTAAATTCTCCTGCAAGCACCTTGATCAACTCACGAAAATCAACACGACCATCGGCAGTATAATAAAAAGTAGCTTTCCTTCCATCAGCCTGGAACTGCACATCACCCAGCTTCATATCCAATCCAAGATTTCGCGCAAGAATTCGCGCTTTCAACATGGTCTGTTTTTCTTTGGCACGCGCCTGCTCCATTAAGTGCAGTTCATTATCTTTTGCAATGCGAAGAATATTCCGGATATCTTCCGAATTTTCCTTGATGCGTTTTTTCTTCATTTGCAAACGCACCAGTTCGCCGCTTAATGTTATTTGTCCGAGATCATAACCTGCAACAGCTTCCACGATCACATAATCGCCGGTATAGAGATCTATACGTTTCTCATTGCGGTAAAAACCTTTTCGCGAACCATTTTTAAAGCTTACTTCGTGAATATTATACCTGGCATAAGGATCAGCAGTGATATCACTCAGCCAATCGTGAACTTCCAACTTTGAACAACCACCTGTAGCACAATGCCCGTTACTTTTACAACCCGTTGGCACGCCGCCAACACTGGTTCCACAACTATTACAACTCATCTTTTTTATTTAGAATTTGCGTGCAGCGCAAATGTGATATAAATTTAATTTCACAAAAATAATACGGTTAGGGGACATATTCATCTAAAAGAATAAATACTTTGTTAAGAAGCTGATAGTCAAATAAAAAAAGCCGGAATTACTTCCGGCCAGCATTTTTAAATAAAGTTGAGTACAGCAAATTAATCCCTAAAAATACAAAAAAGGATATTTTTACTTATGATTCAAATAGCTTCATATGAATAATCTGAAGCCCTATTTATTAAAATCCGATGAAGTTTTTATGTAACCAAATCCCATTTCCTCAGTAGCATTATAGGTACAAAATTGTATATTATTTATTAAAATACCAAGCCTTTCATTGATCTAAATCAATTAATTTTTTGTTAATATTTGAACTTGTTTTCTTATCAAAAAGGACAATTCTTACACTTGTTGACCTTTACATCTTTTTTATCCTGGGAAACTGTTACTTCCCCCGCATTTAATACTTTGAATTCCGTTCTCCTGTTTTTCTGGTGGTCTTCCTCGGAGCATTTTACATCGTTGGTGCACGTGTTCAGAGGTTTGGTCTCACCATATCCCTTTGGCACAATTTTATCTTTTAATATTTTATGTTGGATAAGCCAGTCCACAACAGATTGCGCACGATTTTGAGATAATCTCAAATTATAAGCGTCGTCGCCACGGGCATCCGTATGTGAACCCAATTCAACGATCGCGTCAGGGTTCTGTACCATGAACGACAAAAGCATATTCAGATCAGGAACAGCATCTTCGCGGATATCCCATTTGTCAAAGTCATAATATATATTTTTGAGTGCGATCGGTTCTTTGTTGATCGGTGCAAGTTCAATTACATAATGTAAAGTGTCTTGTATATTGATCACGGATTTTTTGGAAGATGAAGGAAGATATCCTTTCGCATTTGCAAGGAAATCGTAATCACAATTATTCTTAAGCTCGAAATAATTTTTTCCTGTGGAAGGCGTATTTATATTCACGCTGTTCGTAAGACATTTTGAATTGATGGCGACCTGGGCATTTTCAATTGGTTTTTTCGTATTGGCATCGATCACTAAAACTTCTCCTATGATGGGCAACAATTCCACCTTCACATAATATTTATGAGTAGATTCTACAGGTTCGATCGTGATCTTTGTGAAGTTAGGCTGATAGTTGTCGGCGTTTGCCAAAAATTTATAGGTCACTGTGCCATTCACTACATCGGAAAATTTTCCTTCTATATTCGTAGTGAACTCTTGCTTCTTTATTTCCTTTATTACTTTATTCCACATGATCTCTCCTTCAGGACCAAACACCTTTCCTTCAGCAGGTTCTTCCAGCGTTGTAGACACAAGCAGTTCTTTTACATTGGAGCTTTGGATGGGCGACTGTGTATTTTTGTCTACGACCAATCCCTCAAGTTCATACTTGTTAGGAAGGAATTTATAAATATCATCCTCTCCTTTCCCACCGGATCTATCACTTGAAAAATATCCGCTGTTTTTATCATCAGAAAGCAAATATCCAAAATCATCCTTGCTGGAATTGATCGGAGAACCAATGTTTGTTACATTAGACGGCTCGAGGTTTTCCATAGTAGCAGAGAAAATATCGAGACCACCAAGTCCCGGCAATCCGTCACTTGCAAAATAAAGTGTGCCGCCCTGGTGATAGAACGGAAACATTTCATTTCCTTCCGTATTGATCTTTGGTCCAAGATTTTTTGGCTTTTGCCATTTATCCCCGATCCATTCACTACGCCATATGTCTGTACCGCCGAATCCGCCGGGCATATCCGAAGCAAAATACATTACTTTATGATCTGCATCGATGGTGGGATGCCCGCAGCTGTATTGCTTGCTGTTGAAAGGAAGCTCTGCATCATTTATCCATTGCCCGACTTTTATTTCCGCCTGATAAATTTTTAAGTTGATGATCTTATCCGAACCAAAACCCAGCTTGCCGGTACTCTTATCAGGATTGTAATCATTTCGCGTAAAATAAACTATATCCTGAAAAGGACTGAAGCACATCGGACCTTCATGATATTTTGTATTCACTCCTGTTTCCAATGCTTTTGGATCGGATGACATAATTCCCGAATCTGCGAGCTGAACTTCGTATAAATTCATATACGCTTCGTTGAGAAACCGATCGGTTTTTACATTCTTTTGATTTTTATTTCCGGTGGATGTATAAAAGAACCTGTTTCTTTTTATGCAAGCGCCGAAATCATACCCGTTTGTATTAAAAGGCATGTTAAGAATCAGAAAACTCAATGAATCGCCGGTGTATTGACTAATGTCACTACAAGCACTGAACTGGTTAGCTGCCCTTTTGTCGTTTGGAGCTGCCATCATATAATTATTGTACATCAATGCCGCGCCGGAATATTTTTCATTTGATTGCAGCACCTGTGCATAATACAAACGCTGAAGCGGATCTTTTAAATCCTTATTGGCAACAACTTTATGATACCACTCTTCAGCTTTATCAAGTTGACCTGTTCTCCTGTAACAATTTGCCAGCATGATCTGTCCGTCAATATCATCTTTCTTCTTTAAGAATTCGTTCAGATATTTTATGGCTTCACTATAAGCCAGCCGGTTATACAACCCTTGTGCAATTTCATATTTTGCCTGCACCTGTGCTGTTACCTTTATTTTATTTGTAAGCAGCAAAAGGAATACTATGTATTTCAAGTTACGTTTTAACATAGATAGGTTTTTTATTTTTTGAATGATTGTTATCATAACGATTCACCTTTTGTATTAAAAGTATCTTGGAGTTCGCGTTCCTTTTTTGCGCAGATCAAAATCATACCCAAGCATTATTTCATGCGTACCATTTTCGTAAGCTTTTACTTTTGAAATAGTGATGTCATAGGAATAAGCCACAGAAAATCCTTTCGGGATCGTGAACATGCACATCGCATCAATACTTTCCCTGTTGTCAAATTTATCTGCTAAACCGGAACGGTAAGTCAACCCGATATTTGCGATCTTATATAATGTAAAGGTCAAATTCGCATCTATTTCAAAAGGTATCTTGTACCGTGTACTTGTAATGTATTTTAATAATACCTGCGGCTGTATCCAGAAATTTTTCTTCTTGCCCATTTCAAAAGTATAACCTCCCATAATAAATATATGCGGCACCTGCTTAAAGCGGTTTGGCACACTGTTGTCATCTTTGTGATGTATATAATTTAATGGCAGCACATTCGGCATGGAAACGCCTACATAAAATTTCTGACCGTAATAATATATACCTGCGCCAAGGTTCGGATTTATACCCTTAAGATTATTTTGCAATAACGGATCTGATGGATCTATCGCATCCAATGAAGTGATGTTCGTTTTATAGATCAGCATTCCTGCACTTATCCCAAAGCTTAATTTGGTATCATTCTTAAAAGGGATCCGGTAAGCATACGAAGCCATGAGCCATGTCTGGTTGGTAACACCGAGCCTATCATTTAAAACTGAAAGCCCAAGTGCAATGCGTTCATTTTTTAATGGCGCATGAATATTTACATTAATAGTTTGCGGCGCGCCGGGTAAACCTGACCACTGATGACGGTATACAGCACGAATGCTCACCATATCCTTTGCTCCTGTATATGCAGGATTCGTTTGCAGCTTATTGTATGCAAACATGGTGTTTAATGGTTCCTGTTGTGCTATTGCTGCCGTCACTGAAAACAGCAGGGTAAAGAAGCACATGTGTTTAATTATATTTTTCATAATCGTGTTTTTTCAATGGTTACCTAATGATCATTAAATAATTTGCTTCGTTGATTTGCTCCTGTGTTTCCGGATCTTTAAAATCAACAGCGTACCAGTACGTACCCGGCGGCAAATAATCGCCGTTATATTTCCCATCCCAGTCATTCTTGTAATTATCATTTTCAAAAACCAATAATCCCCAACGATTCCACACTACTATATGTGAATTGTTAACGTTATTGATACAAGGGATCATAAGTACATCGTTGAACCCGTCATTGTTCGGCGTGATCACCTGAGGCAGCTGACATTTACACCTGACATTGATACATACTTTACCGACATCACAACCCGAAACATGATCACACACTTCGTAATAGAATGTATCTGCTCCACAGAAATTTTTATTTGGTGTATAGGTAATCGTTTGTGTAACCGGATCGATTTGTGCCGTACCAAATAATGGTTGCTGCACAATGCCATCAATATATAACCTGTCGAAATCCGGATCCCGGTCGTTTCGTAAAACAGATATCGGGATAGGTGTATCCTTATCTGTTTCCACGCATTCATCTTCTGCAACCGGCAAGGAATCTATGACTGTGATGATCACGATAGAACTATCACATACATAAATTATTCCAACAGAATCACAGGCTACGAGGCATAGTATATCGCTTCCTAAAATCGAATCTGCGTGATACAATAAACAATGCGGCAGAGTTGTAGAGATTGTCCAGGTACCATGCACTTCTGTTCCTGATGTACTTCCATCGCACGCGGTAACTGTGGCGTCAAATGATGGCATCAATCCTAAACAAACCGTATCCATCATACGCACACTCACGGTATCTCTTATCGTATCGATCAATCCCGGTTGAGTAACGCATAGCCTTCCAATCAGATCTAAATTTATTACGCTATCGCAACCGGAAACATTTTGAAGTGTAACCTGGTAACTTCCGGGAATACTGAATGTCTGGTTGCCAACAGTGACAAATGATCCGGAACCTGTATCGTCAATACAAATAAACGCGCGCACATCAACCATATTTACAGGTTTGATCAAAAGGTCAGTGGTAATAATACTATCGCAACCCCTGATATTTTTTAAAGTATCTATATATATTCCTGTCTGATCATGAATAATATTTCCGACTAAAATGCTGGAACCGTTGCAAAGTGAAAAGCTTTGTGAAACAGCATGCCTGTCATTCACCAAAAGGTTTGTCATACAAACACTATCACAACCTGTAAACGATTGAAGCGTATCGATATAATTTCCTGTAAGGTTATGAAGTATGCTTCCGACAAGAATACTTTCTCCGTCACACACTACAAAACTTTGTCTGGTTTCATTAGCGTCACGAACAAAAAGATCAGTAGTTACGATACTATCACAACCGCTGATGGTTTGTAAAGTATCAATATATATTCCTGTCTGGTTATGAACTATATTTCCAACAGTTAAACTTTCGCGTGAACAAAGCACAAAGCTCTGCGCTGTTGTTTTCACTGCATTCACATTAATGTTTGTTGTTACAATACTATCACAGCCTAAACTTGTCTGCAGTGTATCAACATATGTTCCAGTTTGCGAATGAATATTATTTCCAACTATCACCGTTTCACCCTGACAAATGATAAAGCTTTGTGTGATCATTTTAACCGGATTTACCGTAAGGTCCGTTGTAATGATACTATCACAGCCCTTGCTGGTTTGCAGCGTATCTCTATATATCCCTGTTTGATTGTGAATTATATTCCCAACACTGATACTTTCACCTCCACAAATGACGTGACTTTGTGAAGTTGCCTTCACAGGATTTACGGTTAGGTTTGTAGAAACAATACTATCGCATCCTGAACTTGTATTCAGCGTATCAATATAATTTCCTGTTTGGCTATGAACTGCATTTCCAACCGTCACATTTTCGCCCTGGCAAATAACAAGGCTTTGTGCAGTGCGCTTAACAGGATTTACTGTAAGGCTTGTAGTAATAATACTATCGCAGCCTGAGATCGTTTGAAGCGTATCTATAAAAATTCCTGATGAAGTATAATTATGATTTCCGACAGTAATACTTTCTCCCTGACAGATCACAGGATTCTGTGTTGTTGTCTTTACAGGATTGATTGTAATAATTGTAATTATGATGCTGTCACATCCGTTTCGTGTTTGAAGCGTGTCGTGGAATGTACCGGCAGAATTGTAAATATGATTCCCAACGGTTACACTTTCACCCTGGCATAAAGCATGGTTTTGTGTGTTGGAGATCACCGGATTCACTGTAAGGTTTGTTGTAATAATACTATCGCATCCCTTGCTGGTTTGTAAAGTATCTGTGAATGTTCCTGATGATGTGTAAGTGTGATTTCCTACGGTAATACTTGCGCCCTGACAAATTACAGGATTTTGTGTAATCGTCTTCACAGGATTTACTGTAAGGTTTGTAGTTACGATACTATCACATCCCTTGCTTGTTTGCAAAGTATCCGTAAATGTTCCTGATAAGGTGTACGTATGATTTCCGACTATTATACTTGTGCCCTGGCAAATGACCGGACTTTGTGAAGTTGATTTCACAGGATTCACTGTAAGATTTGTAGTAACGATACTATCACAACCCTTACTCGTTTGTAAAGTATCTATGAATGTTCCTGAAGATGCATAAATATGATTTCCGACAGTTGCACTTTCTCCCTGGCAAATTACCGGATCCTGAGTTGTTGTCTTAAACGGATCTACAGAAATATTTGTGGTAACAATGCTATCACATCCCTTGCTGGTTCGCAAAGTATCTGTAAATGTTCCTGACGAAGAGTATGTGTGATTTCCAACAGTTACAGTTTCTCCCTGGCAGATCACACGATTTTGTGTCGTCGTCTTCACAGGATTTACGGTAAGATTTGTTGTAACCGTACTATCGCAACCCTTGCTTGTTTGTAGAATGTCTGTAAATGTTCCGGATGAAGTGTATGTATGATTTCCAACAGTTACACTTCCACCCTGGCAGATCACAGGATTTTGTGTTGTTGCCTTCACAGGATTTACGGTAAGATTTGTTGTAACCGTACTATCGCAACCCTTGCTTGTTTGCAGAATGTCTGTGAATGTTCCGGATGAAGTATATGTATGATTTCCGACAGTTACACTTTCACCTTGGCAGATCACCGGATCTTGTGTTGATGTTTTCACAGGATTTACCATAAGATTAGTAGTGACGATACTATCACATCCCTGGCTCGTTTGCAGCGTGTCAGTAAATGTTCCGGATGAATTATATGTATGATTTCCGACAGTTACACTTTGTCCCTGGCAGAGCACAGGATTTTGTGTTGATGTCTTCACAGGATTTACCGTAAGATTTGTGGTGACGATACTATCGCAACCCTTGCTCGTTTGTAAAGTATCTTTAAATGTTCCCGCAGATGAATGCGTGTGATTTCCGATAGTTACAGTTTCACCCGGACAGATCACAGGATCTTGTGTTGATGTCTTCACAGGATTTACGGTAAGATTTGTTGTAACAATACTGTCGCAGCCTTTGGATGTTTGCAGCGTGTCTGAGAATGTTCCCGAAGAAGTATAATTATGATTTCCAACAATTACGCTTGCTCCCTGGCAGATCACCGGATTTTGTGTTGTCGTCTTCACGGGATTTACGGTAAGATGAGTGGTAACGCTACTGTCGCAGCCTTTAGACGTTTGCAGAGTGTCTGTGAATGTTCCTGAAGAAGTATAAATGTGATTCCCAACGGTTACACTTTCGCCCTGACAGATCACCGGATTCTGTGTTGTCGCTTTCAAAGGGTTTACCGTAAGATGAGTTGTGATAATACTATCGCAACTCCTGTTCGTTTGTAATGTATCTGTAAATGTTCCGGTAGTTGAATAGGTATGACTGCCTACAGTTATACTTTCTCCCTGGCAGATCTGAAGATTTTGCGTTACGGTTTTGACAGAGTCAACCGTAAGTTTTGTAAACACTATACTATCACAACCCTTACTGTTTCGAATGGTATCTATATAGATGCCGCTTTGATTGTGAATGATCGTGCCTACTGTAATACTTTCTCCCTGACAAATATGCGGTGCTTGTATAAATTGTGTATTTGGATTTACTGTGAGGTTGGTAGTGATAATGCTATCGCAACCCTTGCTCGTTTGTAAGGTATCTTTGAATATTCCTGTTGTTGAGTATGTATGGTTTCCAACCGTTACATGACCACCCTGGCAAATCACAGGATTTAGTGTTGTGGTCTTTACAGGATTTACTGTAAGGTTTGTGGTAACGACACTGTCACAACCCTTGCTTGTTTGTAGAGTGTCTGTGAATGTTCCTGATGAAGTATAATTGTGATTTCCGACAGTTACACTTTCATCTTGACAGATTACAGGGCTTTGAGTTGTAGTCTTCACAGGATTTACGATAAGATTTGTAGTAACGATACTATCGCAGCCCTTGCTAGTTTGTAAAGTATCTTTAAATGTTCCCGCGGATGTATAGGTGTGATCTCCGACAGTTACAGTTTCACCCTGGCATATTACAGGACTTTGCGTTGTAGTCTTCACAGGATTTACGGTAAGGTTTGTGGTAACTATACTATCGCATCCTTTAGAAGTTTGCAGAGTGTCTTTAAAAGTTCCGGATGATGTGTAAATGTGATTACCTACAATTACACTTTCACCCTGGCATATTACAGGACTTTGCGTTGTGGTCTTCACAGGATTTACGGTAAGATTTGTAGTAACGATACTATCGCAGCCTTTAGAAGTTTGCAGAGTGTCTGTGAATGTTCCTGATGAAGTATAAGTATGATTCCCCACTGTTACACTTTGCCCCTGGCAGAGCACAGGATTTTGTGTTGTTGTGATCACTGAATTCACTGTTAGATTCGTAGTAACAATACTATCGCAACCCTTGCTTGTTTGCAAAGTATCTTTAAAAGTCCCTGATGTTGTATAAGTATGATTTCCGACGGTTACACTTTGTCCCTGGCAGATCACCGGACTTTGCGTTGTCGTCTTCACAGAATTCACTGTAAGATTTGTAGTAACGATACTATCGCATCCCTTACTTGTTTGTAAAGTATCTTTAAATGTTCCTGATGAAGTATAAGTATGATTCCCAACCGTTACGCTTTCTCCCTGGCAGATCACCGGACTTTGTGTTGTTGTCTTCACAGGATTTACGGTAAGATTTGTAGTAACGATACTATCGCAACCCTTACTTGTTTGTAGTGTATCTTTAAATGTTCCTGAGGAACTATAAGTATGGATTCCGACTGTTACATTTTCTCCCTGGCAAATTACAGGACTTTGCGTTGTCGTCTTTACAGGATTCACCGTAAGATTCGTAGTTATAATACTATCGCATCCCTTACTTGTTTGTAAAGTATCTTTAAAAGTTCCTGATGATGTATAAATATGATTCCCGACAGTTACACTTTCTCCCTGGCAGATCACAGGATTTTGTGTTGTTGCGATTGCAGGATTCACCGTAAGATTTGTGGTAACGACGCTATCACATCCTTTACTTGTTTGTAAAGTATCTTTAAATGTTCCTGATGATGTATAAATATTATTTCCGACGGTTACACTTTGCCCCTGGCAAACCACAGGATTTTGTGTTGTTGCGATTGCAGGATTCACTGTAAGATTTGTAGTAATGATACTATCACATCCCTTACTCGTTTGCAACGTATCTTTAAATGTTCCTGATGTTGTATAAGTATGATTGCCTACCGTTACACTTTGTCCCTGGCAGATCACCGGACTTTGCGTTGTCGTCTTCACAGGATTTACCGTAAGATTCGTAGTTACAATACTATCGCAACCCTTACTTGTTTGCAAAGTATCTTTAAATGTTCCCGATGTTGTATACGTGTGATTTCCGACGGTTACACTTTGCCCCTGACAGATCACAGGATTTTGTGTTGTCACCTTAATTGCATTTGATGTAATTGTTTGTGTATAGATTGTACTGTTATTACATACATCAGTGGCTGTCCATTTGCGTGTGTAAGTTTTTACACCCGGAACAGAAACAGAATCTATCAATTCAGTAAATACAACCGTTGCCTGTCCGCAATTATCAGTTGCTGTAAGAGTCGGAGCCGGAGCGGGATTCCCGCATATGACCGCATTCACCGGAAGTGACTGAACAAATACAGGGCGTGTTGTATCCTGTACCGTTAAAGTTTGCGTATATGATATGCTGTTGTTGCATGCATCCTTGGCAATCCATGTTCTCGATAAAACGTAATTGTTTACGCAATTACCATTTGTACGAACTTCGTTAAATGTAACTGTACCCGTCGTGCAATTATCTGAAGCTGTAAGCGTAGGAGCTGTCGGCACTGCATTACAATTGACTATTGCATTAGCAGGCAGTTGACTTGTAAATACAGGCTTTGTCGTATCCTGAACGGTAATTATTTGTGTGAATACCGGGCTTGTTCTTCCGCATTTATCTGTAAAGGTCCACGTATTGGTATATGTTCCAATAACAGGACATGAATTGGCAATCGCCGCAAAAGAACCTGTTACTTTATTTAAAGTGAAATTACATTTTGTTGTTGCCGGAAATAACGCTTCTGCTGCAGCTAAACCCGGCGCATCGTTACAATTAACGGTGCGATTCAATGCACCTGCATTTGTTGCCCAACCGGCAGCAGATGGCGAATTTACAGTTGTAACATTCGGCTTATCATTTCCTAAGCCGCAAGCGGTAAGCCCATTTGAACTCAGCGTAGTTTGCGTATTCGGATTCTGAACGCCTGTATAAGTAGCCAATATTTGTGCATTAATATTTGCAGGACATGCAGTTTCTAAAAAATAGCACTGATCCTTAAGTACCGTTTTATATGAGATATTAATAGCCGCATCTCCTACATCCACTAATCCATTCTGAATAAAGAATGACAATACTCTTGTACCTGTATTATAAGAATACGTTACACCGGCAGGAAGCGGTGTAACGGGTTGTACCAGATCAACTTCCGGAGGAAGTGTCCTCGTGATCACTACATTTCTTGCATCATCATTTCCACTATTTTTTACAGTGAATGTATAAGATATGGTATCCCCCGGATTAACAGTACCGGGACTTGAAACCTGCACCATCGGTGACAGATCGGGCGCCCATACATCTGTAGAAAAACCCACCATGTAAAGTCCATAAGTTTCCTGGTTGGAAGTAAGGCGGAAAACAGCAGAAGTCTGACTATTTGTAATAATACTATTTCCAGGATTGCTCAATGTAAAATAACCGATATCATATCCAAGCGTATTTGTACTTGCGGGGTTCCTGTTTATATAATCCGTATTTTCCGCCGTGATCCTGCTATCAAAAAAATTAGTCGTAGGTCTGAGGCTTCCCGTAGTCATATCTACAAAAGTATTTGCGACATTCCTGATCTGGAACTGATCACCGGTCAGGTCGCGGTCTCCTTCCAAGGCGCCAAACATGATCTTCGTCTGAATATTACCAACGGGAGGAGTCTGAAAACCGGAAATCGTAATGTTATAATTATTCTGTGATGAAGTAACATTTGCATATCCATCAAATACAGAAATATATTTAGCAGGCAAAATGGCATTCCCTTGTGGATCTTTAGTTCCTTCATAAACAAAAATAACCTGCCATCCACCGGATGTTCCAACGTTACTGCCTGTATGATCAGGATTTAAATCCCCTTTCTTCGTCCGCACATTTGCGACCTGGTATTTTCCATACGGACTTCCCAATCCCTGTACGAGAGAAGTAATATCTTTAAAACATACATAAGGGTCATTTACAAAATGGGTCGTTCTTCCCCTGTACACAACATTGTCTGCTGTAATTGTAGTGTACGTGGCAGATCCGGGCAACATCAGTTTTATATCATTATAATTCCATACAGGTTCATTAGCGATATTGGCTTCTTCAAAATCTGCTGCAGCCCAGTATAAATATGCTTTTTTAATGAATACACAATTTGTATTCGGAATTGGATCCACCAAATTTGCACTGCTTGAATTAAAGGTGGTATTATCCGCATCTATATCTACAAACACAGAAGTGATATTGTGATTACCATCTGTTCCCGTATAGTTGCCCGAAGCCGTAGTAGACAACATATTATTGCCTATAGTTACGAAATCACCATACACTGCATCAGAAAATCTCGGTGCAAAGGCAACCTGCAGCTGTGCTGATGCAGGCGTTTGTATAAGAGCAATCACCGCAAGCAATAATCCGCTTCTTATAAGTTTTGTAAAATTTCCCATAAAAATATTTTTCCATTAGCGTTATTTCCATTACCTGAAATCAGCAGGATCAGGAATAAAAGATTCTATAATTGCACCTTCAGACAGAATTAAATTATTCTGACCAATGGCTTTAACTTCCGTGCAATTCCATGTATTCAATAAAGTATTTGCAGGTCTTGTGAGTTTCACATAAAATTCTACCGAACTACCTGCAGGCACTGTGATCATTGGCGAAGTGGAAGAAAGCAAATCCGTATTTTCCGGGTTACCCTGATATACCTTTATATCCATCCCACTATTTTTCTTTCCAACGCAATTAATATTTGTACCGGTAAGACTAAATGAAATATCTTTCACCGAAGTATTTACAGCTTTCAACTGGTATACATGAACTTTGCTGGTATGCGGCGCATCACTCTTTTTTATAATTAAGATCTCAACTTTTAGTGCAGCATTTAAATTTTGTTTCGAGCTTTGCCCAAACGCTGTGCAGTGTATGAATAAAAAAAGCATCGTAACAATTTGCAACAGATAATTTTTATAGCAACTGTGTAATGGAGTATTTAAATTTTTAATTTTCATGATTGATAAGTTTATCACGATTAAGAAAAAAATCAGAAGAGGTATATGTGCGTGGAGTAGAATCGATGATCATAGATCCGGAGAATCCTTTCTGTTTTGAAAGTAAAAACAGGTTTGAAAAAAGATAAAGGATGCCTATAACAAAAAAGTGAAGTGTACTCTTTGGTTTCATAATGTTATGGTTAAAATGTAGATATTTATCGATACAAATAGTTTTATGTATTAGCAATAACTAATGGGCTTTTGGATCTAGTCCATAATAAAATAATAGTTAGCTTAATTCTTTCAGCACATTCCAAGAGGTTGGGACCCTTTGCTAATAAAATCGGGTGAGTTTCTAAGTTGGGGAATTCTGTCTCGTATAGGAGTCTAACGACGACTTATAAAACAAATGTATATGTTAAAGTTGAAACCACCAAAGTTTTTATTGATTTATATCAATTTAAGTTTATTCGCTGCTTTCAAAAAACAGACCCAATTTCTTAATTTTCAGGTAATTATAAGTAAGAAAAAAAAGTTTATTTTTTTAGGATCTTTCGAACTTTGAGAGACATGTCCATTAAAACCATTTTAGGACTGACATTGCGTTCAATCTCATAATGCTTCTTATTGATCAGCTGTAAAATATCAGATAGTTTTTCGTAATTCAAAAATCTGTTGATGCGCGAAGCAAGCGTTAATTCATCATGCGCTAATCGTGGAGAGTACTCTTTTATATGGAGCAGCATTAGTGCTTCACGAAAAATATGTGTGGAATATTCCAAAAACGATTTTATATTTTCTCTTCCCATCTTACCGGTTTCCTCTGTCCAGCGCAACAGTTCTCCCGCTTTCAGGTTCACGGAAAAATCAAGCCACTGTGTAAGTAATCTTGTGTTCCCATGAGTTTCGCTATCCATTAATTTTAATGCTTCATTAAAATTACCATCCGCTAAATATGCAATGTGCGTGGTCTCGGATTGAGGAACACCTTTCTTCAATAACGCCTGTGCAATAGATGCATCATCGATCTTATTTATTTTTACTAACTGGCATCGCGATAAAATTGTTGGAAGTATCTCTTCCTGGTTTTCCGCAATCAATATTAATATCGTTTTCTCCGGAGGCTCTTCCAGTAACTTTAATAAAATATTTCCTTCTCTTGATAATGCTTCCGCCATCCAGATGATCTGTATTTTATATTCCGCTTCAAACGTAGTAAGCTTTAAACCACTGAGAATATTTCTCGCTTCGTCTGCAGTAATATTTCCCTGCTTGTTTTCTGCGCCAATATTTTGCAGCCACTCGAGCTCGTTGATATAAGGATTTTGTGTGATAGCCTCTCTCCATTCCTGTATATAATCTGTGCTTAAGCTCGGATGCGGCGAAGGTCTTTTTGCAATGATCGGATATGTATAATGAATATCCGGATGGATCATCTTCTGCGCTTTTATGCAAGCCGAACAAACGCCGCAGCTGTCATTATCCTGTTTATTTACACAAACCACATACTGGGTAAATGCCAATGCGAGTGCAAGCGCGCCCGAACCCGGCTGAGACATAAATAATTGTGCATGCGGGATCTTTTCACGCTTCGCAATATCCAACAAATGCTGCCTGATCTCCGGCTGACCTATCACATCTTTAAAAAGCATGGGCGAAAATAATGTAAGTTATCAGTTAATCGTTAATGGTTAAAAGGATTTTTATAAACAAGATCCCTTATAACTTATAACAAAAATTGCATCACTCATTCCTTCATCTTCGCAAGTATCCATTCCCGGTCTGCACATT
>JAQBNI010000050.1 GCA_028288625.1 Bacteroidota bacterium | reverse complement strand
TTGCATAATTGGAGGTTTATTGATAATTATAAGAGAACTATTAAAAAAATAATCTTTTGATAGGGCCAGCAGCTAACAGCGCATAAACGCAAGCGGCTAAAAATTCGTAAATTTAAATTTGTGTTTTGCCGCCTGCGTCTATGCGCAACCGTTATGCGTAATGCCACATAAACATTCACTTATTTAAGTGTAGAATAGAACACATTATTAAATATACTCCAAATAAAATGCTGAAAATACTTCCAATCCATGCTCCAATAAAATAATTTCTAATTGGATAAGTTGGTTTTCCTATAATTAGATAAAGTATCGAAATTATGCCAACTATAATTAATATCATTCCATTTTGGACATTATGCATTGAATCAAATTTAATTATAAATTACACCTTATTACGCTTTTAGTAACATTAATAAAAAATATAAAAACGATATTCTTGTGAGAAATTCCAAGCATACAGTGGTAGATGAAGTTGATAAAATCAAGTGGCACAACGCATAACAGCGTAAGCTCAAATTGCAAAAATATATTTATTTTTATTTGTGTTTGCAATCTGCGCCTATGCGCAACCGTTAGCGGTAATATTTTTTATGCCAGATCAGAGTACAAAATGTTCAATAACTGCCACTTTCTAAATGCCTTAGCAATTGCAAAAATGTAGTTTGCAATACAATACTAATTTCCCAATACTATAAACAAACTTTACTATCGTTTTAAACCGCAATGTATAACACATAACTAACATATGTTAAATTTAATTTTTTCTTAAATTATTAGACATAAACTTATATAACATAGCGTTTTTTATTTGTACATTTACAAAAAAAACACATGAAATTTTCTACTTATTTACTTTCGGGATTACTAATTTTTGCAGCCATTTCAGGTTGTAAGAAAGATAGCACTACATCTAATAACAACAATAACACAACCGGCCTTAAAGCTTGTTTTACGGTGAATACCGCCACTACTCCGATCGGAATCGGTGATTATGTAGACATCGATGCTTCTTGTTCAGTTAAGGCTAAAACTTATACTTATAATTTTGGAAACGGCACGAGTTATACGGATACCAATGACGGTGCATATATTACATATGCAGCACCGGGAACTTATACCATTACACTTACCGTAACGGATTCAGTGGGAAATACAAATACAACTTCAAAGACTGTAACGATTATCAATCAATTCACTAAGTATGCAGGAACATGGAACATAGTGGAAACCAGCAATAGTGGAGGTGGAAGTATACATTACACCTCACAAATTACTGTGGCTAATAATGGAACCCTTACTATAACCAATTTTGGATATTATAGTGCTACCGTTAATCTTACTTACCAGAGCGGTTTGGAATTCGGTGGCACCCAGGTAGTATCCCTGGCTGATAATGTTAGCATGCAAAACAATTTGGAATTCAATGCTATTGCAACTCCGCTCCAGTTCACTTGTAATGCGTTATATCAGTCACCTACTGATATTGAATTTTCTATAATCAGCGCTATTAAACAATAAAAAAATTATCCATACTAAAAAAGGCATCTTATGATGCCTTTTTTTTTGTCAATACGTGTTTAAAAGAAAAAGATTTCAAACTATCAAAGAATACAATTTTGTAATTGACAATATTGTTGCTTATGAACAGCTAAAGATAATAATGGAGAACAAGTTGTTGAATTAAACTTGTACTTACGAAACTTTGAAAACGCAAAATCCAAGCATAATAAATACAACCGCTAACAGCGCATAAGCTCAAGTGGCAAAAACTTGTTTATTTTTATTTGTGTTTGCCACCTGCGCCTATGCGCAACCGTTAGGCGTAAGCGCATTGACAGACACAAAAAAAAACAATAGACGATGCCATTAATTCGGTGCTCAGAACAAAAAAGATTGACATTGGAAGAATTTTACAAAGAATTTATTCCGGACATGGTCAATACATTCGCAGATATTGGGACACCAATGCTTAAGGTACTTAAACTTCTTAATGATACGTTCAAAGAGACGATGGTTTACGGTTTGACATCCTACTCTACATTGTTGCTCCTTAACAAAGACAGTTCTCTATGTCCGAAATATGTTGCAATAAATGGACTCCAAACTTCTTCCGACGGACAAAGAAACGAGTTTTACATTGAATACTTAATGACAGCTGACAAACAACCTTGGATTAATGCAACAATAAAAGGCACCACTACAAATTTAGATGAACTAAAAAAGTACATTATAATTGCAATGACAGAAAGCAAAGGTTGGACAGAGAGTGCTGAACTCAAGAAATTATATAATGACTTTAATACATAGACCAAAGCGCCAACGCCTAACAGCGCATAAGCACAAGTGGCAAAAATTTGTTTATTTTTATTTGTGTTTGCCATCTGCGCCTAGCCGCAACCGTTAGACAACAATAACCAAAATTTTAAAAAGGTAATTTACGTTGCGCTTTTAAGTCGGTAAGTTTATCTCCTATTTGTCGGCAACATTTTTATCTCCAATAATTTCTTCATTAATTGTCCATACAAAGAGAATACGTTCTCACGTCGCAATATATAAAGAGAGTTTACAAGCATGAATGCGCAAAAGTTTACTTCAATTGCGAGTTTGTAATAAATTTTGGTTACAGTTGCTAACAGCGGCTAAAACGCAAGCAGCTATTAGTCGGTTCCTGAAACTTTTTTCTTACATTTATATTTGGTGCAACTTGAAAGTGTGTACAACTTATTATGTCACATCATCAAGCAGGTAGCCGTTAGCGATCAATAAGAAACTAGACAATATTTCAATTTCAGAATAATGACAAACAACAATATCACATTGACTAAAACAGACAAAGATGATTTAAACACATTTTTTGAATTTCAGCTTGACAAAGAAGCCAATTATTTAGCAGCTTTCACAGCTAAAGACCCAAGCGATAAAAAAGCTTACATGGAAAAGTATACAAAGCATTTAGCGGACCCAACAATAAATATGCAAACCATAAAAGCTAATGAGGAAATCATAGGTAGTATAGCAAAATTTGTTATGGAAAATGATGCTGAAATTACTTACTGGATCGACAGAAAATTTTGGGGACAGGGAGTTGCTACAACTGCACTTAAAGACTTTTTAATGATTGAACAAGTCAGACCAATTTATGGACGTGTTGCTTTTGACAATTATGGCTCCCATAAGGTTTTAGAGAAATGCGGTTTTGTAAAAATCGGTACAGACAGAGGATTTGCTAATGCCCGGCAAGCAGAAATTGAAGAATATATTTATAAACTTTCAGACTGACAATCGAATAGTTCTTAAAAATAAATCATAGAGGAGGTAAAATAACATGAGAAAAATAATTCTGTTACTTAAGAATGATCTGGTGGACGAACTCTGGCTCAAAATTTATCCACTGACTCTCGGGAAAGGAAAAAAGTTATTTGATAATGGCGCAATTCCCGCAGCATTTACTTTAACAGAAAGTTTAGTTACACCAACCGGAGTGATTATTGCCAATTACAAACGAGCAGGAAAAGTAAAGACAGGTACTATTGGCGCTTGAGACGAGTAATAACATAAAGACATTCTAATGGCAAAAAATAAAATGAATCCTAACGTTGACGCATACTTAAGTAAAGCCACAAAGCGCCGGGAAGAAATGGAGAAATTGAGAATGATCATTCTTGACTGTGGGCTCACTGAAGAATTGAAATGGGGTCAGCCTTGTTACACGTTTCAGAATAGCAACATAGTTCTGATACAGGGATTTAAAGAATATTGTGCGCTTTTGTTTTTCAAAGGTGTGTTGTTAAAGGATCCGAATGGTATTCTGATCAAAACGGGAGAGAATACACGGGTGGGGCGACAGATCCGATTCAACAATGTCCGGGAAATAATTGAGTTGAAAAGCATCCTGAAAATCTATATTAATAAAGCCATTGAAGTTGAAAAATCCGGTTTGAAAATGACTTCTAAAGAAAAAACAAAACTCATATTTCCGGAAGAATTTCAAAAGAAATTAAATAAAATGCCTGCCCTGAAAGCTGCTTTTGATGTATTGACACCGGGACGGCAGAGGGGATATCATCTTTATTTTTCTGCGCCCAAACAATCTAAAACACGAGAGTCAAGGATTGAAAAATGTATACCGCAAATTCTCAATGGAAAGGGAATAAATGACCGATAAATTTAATGAGAATAAACTAAGGACTCCGCTTGCTGCACAATATAACGCCAATAAATGCGTTATAATAAAAACCCTATGTCATGATTCGAATAAAAACCCTTGTTTTAAGCTTCTTTATTTCCAGTTTTGCATTCTCAGAGAATGAGATCGACCGAAAGGTGGAACAATTATTTTTCCATACGGATATATCGAACGTTTCTCTGTCGCTGATTGATTCACTGGCTGATGTGAAAACAATAACCTATGAAAAACCTACCGGTTACACAGTTAATTTTATGATGGGCGGTATGCTTGGCGTTACCACACATCTCTTTGAATTTAAGTCTACGCCGGAATTACCTGTGTCTTTCGAGAAAGGGGTTATAAAGGTATTGGTTAACGGAAATGATACTTATGTGAATGATGTAAGTCTTGAATTGCAGGTAGAAAAGAAAGAAGATGGATTCAAGGCTTTCGAAGAATTGAAAGATTTTCTTTTTACACCGGATTCCCGCGCTTATCATTATAAAACAAGAAACTTTCTTGCAGAAGAGGAATTTTACAATAAAACTTCTAAAAAATATCACCAGGTCAGCCTGATGCTTACTGATAATGATAATCCGGAAGGAAAATATAAGATACTGATGTCTGTACGATAAGTATATCAAACCTTCGCTGCACTTCTTACAATCTATTTATTAAATTTGCACCCTTGCAAATAGCACTTGGATATTACAGGCAAACAGAATACAGTAAAAAAATAATATGATACCACTTAACGCATTTATTTTAAGAAATGTAAAAACCCTGGAGATGACAGGCGTTTTGATGCGCATTTTCAGCTTCTCAATAGTTAGTTGGCTTGGTCCGGAAAGTCCTTTTATGTTCGTCTGGATATTTAATACAACCGATGCAATAATATTATCCTGGTGTGCTCTCTTAAAAAAGGATAAAGCTTATTCTGTATTAAATGTTTTCTGGATATTTGTGGGGCTTGTTGGAATTCTCCGAGCCGGGGGATTTATTTAAACTGCAAACAAATACGAGATGCAAATGAATCAAGCTTCTAATATATCAACGAAGAAAAAAATTGCATCTTATATTTCAATTATCGGTCATCCCCTTTTAACCCTTTCGGTTTTTAGCATTATTATATTCTTTGCTTATGAGGAATTTCACAGCGCTTTATTCCATTCCCTGCTGATTCTTGGCATTCTCATTATTCCGCTTACCGTAAAAATGTATAAAAATTCCAGGAATGGAACTTACACCAATTTTGATGTTTCTAACAGAACGGAAAGACAATCGTGGTATATATTTGCTATACTCCTTATGTTCGCGCTAACGGTCATTTTATTTGTAACTGACCAACCCCGTACTTTACGCTTCTCCATATTATTATCGCTGATACTATTAATGGTTTCAAGAATGTTGAATTACTTTATCAAAAGTTCACTACATGTTTCACTGAATATTTTTTTATCCTTTTTAATCATCCAGATAAACCTGGCAGCCGGATTTTTTTTCTTGGGATTCACAGCCCTCACTGCCTGGGCGCGGTTAACACTTGACAGGCATACACTAAAAGAAATAATTGCGGGTTCACTTATCGGATTGTCCATTGGAATTTCTTCTTTATTTCTTATCCATTAAGTCAATGGAACAAATCTCAGGATGTTACCAACTGCATTTCTCGCGCAAACACGATTTATAAGATTCACATAAATTTCTACACATTAGTAATTTATGTAATTTAATTATTACATTTATTCTTCCTAGCGAGTATGTATAATTAAAATTTCTATCCCTAAATTAAATAAATGAAAAAGAATTTATTGCTCTGTGAGCCTACAAAGGAGATCAGAAAATTTCTTGAAAGTAATTAATGTATAACTCATGAAACCAATTTGCACTTTATTGATTTTAATATTGAGTTTACAACACGCAACAGCTCAGCCTAAAAAACCAACTACGCCGGTAACAAAAACAACTAAGCCGGCAACAAAAACGATAACCAAAACCAAGACAAAAACAAAAACGATAACTAAAACAGTTAAGCCTGCAGTAAAACAAGAACCACAGGTATTGATCATAAAGATTCAATCTGCCGAATTTAAGAACATGGTTGGTTCATTCGACATTAGGCAGCGTATCGAAGATAAAATCGATGATCAGTTGGAAGCAACAAAAAACGGGGAATGGATTTCCGGAGATTCAGGTCCGGGGGAAGCGAACATCTTATATAAAGTTCAAAACGTAGATCAGGCAACCAAGCTTATCTTAAAAGTTCTCGACGAAGAAAAATTCATTAAATCCGTAATTATTGGCATCAGAACGTCTGCTCCCCAGGGACGCTGGAATTACAAGGTGATTTACCCCACAAACTATAAAGGAAGTATATAATCCTAGTCAATGTTCTATGAATCAATCTATAATGCATTCATAGGTTGAATTAACAAATTTGTTAAAAAAACTAAAATTTAACATTTTTGATCTGGAAATTGTATATATTGCCGCTCCACTTAAACCCGAACATATTAAAACCCAATAATGAGAACACATGTTTCCCCCTATTTACTCGCGTGCATAATGCTATGGAGTAATCTCAATTTTGCAGCAAAGCATTACCACCGATGTTCTTCCGCAGAAGTGCTCGAAAGACAATTAAAAGCTGATCCTTCAATGCGTATGCGCATGGAGGAGATAGAACAGTTCACAAACGATTACATTAAAACATCTGCAAAGAATATCAGCAGCGCTTCCAGTGTAACTGCTGCTACCATTACCATTCCTGTTGTTGTTCACGTGGTGTATAACACCACTGCACAAAATGTAAGTGAGTCGATGATCATGGCGCAGATAGATGCTTTAAATAAAGATTACAGCGCAACAAATTCAGAGAAGAGCCAGATACCCTCAGCATTTGCTTCACTTGTTGCAAATACGAATATTCAATTTTGTTTAGCAAAAAGAGATCCCAGTGGAAACGCTGCAACAGGCATAGTAAGAAAATCTACAACAGTCACATCGTTTGTTGATGATGATAAAGTAAAGAGCGCTGCAACAGGCGGCGATAATCCATGGGATGCAACAAAATATTTAAACCTGTGGGTATGTAATTTAGGAAACGGATTATTGGGATACGCACAATTCCCCGGCGGACCTGCAACTACTGATGGGGTCGTCATTTTATATTCGAGCTTACCGGGTGGTACATCTGCTCCATATAATAAAGGGAGAACCGCGACACACGAGATCGGGCACTGGTTAAATCTTCGCCATACCTGGGGAGATGAGAGCTGCGGCAGCGATCTGGTTACCGATACGCCAACGTCACAAACTTCTAATTTCGGATGCCCTGTATTTCCGCACGTGACATGCAGCAACGGACCAAACGGCGATCTCTTTCAGAATTATATGGACTACACGGATGACGCATGCATGTACATGTTTACGAACGGTCAGTCCACACGTATGAACGCGATTTTCGCTACGGGCGGCGTGCGTGCATCCATTGCAACTTCGAACGGATGTGTTCCGCCATCCACAGCTTGTGGCACACCATCCAACATCAGCGCGACTTCAATTTCTTCCACTGGTGCAACATTAACATGGTCTGCATTAACAGGCGCAACTAAGTATAATATACAATACAAACTGTCGACGGTTTCAACCTGGACCACTGTTACATCTACAACAAACTCAAAAGTATTGACCGGCCTAACAGCAGGTAAAACATACAACTACCAGATACAAGCCGTGTGTACATCAGCCGGTGCATACAGCAGTGCTTCATCGTTTACAACAACCACCACTGCCTGCGGAATTCCGGCAGGATTAACTTCAGCATCGATCACTGCAGCAGGTGCAACATTAAGCTGGAATGCAGTTGGCGGCGCAGTGAGTTACAACATACAGTATAAGGTTTCTACCGCAACTGCATGGACAACGACAACGTCCACAACAACTACTAAAGCGCTCACCGGCTTGCTTGCATCAACAAAATATAGCTTCCAGGTGCAGGCGGTTTGCAGTGCAACCAGCGTATACAGCTCCATTGCAAGCTTTACAACATTAGCAGCATCAAGTACGTGCACCGATTCATATGAACCGAACAATACACAAACTGCTGCTGCATCAATACCTGTAAATACAGAGATTAAGGCAATGATCGGTACGGGCACAGATGTTGACTGGTTTAAATTTTCAAATACATCTGCATCACCCAACTTTAAAATCACGCTGACGAACCTGCCTAAAGATTTTGACCTGCAATTGTACAATGTAGCAGGAACGCTTTTATTAACTTCAGATAATGCAGGCACAACGGCTGAAGGTATAGTTTACAATTCCGCACCTGTCGGCACCTATTACGTAAAAGTGCTGGGTTATGGCGGCATAACGTCTACTTCTTGTTATACATTGAAAGCGCAAACTAGCAATACCGCTGTAAGAGAGATCGAATCATCAGAAAGTAAATCTGCTTACAGGAAGGGAGAAAACGTAGCCATTTTTCCTAATCCTTCTCCCGGCAATTTCAGTGTAAAATATATTTCAGATGGCAGCAACAAGATCATCATCACCGTATACGATTTGTCGGGAAACATTATTCGCGCAAATACTATGGAGACAACAGAAGGAGAAAATATAATGAATTTCAACTTGCCCGAAGCTTCGAATGGCTTATATATTATCGGAGTGAATGACGGTTTGGTAAGTACCATGTATAAGATCATGATAAAAAAATAAGTGCGGAATTATTTCGAAGAGATTGTCCGGTTATTTTTTTGAAGGGAATCCATGAATTCTTTTTTCTTTCGTTTGGATATTTCCACCTGCGAATCATCAGACATCAAAACAAAATTATCGCCATGATCGATTTCCTTCATGTGCGCAAGGTTAATCAGGTTAGATTGATGAATACGCAGAAAATTATACGTCAATAACTTTTCCTCAAAACTCTTTAAAGTTTTTGCAACGAGGATCTTTTTTTTGCTGGTCAGGCAAAACAGCGTGTAGTTGCTTTCTGATTGCAAACGAACAATATCATTTACTTTTAAAAAGATCATGCCTTCCTTCGTTGGAACCATTAGTTTTGAATCCTGCTGCTGATCCGATTTTACTTTATCGAGATATTCCTGTAACCGTATGGCTTCTTTTAAGGTTTCCTTTTCTTCCAGCCTCTTCGCAACTTTCTCAATAGCCTTCTTTAATTCTTTTTCTTTTATCGGTTTTAATAAATAATCGGCTGCATTGTTTTTGATTGCGTTGATCGCGTATTTATCATGAGAGGTAGTGAAAATAATCTCGAAATCCGTAGACTCTAATTCATTCAGCAGATCTACGCCTTTTCCGTCCGCCAATTCAACATCCAAAAAAATTAATTGAGGGTTTACAACAGGTAAAACTTTTTTAGCTTCTCTTTTCGAATTGCATACGCCGTCAATACGGATATTTGATCCGGTTTGAACGATCGCCTTCCTTAGTATTTCCTGGAAGATAGGCTCATCTTCTATAATTACGGCACTGATCATCATATTACGAGTATTAAATTACTCAAATTATCTTTAATTTTAAACCTTTACATCATTAATGTCTGATCATGGCGCCTTCGCTCAAAAATAAACGCAATACAAAAACGGATGAGTTTAGCTCCATGTATAACAACGCGCTTGAATTAAAGAACCAGAAGGAGTATGTGAAGGCAATTGAACTGTACGGAAAGATCATTGCAGAGCAATCCGGCGAGGCAGATAGCATTGCATTAGCAAAAGTATATGAAGATGTGGGAGATATTTATTTCGACCTGAAAGATTTCGATCATGCATTTGAATATCTTGAAAAAGCATTGCAGATCTATGCAGATAATAATTTGTACGACCTTCAGCTGGAGCAATATAAAAAGCTGGCAGGGTTTTCCCAGGGCATTTTTCAATTTAAAAAAGCCATAGAGCTTTTCGAACAAGGCTTATCACTTTCCATACGACTTGGAAAAATGGATAAGATCATCGATTTTGAATTATCACTGGGAAATGTTTTAAACTGGGCAGACCGGCTCGAAGAATCTGAAAAATTCCTCGTCAGTGCAATTGAAAAAGAAAAACGCATTCATTTGCCTGCAATAAAATTAAGAGCACACCTGAGCTATGCTATTCTGTTGCGCAAAATGAAAAAATTTGAACTGGCGGAACAATATTTTAAAGAGGCGATGAAATTTTCGACTGAAAATAACAATGCTTACTTAATGGACATTACAAAAAGCTATGGCATCCTTCAGTATGAAATGAAAAATTATGACGCGGCTGAACCATTGCTCCTGGATGCAGAACAGAAAGCTATGGTGGAAGGAAATGATGCGATACGTGCCGTGATCTTTGAATATCTTTCTTACCTGTACGAATACAAAAAAGACTACGAGAAAGCCCACCGTTATTTGAAAAAATGGTATGAAAGAAAATTAGAATTGCTGGAAAGAGGATACTCCGATGAAAATAATAAGCTGCACGCAAAGATCGGATTGGCAGATGCGAAAAGAGAAAGAGCAAATGCAGAAGAAATGGCAACTGCAAAAAGCTTATTCATTGCAACGATCAGCCATGAGATCAGAACGCCTATGAATATTATTCTGGGCACCACTTCCCTCCTCTTAAATGATGCGCCAAAAGTAGAGCACGTGAAATATCTTCATACTTTAAAAAGATCAGGCGAAAATTTATTGGGCATCATTAATGATATTCTCGATGTCTCAAAAATTGAAGCAGGAAGGCTGGAAATAGAATATGAGCCTGTGATGCTTGAAGAGTTATTCGCAAATATTATAAACGGACTTGATCAGCAGGCAAAAGAAAAAGACCTGCATTTAGATTATTCCATAGATGAAAAGATCAACTTTGCCATTCTATCCGATCCGTTAAGACTCACTCAGATCATTTCAAATTTGATCAGCAACGCCATTAAATTTACGGCAAGAGGAAGGATACACGTGGAAGCACGGTTGAAAAATAATAAAACTTTACAGATCGAAGTTAGCGATACAGGCATTGGAATTCCCAAGGAAAAGCTAAAAACTATTTTTGATCAGTATGAACAGGTACGCACTAAGGTGCAGAAAAAATATAAAGGCACAGGTCTCGGATTAGCGATCACGAAGAAACTCGTGGAGATGATGAACGGTACTATTGTTATTAAAAGCAAGATCAATGAAGGAACTCATTTTATTATCCATTTACCTTTTGAGAAGGCAACCATTCAAAAAGTGCTTGATAACACCACCGGAAAAAAGAATGCTTTATTTCTTTCAGATAAGTCGATATTAATTGCAGATGATCACGAGGACAACCGTTTTATTCTGCGGGAATCACTGCAATTTTTTAATAAAAATGTAATTATTTTTGAAGCCGCTGACGGTTTGCAGGCTGTTGAATTAGTAAAGAAAAATAAGATCGATCTCGTGATCATGGACCTCGATATGCCTGAAATGAATGGCTTTGAAGCGTTATCCGAATTGCGAAAGAACAAGAAACTAAAAAATTTAAAAGTGATCGCAAGCACTGCAAGCCTGATCACTAACGGGAATGAAGAATTCCTGGAATTTGGTTTTGACGGCTACCTTCCCAAACCTTTTGAATTGGATCAGTTCCATTCCCTATTAGAAAAAATGCTTGTAGATTGATTTCTCAATACTTAGCACTAACTACTAATCTCTAAGATTTAATCCCACAACATCTTCGTAAGCTACATACAATGCGCAGATAGAACTTGGTATCGTAACAAACAATCCAATTACAAGACAGATCACTCCTGCAAAATTGAATAAGACCAGCAACAAAATAAATCCGAGCCAGTTAAAGAATTTTTTCGACACCAGTTTCGCACTGATTTCCAACGCACGCACCGGTTGAAAATTTTCGAATAAAACTAAAAAATTCCCGAGTAAGAATAAGATGGAAACTACCAATGCGATCAATGCGGCAAGCATGCCCCGTCCCGCAAATCCTGCATAAGAAGACAATGAACCCATTCCTGAAAAATCAGGTTTTATACCGAGAAACGAAATTTTAAAATAACTCCATCCTCCGACGACCAGGAAGATCAGCGCCAGCAATAATGTCGGCAATAAGGTGACCAGGAAAAGTTCTTTATATTTTTTTGTTCCGTCAAAAAAATTAGAAAAAGTATGCGGTTCACCTTTATCAATCATTTTTGCCACAAGAAAACCTCCTGCAAGTATTGGTGCTACCAACGGACCGGCAAATCCTTTAACATAAGGAATCATGCTGATAACGGCTTCTGCAATTCCTACAATAAAAAGAAAACCGATAAATGAACCGATATCCATTTTAAATAATTCAAAACCCTTTTTAATGTAATCTACTGAATGGGTTTCATAACCGTTTACAAGAAGCGAGCTCAGTGACTTGCCTTCCTTGCTGTTCAGCATTTCGCTGTCTAATAATTCATTATTCATGTTAATGTTTTATGGTTTGAAAATCTTTGGTAAAGAAAGATAACAAAATATCTATATAACAGATATTTTGTTTCACTATGCACCGAATAGTTTCGCGATGCCGTATGCAGCAGCAGCCGCTACAGCGCCGATTGCCATCACCTTCAGAGCGCCTTTAAATAAAGGCTGACCGGTGAGTTTCGATTTAAAATAACCAAAAACAAACAAGCTGATCAATGTAACTATAGCAGAATAGATCAGTCCGCTGTGGGGATCTTTAGTAAAAAAATAAGGAGAAAGAGGAATTATTCCTCCTGCAATATAAGACAACCCGATGGTGACCGCCGAATTGCGTGCACGTTTCGGATCAGGCTGCTCGAGATCCAGCTCATACTTCATCATAAACTGCACCCATTTTGTTTTATCGCGCGCAAGCTCCTCAACGGCTGCATTTACTGTAGCCGGCGACAATCCCATATTCGAGAATATTTCCGTTGTTTCCGCAATTTCCTTATCGCGCAAATTTTCCACTTCATAATATTCCCTGCGTTGTTCTGAATCATAGTGATCTATTTCCGATCTTCCTGCAAGATAACCTCCGAGCCCCATGGCTATTGAGCCTGCTGCTATTTCTGCAATACCTGCCGTAATAACAAGAGCTGAAGAATCAACAGCGCCGCTTAATCCGGCAGCCAGTGCAAAGGGAACAGTTAAGCCATCCGACATCCCAATAACAATATCTTTAATGAGATCAGAACTTTTAATGTGTTCTTCATTATGGTCTATAAGATTCCTGGTAGTTTCCGGATGCAAATGCATATCTGATAATTTACAATTGCAAATTATAACAAATTATTGGTCAGATAGAAGATGAAAACAAAAAATCTACTTGATTCCCGCCAGTGTTTTTTTGTATTTCTTTTCTTTGTGCGCACCAATTATCCAAAACGGAATACCGGGACCTAACAATGCTGCACTTGCAAGACCACCAACAGCGCCTATAAGAACAGGTGTGCCTGTAACAAAAACTCCGGTACTTGAACTTGACACATCAGCAGGGTCCGTTCTTGATACAACAACAGCAGCAGTTATGGAAGCTATCAAACCGGCAGCTCCGATAGAAGTTAAAATAATACCAACCAACTTTTGTTTTTTTGCTTTCTTTAACCTGCCTTCATAAAAGGCTTTGTCCTTCTCGTCATACGCAAAAGAAATTGCGTGGTTACTGAAAGTAGTGTTACTCGCCAATAACTTATTTGCATCTTTAAAATTAAAGGTTGCAGAGTTACTGTTAAGTGAGCTGGATTGAGCGTGAATTGTAAGGATACTTACTAAACAAAATACAAGTGTGCAAAATAAATACTTCATAATTTTAGATTTTATTTAAAAATAATAAAATATATGATGAATTCACCAGCTAATGAGAAATAATATACCCACAATTTATATTAAGGTAATTGAATAAGAATATTACCTTACTTGCGCACTTTATGCGCACCCGCGATCGTAAGCGGCAAGCCTATACCTAAGAAAACGCCGCTTAATGCTCCGCTGCCCAATGCAGCGCCCCTCAGTATCAGGTTCTTTGTATTAAAGTCGCTGTTAACTTCCTTTGTGCTTATAATGCCGGTGGCAATTGCACCGGCTGCAAAAACACCTCCGATGCAGATTAAAGAGATGCCCGCATTTTTTTGTCTTTTGGCTTTATTCATTTTCTTGTCTTCATCTGCATTTGTCTCTTCGTCGTCAGTACTCGCATACCGGCTGACCGAAAAGTTATTTGCATACAATTGCGTATTAGTTTCCTGGAAATTAAATACACGTTGTTTAGAAGAAGAATAGGTTTTCAGAAAAGTGGTTTGCTGAGCATTTCCATTCAGAATAGAAATTAAAATAAAAAAACAGGAGAACGTGATGGTCTTCATAAGTTTATTTTAAGTAAAGAAATTTATTTATTGCTCCGCAGATATTCAATTTTATATTGCATGATATCGGCAATAGATTGTGCGCGAAATTTTGCCATCTCTGATTTCTCTCCGCTGAATAACGCATCAATGGTTTGTTTCCATAATAACAACCATCTGTCGAATTCGTTCTTGGAAAGCGTAAATTTTTTATCCAAAGCGATATGTTTTTCTGTTACATTGCCGCGATAAATGTCTGCATCAAGCAGAATACTGTCCCAGAAATCAGCAATTGTTTTTAAATGTGCTTCGAGATCCGGAAGAATGGTTTGTCGAAAAATATGTTGAAGAAGATCATCCTGCAATAATTTATCATAGAAGGTTTTAATGAGGAAGTCAATATCCTTGCGGGAGCTGATGTCTGTTTTCATATTGTAAAGATGCCATCGCTTAAAGCGATGGCATCTATTGTATCTTTTATTTTTCTAACAAGGAAGTGCGTTGCAAATACCCACCAGTATGCTCACGCCAACACTTAAGATCAGCTGACATAATATACCGCCAATAACCGGGATGGTAGAAACACTGATCGCCGTGCAAATTGCATCGCCGCCAAATAATTTAACCAACACTACCGCCAGGTTGCAAATGTCGCGTAGAGGACAAGCAGCAACTTTTAAAGCTTTTCCTGTTGGATTGTTGACGAATGATTGCAATGCAGGATTCAGCTGTATCGCTTTTGTAACCGTAGATGAAAGTTCTGCCTGTTTCATCTTAGACAGTTCAGGATATTTTTTATTCAGGTCGTTTAATGAAAGTGCAAACTTTTGCAATTGCGCGATGAAGTCAGCATAGGAAACGCCCGTGATCTCCTTTATTCTCGCATAGTCTTGTGCTGTTGCAGTTTTGTTATTGATCCTTTCTGCAATGCTTTTCAGATCAGCAATATTACTTTCCTTGCTTAAGGATTCTATATTTAAATTCATGCCGAGATCAGCAGCTGCTGTCAGCGTGTTTTTAAATACCGGATCATTTGCAAGTCTTGTTTCGATACTCTGCTGAGCAACAACTGCAGCTTCTTTGTTACAGGATCCTATTAGTAAGGAAGATGTACAAACGAACATTAATAATAAAGAGTGAAGGTGTTTTTTCATGAGATTTATTTTTTAGAAATGTAAGTTAAATAAAATTAGTGATATCCGCTATGTATGTTGGATCAAAGAGTTACTTTAATATTCAATTCCTTCAGCTGCTCATCGGAAACTGTGGAAGGTGAATCGAGCATAACATCTCTTCCTGAATTATTTTTTGGGAACGCGATGTAATCACGAATGGAATCTACGCCGCCGAGCACGGCACATAGCCTGTCGAACCCGAATGCCAGACCACCATGCGGCGGAGCGCCGAATTCAAATGCGTTCATTAAAAATCCAAATTGCTTTTGCGCTTCTTCATCCGTAAAACCTAGGCGTTCAAACATTTTCGCCTGCAATGTTTTATCGTGAATTCGGATAGAACCGCCTCCTACTTCCACGCCGTTGATCGCGAGATCATATGCATCTGCTCTTATCTTTCCGGGATCCGTATATAATAATTGAATGTCTTCTTTTTTAGGTGAAGTGAAAGGATGGTGCATCGCAAACCAGCGGTTTGAAGCTTCATCGTATTCCAATAAAGGAAAATCCAATACCCACAGGCATTTGAATTCACCCTTCTTTCTCAGATCCAAACGGTTTCCCATTTCAAGACGAAGCTCATTCATTTGCTTGCGCACCTTATCCGTTTTACCGCACAATACCAGCAGCAGATCTCCCGGTTTCATATTCGATTTTGAAGCCCACTGTTTCAGATCATCTTCATTAAAAAATTTATCTACGGAAGATTTTAAAGAACCATCTGTGTTATATCGCAAATAAATCAAACCCGTTGCGCCGATCTGCGGACGCTTTACAAAATCCGTCAATTCGTCTAGTTGCTTGCGCGTATATTCCGCAGCATTCTCTGCGTTGATACCGACAACTAATTCAGCATTATCAAAAACGCTAAAGCCTTTTCCTTTTGCGATATCATTCATTTCAACAAACTCCATTCCGAAACGGATATCGGGTTTATCGCTGCCGTATTTTTGCATCGCTTCATCATACGTCATACGCGGGAATGAAGGCAAATCAATATTCTTTACTGTTTTAAAAACATGTTTAATTAATCCTTCAAATGTGTTGAGGATATCTTCCTGCTCCACAAAACTCATTTCGCAATCTATCTGCGTAAACTCAGGCTGCCGGTCTGCACGAAGATCTTCATCGCGGAAGCAACGAACGATCTGGTAATACTTATCGAAGCCGGATACCATCAGCAATTGCTTAAACGTTTGCGGCGATTGCGGCAACGCATAAAACTGTCCCGGACTAATTCTCGACGGCACAATAAAATCTCTCGCACCTTCAGGAGTTGATTTAATTAAGCACGGTGTTTCGATATCTAGAAAACCTAACCCATCGAGATACTTACGCGTTTCGATACTCACTTTTGCGCGCATTTTTATTTTTTCCTGCACTTCTTCACGGCGAAGATCCAAATAGCGATATTGCATGCGCAGATCTTCTCCTCCGTCGGTATCATTTTCAATTGTGAAAGGCGGTGTTTTAGATTCACTCAATATCCTGAAATCATTTACGATGATCTCAATATCCCCGGTTGGCATCTTAGGGTTTTTGTTGCTGCGCTCCACCACTTTTCCTTCGCATTGAATCACGAACTCGCGACCAAGGCGTTTTGCCCTTTCAGCAAGAAAATCATTCGCTTCCATATTAAAAACCAACTGCGTAACGCCATATCGATCCCGTAAATCAAGAAAAAGCAATTCTCCAAAGTTGCGTGTTTTTTGCACCCAACCGGAAAGTTGAATTTGCTGACCGATGTTTTCCATTCTTAATTCGCCGCAGGTATGAGTTCTATACATGTATCAGGTATAAGGTGTAAGTAATAATGATAAGTCTTAAGCAACAAAAGTAAGAAGATAATTTTTGAATACAGTCGGTAATATGCTAAATGATTATTACTTATACCGGCTGACAATTGCATCGTAATTCTCTGAGAAGTTTTTATATACTGCAGTAATCCCTTCACGCAATTCAATTTTATGTTTCCAGCCCATCGAATGTAATTTGCTTACATCTGTTAGTTTACGCGGCGTTCCATCAGGTTTGCTGGTGTCATGAACGATCTCTCCGTCATAGCCAACAATATTTTTGATCAGCAATGCGAGATCTCGGATAGCGATCTCCTTACCGCTGCCGCAATTGACAAATTCTTCTCCTTCATAATTCTGCATGAGAAAAAATAATGCATCTGCAAGATCATCCGCGTGCAAAAATTCGCGGTACGGCGATCCCGATCCCCACATCACTACTTCGGGTATATGCTTAATCTTTGCTTCATGAAATTTCCGGATCAACGCCGGAAGCACATGAGAATTATTCAGATTGTAGTTATCATTTGGTCCATATAAATTTGTTGGCATTGCTGAAATAAAATCACAGCCGTACTGTCTCTTATAACTTTCACATAATTTTATGCCTGCAATTTTTGCTATTGCGTAAGGCTCGTTTGTTTCTTCCAGGTAACCGCTCAGCAAATAAGATTCTTTCAAAGGCTGCGGCGCCATTTTCGGATAAATGCAAGTGCTTCCGAGGAACAATAATTTTTTTACGTGATTTTTAAAAGCTGCGTGGATCGCGTTCGCCTCTATCATTAAATTCTCATATAAAAAATCAGCGCGGTAAAGATTGTTTGCCTGTATGCCGCCGACTTTTGCAGCTGCGAGAAAAACATATTCCGGTTTGTTTTTATCAAACCATTCGGTTACATCATCCTGGCGAATAAGGTTGAGTTCTTTGGAAGAAGCAGAAAGAATATTTGTAAATCCTTCGCGCTGCAATTTGCGAACGATTGCCGAACCCACCATACCGTTGTGACCGGCTACATATATCTTGTCTGCTTTATTCATTGTTGTATTTAAGACCACGGTCCACGGACGACGGACCACAGTTACTTTCACAATAAAAAAACGGTGGACTGTGGACAGTGGACAGTGGACTACTCATGATAATTAAAAACCTTATGACCACCTTCGAGCAAATATTTATCGCGCTCAAATAATTTTATATCCGCCTGCATCATATCTTTTACGAGAGAAGCAAGATCGTGTTTCGGTATCCATCCCAATTTTGTGTTTGCCTTTGTCGGATCCCCGATCAACAAGTCAACTTCTGTCGGGCGGAAATAACGCGGATCGATCGCAACAACTTCCTTGCCAACCTCCACATCGAAAAGCGGATTCGCACATGAAACGATATAACCTTTCTCTTCTATTCCGCTTCCTTTAAATTCCACTTCAATGCCTGCTTCTTTAAACGCCATGCGAACGAACTCGCGCACTTCCGTTGTTTTTCCCGTCGCGATCACATAATCCTCCGGCTCCGGTTGCTGCAAAATAAGATACATCGCCTCCACATAATCCTTCGCATGTCCCCAGTCCCGCTTCGCATTTAAATTTCCGAGGTATAATTTGTCCTGTAATCCTAAAGCAATTTTTGACACCGCGCGGGTGATCTTGCGTGTCACAAATGTTTCACCACGCAATGGCGATTCATGGTTAAATAAAATTCCATTGCACGCGTAAATTCCATAAGCTTCGCGATAGTTTACCGTAATCCAGTAGCCGTACATTTTTGCAACGGCATATGGCGAGCGTGGATAGAACGGCGTTTTTTCGGATTGCGGGATTTCCTGCACTTTTCCATACAATTCGGAAGTGGATGCCTGGTATAACTTGGTTTTGTTTTCGAGTTTTAAAATGCGGATCGCTTCGAGCAAGCGCAGTGAACCGACAGCATCCACATTCGCGGTATATTCAGGCGTATCAAAACTTACCTTCACGTGGCTCATCGCTCCTAAATTGTAAATTTCATCCGGCTGTACATCCTGGATGATGCGGATGAGGTTGGTAGAATCCGACAGATCGCCGTAATGCAATACAAAATTGATGTTATCGATGTGCGGATCCTGGTACAAATGGTCGATCCTGTCTGTATTGAAGAGGGAGCTTCTTCTCTTAATACCGTGAACCTCATATCCTTTCCTTAAAAGAAGTTCTGCGAGGTATGCGCCATCCTGTCCTGTTATGCCTGTAATGAGTGCCTTTTTCATTCAATTTCCTGTTTAATGCGATGCAAATGGATAGCTTTGGTTCATTTGGGTCTTACCGCGCTAGTGCATCATTCCGTTGATTTTAAATAGTTTGCAAAAATACGTCAAATTTTCGTTTTTTTATGGGGAAAATGAAGCAAAAATTGGCAATATTCTTATCCGGAGGGGGATCAAACGCCCGGGCTATATGCCGGTATTTCCAGTCACATGAACGGATAGAAGTTGCATTATTAGCAAGTAATAGCGTAAATTCAGGGGTGAAAACGATCAGTGCGGAGTTTGGAATACCGTATCTGATCTTTACAAAGGATGAATTTTATAATTCGGATCATGTTGTAAATACGTTGGCTGAACACCAGGTAAATGTGGTGGTGCTGGCGGGGTTTTTATGGCTGATCCCCGGGAATTTATTGAAACAATATCCCGAAAAAATTATTAATATTCATCCGGCATTGTTGCCAAAATATGGAGGAAAAGGAATGCATGGATCACACGTGCACCATGCGGTTTTTGAGAACAAGGATAAAGTAAGCGGGGTGACGATCCATTTATGCAACGAAAAATATGACGAAGGAAAAATATTGTTCCAGCAGACTGTTGAGTTGAATGAGGGCGACCAGCCGGAAACAATCGCAAAGAAAGTTTTACATCTGGAACATGAATACTATCCGAAAGTGATCGAGCAATTTCTCACAGAAAAAAAATAAATATATGCCATTAATTTCACTCACCACAGAAATAAATGCACCTATCGAAAGATGTTTTGATCTTTCCAGAAGCATTGACTTGCACAAGCTGTCTACAGGTAACACCGGCGAAGAAGCGATTGCAGGCAAAACATCGGGCTTAATTCAGCTGGGAGAATTCGTTACGTGGCGCGCAAAACATTTAGGAGTACGGCAAACGTTGAGCTCGAAAATTACGGCATTAGATTATCCGCGATTGTTTACGGATGAAATGATGGATGGCGCTTTTAAATCTTTAAAGCATGAGCATAAATTTCATTCCAAAAACGGTAAGACGATCATGACGGATCATTTTCATTTCGAATCGCCTTTGGGAATTTTAGGAAAGATCGCGAACATGCTGTTCCTTACTGATTACGTAAAAAGTTTTATTGAAGTACGGAATAAGATGATCAAGGAATTTGCCGAAAGCGATGGATGGAAAGCTATTTTGGATGGAAGAGTTGCGGATACTGTGGATGCATAATTTTGTAAGCATACAAATGAAGATTGCGGTAACATGAATGAGATCCCCGCGTGCGCGAGGATGACAGTATATAAAAAAAAGCCGCTCACTTGAGCGGCTTTTTTATAGAGGTTCGATTTATTTTATTTGATGATAGAAACGCGATCGTTGGAAATCGTTTTTCCATTCACGTCTAACAACAATAAATAAACGCCTGAAGTCAATTGTTCCAGGTTATTTAAAGTATAAGCTGTTTCGCCTTCATTCATAAACCCTGCTTCATTTTGCAGCACTGTTCTTCCCATCATATCTATCATCCTGATAGAAACATTACCTGCACTTAACAAGTTAAATTTCAATTCTGCATTTCCTCTTGTGGGATTTGGATAAATATTTAACGAAACATCCTTCGCGATAAAATGATTTTTTGAAACTACCGGTTCATTCGCAATTTGTTTCGTATCCTCAGAATATACAACGCCCGGATCTGTAACATCAGCTATCTCTTTTCCTGTTGCGCTTGTCGTAAGATTCACCGTATAATCTTCTGTTTCTCCATATGTAAACGTACCGCATGAAGTTGATGCTGAATTATCGCTCATCACAACGCGCATGCGTGTTGTACCTGCGGTAACCGTGGATGGCACGCTGAATACTTTGTAGTAAGTACCACTGCCTGTTGCAGAACCGGAAACTACCGTTTCTCCTGCATCGGTAAATACTCCATTCCTGTTATAGTCGATATAGATCTTCCAGTATTCGGTGTAAATCGTGGATGTAAATCCTGCACTAAAACGAATGGTATCATTTGCAGAACCAATCACGAGGTTTGTAGACAATCCTGTATTTAAATATCCGCCGGTTTCTTTACCTGAACTCCTCGTAATAGATTTCAATTGAATATAATCGATCCACTCGTAGGCTTGCGTACTGCCTTTCGATGTGCAATAAGTAATCGTTGTTGTTGATGATGTTGTAAACGATGCTGCTGTTGAATAAGCAGATGTTCCGCTCGCGCATGTTGCCGATACCTGGAAGTTATAAGTTGTTGCTGCAGTTAAGCCAGTCAGCGCTCTTGATGTTGTTGTGATCCCTGAAACAGTTGTCCAGGTTGTTGCGCCAGATGTTTTGTATTGAAGTGTATAACTTGTTGCACCGGATACTGCACCCCATGAAACAGTTGCGCCCGTTGTAGTAATTGCAGAAGATGCCAGGTTTGCCGGAACACCACACGTTGTTGTTGTAGCTGATGTTGTGAATGAGGCTGCTGAACTGTATGTTCCTGTTGATGTACAAACTGCCTGCACCTGGTAGTTATACGTAGTGCTCGCCGTTAAGCCGGTTAATACTTTTGAATTGGTGGTTGATGTAACTGTAGTCCATGTTGTGGCTGCAGAAGTTTTGTATTGAATATTGTAAGATGCGGCACCGCTTACTGCTGCCCAGCTCAATGTAGCGCCTGTTGAAGAAATAGATCCTGTAGTTAAAGAAGAAGGTGTGCCGCAGCTTGTTGTTGTCGGCGGTACACATCCGTTTGAAGTAACAAGTGATGCTCTTGCTCCGCCTGTTGCAAAAATTGCACTCATTCTTGTCGATTGTCCTGCAGTTAACATGTACATGCAGGCATCATCTGTATAGTCCATGTAATTTTGAAAGAGATCGCCGTTTGCTCCGTTGCTGCAAGTTACGTGAGGAAATGTTGGACAACCAAAGTTTGAAGTTTGCTGAGTTGGAGTATCTCCTACTAAATCGTTTCCGCAATTTGCATCACCCCAGATATGGCGGAGGTTTAACCAGTGACCCACTTCATGCGTCATCGTTCTTCCTTTATTATAAGGCGTTGCCGTGCCGCCGGGTAAACTTGAAAATAATATTACGACTCCGTCAGTGCTTGCAGAACCGCCGGGAAACTGCGCATAACCTAACAGTCCGCCGCCGAGATTACACAACCAAATATTTAAATATTTTGTAGCATCCCATGCATTATCACCACCCGTAGATGAACTTTTTACTTTATCATCATCCGTAAATGAAGCAGTGGTTGTAGATTTTCTTACAATACCGGTTGTTGCATTGCCGCCTGGGTCTCTTTGTGCCAGGCAAAACTGTATGCCTGTATTTCCTGCCTTGATTCCTGCAAATGCAGCGGGCAAGCTTGCGATATCCGAATTTGTTCCGCTATAATCCTGGTTTAAAACAGTAAGCTGATTTTGAATCATCGCATCGCTTACGTTTTGCGCCGCTGTGTTGTACAATACGTGGAAGACAACGGGAATGGTAACATTTACTGCTGTTGCCGCTTTGGCATTCGCACTTCCTGAATTCTTGTGTGAGGCTTTCTTTGAAATATAATCATTGGTAAACTGCTCAATCTGGTCCATGCGCTGCTGCATACCTGGGTCAGCTTTCAGTTGTCGTTGCAACACTTCGGTTGCAGAGCATCTTATATAACCGTTACCGGCAAAAGATGGAGAAGTACTCCATAGCATTAGAGCTATGAGTAAGAACTTAATAGTAGATTTTTTCATTTTGTTGTTTACGTTAACCGAATGTAGTTAACTGTATTCTGATTTTTCAAATAACTAAATGAATTAACATGTCATTTAACAAATTTTTAAAAAATGCGGAAATGGTTTCTTGACTAAAGCTAAGAAAATGAAATAGGGTTTTGCCGAGTTGTTGTAAATAGATTCCATCGCTTAAAGCGATGGAATCTATTTTTACGGTGATTAGAGATTATATCTACCGGCTGCTAAAACTTTGGCTGCAATATTTCGTCGCGCTGTTTTTACATTCACAGGCTCGTATTTGGTAAAGCGTTTCAATCCCATCAGCATGATGCGCAATTCATCTCCTTCCGCATAAGATTGCAAAGCATCCTTACCTGCAACATTGATCCTGTTCATTGCATCGTTAAAAAATACTTTGAGAACATCAATATAAACGTCATCATTCTTTATTCCTTTTTCAAAGATCTTTTTCACGCGCAATAAAACTGATTCCATATTGTAAACATCGATGAGCATATCCGCAGCATTCATGATGATCTCCTGCTCGTTCTTTAATTTTGCCATCATCTTTTGCACTGCTCCTCCTGTAACCAATAAAAATGCTTTCTTCGCATTCTTCAATGCCTTTTCTTCTGCAGCAAATTGTCCTTCGTCATCTCCTGAAAAATCAGGCACACTCATTAATTCTTTTTGAATCGCCATGCCCGGTGTCATCAGATCTACCTTTCCTGACATTGCGCGTTTCAGCAGCATATCAATCGATAATAAACGATTGATCTCGTTTGTTCCTTCATAGATGCGTGCGATGCGTGAATCCCTGTACGCACGCGGTGCGCCGGTTTCTTCGCTGAATCCCATGCCGCCATGTATCTGGACATTTTCATCCACTACATAATCCAAAACTTCCGAGCCGAATACTTTAATGATAGAACATTCAATTGCATATTCTTCAGCAGCGCCCAACAAAGATTCCGCAAAATCTTTACCGTCGTTTTTTAATTTGTTTTCGTGATTCTCTATGTCTTCCGCGCAACGGTAGGTCGCCACTTCCAACACAAATAAACGGATCGCCATTTCAGCGATCTTATGTTGTATCGCACCGAACGATGCGATCGGAACACCGAACTGGTAACGCTCGTTGGCATATTTTACTGCACTATTGAAGGTTTCGCGTGCTCCGCCCAAAGCTGTAGCCCCTAATTTATATCTTCCGATATTTAAAATATTGAATGCGATCAAATGTCCCTTTCCGCGCGCTCCCAGCATATTTTCCAAAGGAATTTTACAATTCTCAAAAAATACCTGTCGCGTCGAAGAACCTTTTATACCCATTTTTTCTTCTTCTGCTCCGAGCGTTAATCCGGGCGTTCCCGCTTCTACTATAAATGCAGTAAATTCTTTTCCATCAATTTTTGCAAACACGGTAAACACATCTGCAAATCCCGCGTTGGTGATCCACATTTTTTGCCCGTTCAGTATCCATGATTTTCCATCTTCACTTAAAACTGCGGTTGTCTTTGCGCCCAATGCATCAGAGCCCGCCCCCGGTTCGGTTAAGCAATAAGATGCCTGCCATTCGCCGCTGCATAATTTTGGAAGATATTTTTGCTTTTGTTCTTCTGATCCGAAATATAAAATAGGTAAAGTTCCGATGCCAATGTGTGCCACTACAGAAGTTGCAAACGAACCTGTTCTTCCAACTTCTTCAGCTATAATACATCCTGTAATTACATCCTGCTCCATGCCGCCATATTGTGCAGGCACTGCAGTTCCGAGCAAGCCTAACTCACCTGCTTTTCCCATCAACAATTCTGTAAGTCCAGGTTCTTGTTTTTCAATGCGCTTCCATTCCGGCATCACTTCTTTCTCTACAAAATCACTTGCCATCTGGCGAACCATCACTTGTTCTTCCGTATAATCTTCAGGCGTAAAAATCATGTCGGGCGTTGAATCCTTGATAATAAATTCACCGCCTTTTAGTGCGTTAGCTTTTTGTATTGCTTCCATTGTAATGTGATTATGTGATGTGAGATATGAGATGTGAGATTCTCTTATCTCACATCTCGCATCTATAATTCTACTTTAGTCTTTCAATAATTCCTGCGATGCCTTGTCCGCCGCCGATGCATGCGCTCACCATTCCGTATCTTTTATTCTGACGTCGCATTTCGTTGATCAATTGCACAGATAATTTTGCGCCGGAACAACCCAGCGGATGACCTAATGCAATTGCCCCGCCGTTAGGATTTATTATATCAGGATTTAAACCGAGCGTGCGAATAACTGCAAGCGATTGCGCAGCGAATGCTTCGTTCAATTCTATCATTTCAATATCTTCCTGTTTCATGCCTGCTAATTGCAAAGCGCGTGGAATAGCAACCACAGGTCCGATACCCATAATACGGGGCTCGCAGCCTACAACAGCACTTGTAACCAAACGAGCAATAGGTTCGATGTTTAATTCCTTCACCATTTTTTCCGACATCACTATAACAAATGCAGCGCCATCGGAAGTTTGTGAAGAGTTGCCTGCAGTAACAGAACCTTTCACCGCAAACACAGGCTTTAATGCTGCGAGTCCTTCGAGTGAAGTATCCTTGCGCGCACCTTCATCCGTATCTACGACAAATGATTTTGTCTTGCGCTTATTTTTATCGAGATAAACTTCTTCAACAGTAACCGGAACAATTTCATCTTTAAATTTCCCAGACTCAATTGCAGCAATTGCTTTTTTGTGAGAGTTGAAAGAGAATTGATCCTGATCTTCCCTGTTGACTTTATATTGCGTTGCAACTGCTTCTGCAGTTAATCCCATAGAAGAATAATAATCGGGATGTGTTGCGGCAATACCATAGTTTAAAGTGGTTCTCCAGCCTGTCATTGGGATCAGCGACATAGATTCGACACCGCCTGCAATGATGCAATCTGCCATTCCGCTTCTGATCTTTGCGGTTGCGATTGCGATGGTTTCCAAGCCGGATGCGCAATAACGATTGACTGTGACGCCTGCGACATTTAAAGGCAATCCTGCGCGCAACACGATCATGCGACCGATCTGCATGCCTTGTTCCGCTTCCGGAATTGCATTGCCGCAGATAAGATCATCGATCCTTGCGGGATCTAATTGTGGGACAGATGCAACGAGATGTTTTACAACATCTGCTGCGAGATCATCGGGGCGGTAAAATCTGAATCCACCTTTTTTTGCTTTTCCGATAGCAGATCTGTAGCCTGCCACTATATATGCTTCTTGCATTTGTATATTGTTTTTTATTTTATCAATTTAATTTCTAAGTGGCTTTCCTGTTTGCAGCATCGCCTGAATTCTTTCTAAAGTTTTCTTTTCACCGCAAAGCGATAAGAAAGCTTCTCTTTCCAGATCCAGTAAATATTGCTCGCTTACAGTTTGTGTTGATGTCAGATCGCCGCCGCACATTACGTACGCGATCTTCTTTGCGATCTTTGCATCGTGCTGTGAAATATAGCC
>JAQBNI010000092.1 GCA_028288625.1 Bacteroidota bacterium | reverse complement strand
AAGAGAGAATAACCGTATTAGAAATAATAAAACAAAAAAAGACAGAAATAGCGGAGAAGCATGCTTTGCATTTCGAAGAAATAAAATCAGTAAAAAAACATTTCAATTTTAAATTGTAATTGGCATGAATAGCATAGAATTAGTAGAATCGTTTTCGGAGTTTAAAGACTTTAAAAACATTGATCGTCCAACAATGATGCGCGTCCTCGAAGACGTGTTCAAAACATTGTTGCGTAAGAAATACGGCTCCGATCAAAACTTTGACATTATTGTAAACACAGATAAGGGAGACCTTGAGATCTGGCGACACAGAACAATAGTAGAAGATGGTAAGGTGGAAGATAAGCTTGCGGAAGTTGATATTACGCTTGCAAAAACCATTGAGCCGGATATGGAAGTTGGTGAAGAATTATACGAACCGATCTCTATAGAATCTTTTGGACGAAGGGCAATTTTAGCTGCGCGTCAAACGCTTATTTCACGGGTGCTTGATCTTGAAAAAGATGAAGTTTACAAAAAATATAAAGACCGTGTAGGCGATATCATTTCTGCAGAAGTGTACCAGGTTTGGAAGAAAGAAATTTTATTGCTGGATGATGAAGGCAACGAATTGATCCTGCCAAAAACAGAACAGATCAAGACAGATTTTTATAAAAAAGGCGATAGCATTCGCGCGGTTGTAAAAAATGTAGAACTACGCGGAAGCAATCCGTTGGTTATACTTTCAAGAACTGACGCTTCCTTCCTCGCAAAATTACTGGAGCAGGAAGTTCCGGAAATTTTTGACGGGCTGATCGTGATCAAAAAAATTGTTCGTGAGCCGGGTGAAAGAGCAAAAGTTGCTGTTGAATCTTACGACGACAGAATTGATCCTGTTGGTGCGTGCGTAGGTATGAAGGGATCGCGTATACATGGCATCGTTCGCGAACTTAGAAATGAAAACATCGATATTATTAATTATACAAGCAATGTAAATCTTTTGTTGCAACGCTCGTTAACACCTGCAAAGATTGAGGGTATCGCATTGGACGATGTAAAAAAACGAGCATCTGTTTACCTGAAACCAGACCAGGTTTCGCTCGCGATCGGAAAAGGCGGCTTCAATATTAAACTTGCGAGCAAGTTAACGGGTTATGAGATTGATGTATTCCGTGATACCGATACAGTTGTGGAGGATGATGTGGATCTCGATGAGTTTTCAGATGAAATTGATGGCTGGATAATTGATCAATTAAAAGCGATCGGTTGCGATACAGCAAAGTCAGTGCTGGAATTAGACAGGGATGAACTCGTGCGCAGAACTGATCTGGAAGAAGAAACCATCGATGATGTTTTAAAGATATTAAAATCAGAATTTGAATAGATGGTATAAGTAATAAGGTATAAGTAGTTAGAAGCAAACGGTTACTTACAACTTCATACTTACACCTTACACCTAACAAAGAAATATGTCAGAAGGGAAAACGATAAGATTGGCAAGTGCGGCAAAGGAACTCAATGTCGGTATATCTACGATTGTAGAGCACCTGCATGCAAAGGGATTCAAGGATGTAGCAAATACGCCGAATACTAAACTCACCGAAGAGCAGTACGATATTCTTTTGCGCGATTTTATGCAATCCATTGCGATTAAAGAAAAAGCGGAACTGATCAATATCGGGAAGCGCAAGGAAGAAGAGCTTTATATCAAAGATGTAATTAAGGAAACTGCCAAGGAAACTGCTAAAGAAGCGGCTAAGGAAACGCCGAAAGAAGAAGTTAAGCCGAAAGAAAAAGAAGTAGTTCATACGATCGCAAAAACCGAAGTCGAAGGACCTAAGGTGGTTGGCAAGATCGATCTCGAAGAAGGTAAGAAGAGCAAGAAAAAAGAAGAAAAAAAGGAAGAGGTAAAAGACGGGGAAAAACCGAAAAAGACCACGAAGAAAGCAACCGAAGAAGTAAAAGAGAAAGAAGAAAAAGCGCCGGAAGTAGAAATACCGGCAACCAAAGCAGAGGAGAAGTCTCCCGAAGAATTTGTAAGAGCGAAAATTGAAACGCTTTCCGGACCAAAAATATTGGGTAAAATAGATCTTCCTTTAAAACAGGAAAGAAGACCTGAAGATATTTTCCGCGATGATGAAAAAGCAAAACGCGAAAAAGCAAAAGTTGTCCGCGACGATAAAAATAAGCGCGCGCGCATCACGCAGAATAAAGTTGATATAAAAAAGTTCGAGCCGTCAAAAGACACAAGACCACCGCGAACAATAATCGGAAGATCCGGACCTGACCACAGGCGTCCCGGTGGACCTCCCGGGAAACCCGGAGATTCCAAAGAAGGAATTTCTGAAAAAGACATCCAGGAAAAGATCCGTTCCACAATGGCAAAATTGCAGGGAACAAAAACAAAATCTGACCGATCAAAATATCGTAAATCAAAACGTGATGATCATGCGGCGCGTGCAGAAGGCGACGAAGTAGAAAGCAACATATTGCAGTTAACGGAATTCATTTCAGTGAGTGAGCTCGCAGGATTAATGGATGTGTCTCCGACACAGATCATCAGCTCTTGTATGGCACTCGGCGTTTTCGTTTCCATCAATCAGCGTCTCGATGCGGAGGTAATAGAATTAGTGGCGAGTGAGTTTGGTTACGAAGTGCAGTTTATAAACCTCTCTGATGAAGACGAGGAAGAAGAAGAATATATTGATGAACCTGAAGATCTTGTAAAACGCCCGCCAATCGTTACGATCATGGGTCACGTCGATCACGGTAAAACATCATTACTAGATTATATAAGAAGTGCAAATGTTGTTGCAGGTGAAATGGGTGGCATCACGCAGCACATAGGTGCATACGAAGTGGAAACTGCAAAAGGTGAACACATCACATTTTTAGATACACCGGGACATGAAGCGTTTACTGCAATGCGTGCGCGTGGTGCGAAGCTTACAGACATCGCTGTAATTGTGATTGCTGCTGACGATAGCATCATGCCGCAAACACGTGAAGCAATTTCTCACGCGCAAGCTGCGGAAGTGCCAATGATTTTCGCAATTAATAAAATTGATAAAGACGGTGCCAATCCGGATAATATCCGCAACCAGTTATCGCAAATGAATATCATGGTGGAAGAATGGGGCGGAAAATACCAGGCACAAGAGATCTCCGCTAAGAAAGGATTGAACATCGATAAGCTGTTAGATAAAATTGTGCTCGAATCGGAAATGCTCGACCTGAAAGCAAATCCTGACAAGCCTGCAATCGGGTCCGTGATAGAAGCGGAATTAGATAAAGGAAGAGGTTATGTTTCTACGGTGATGATACAGGAAGGAACATTGCATGTCGGAGATTTTATTGTTGCAGGACAATATTTCGGCAAGGTAAAAGCAATGACCAACGAGCGTGGACAGCGTATTGAAACTGCAGGACCTTCAAGCCCTGTACAGGTGCTCGGTTTAATGGGCGCACCAACGGCAGGAGATAAAATAAGAGTGTACGAAGATGAGGACGAAGGAAAGGAAACCGCAAACCGACGTGCAACAATTATTCGCGAGCAAGGCATGCGCGCGAAGAAACACATTACGCTGGATGAGATCGGTCGCCGTTTAGCATTAGGAAATTTCAAGGAATTAAATTTAATTATAAAAGGAGACGTAGATGGTTCTGTGGAGGCATTAAGCGATTCATTGCTGAAATTATCTACGGAAGAAATACAAGTGAATGTTATTCATAAAGGTGTTGGCGCAATCAGCGAGTCGGATGTTTTATTGGCATCTGCTTCCGATGCGATCATTGTTGCATTCCAGGTTCGACCTTCTCTCAACGCAAAAAATCTTGCAGAGAAAGAAGATATCCAGATCAAGTATTACACGATCATTTACGATGCAATCGATGAAATAAAAGCAGCGATGGAAGGCTTGTTGGAACCTAAGTTTGAGGAAAAGATTGTTGGAAATATTGAAGTTAGGGAAGTGTTCAAGGTAAGCAAGGTGGGAACGATCGCGGGCTGTTATGTATTGGATGGAAGAGTTGCGAGAAATAATAAAATAAGAGTGATACGCAACGGCATCGTAGTGCATACCGGAGAATTGGAATCTTTAAAGCGTTTTAAAGATGATGTGAAAGATGTAGTGAAAGGTTATGAATGCGGATTGAAACTTAAAAGTTATAATGAAATAGAAGTTGGTGATATCGTGGAAGCGTTTGAACAAGTGGAGGTGAAGAGGAAATTATAAAGACAAACCGTCATCCTGAACTTGTTTCAGGACCTTATAGAAAAAATAAAAAAGCGCATCAACTGATGCGCTTTTTTATTTTAGTATCTTAGAATATTAATTAACACCTATGAAAATATACATACAGGTAATAAGCATTTCTATCTTATTCATTCTAACAAAGAGTTCATTTGCGCAAAACGCTGTAGGATATTTTGTAAAAAGTGATAGCGAAAAGGTTTTTATCTACGATGTAGGTATTAAAACAGACGGTGAGTTTTTATATTATTACAATGAAAATCATAAGGAGAAACGAGCTTCAGAGAAAAACATAATTTTGCTGGAACTTGGCAATATAAAAATGATTGGACTTCCTTATTTTAAAAATGGAGGATGGAAAGGTTTGCATCGAATTGTAGCCTATAACGATTCTTATATGCTTACATGTTATTATCTAAAAGGCGTTAAATATGCATTTTTATTTGATAAAGCGCATAAAATGCTGGAAGACAGAATTGCGTATTATTCTGGCGATAAGCCGGAAGAACTTTTTGAAGTAGTGAAAAAATATTTTATCGGTTGCAATGAATTACTCGAAAAAATAAATGCAAATATTCAGGAGAATGCTAAACTACCTACTGAAACCGGCAAGAAAAAAGGAGGTGTGTTTGGGGGAGGTGCCTTTACTATTGCCAAGATGGATATACTTGAAAACATTAATAACTATAAGTGCGGTCAATAACATAATAAAAAAGCGTATCACCGAAGCGCTTTTTTTACTTATAGCTGAGGCACCTTATCAAACCACGGTTCAGCCTTTTCCAATTGCGCTGCAAGCCTCAATAAAGTAGCCTCATCATTTAATCTTCCTGTAAACATTACACCGATCGGTAAATTTTCTTTGCTCCAATATAATGGAACTGACATGCTTGGTTGTCCCGTTAGATTTGCCAGCGGCGGATAAGGGATCCACTGAAATATTTTTTTCTTTGTTTCTTCAATAAGTGAGGTGTGTCTTAGTAATCCTGTCGCGCCGATTGAATTTAAAAACTTCAAGCCAACTTGCTCCCAACTCTTGGGCTGCAGCGCACCGATCTTAAATGGTCTCATACCCAATGTTGGCGTGAGAAGCAGATCATATTCTTCATGGAATTTTTCCATCGACCTCGATAAAATATTCCACTGCAGTTTCGATAAGCAAAATTCATTCGCACTTATTTTTTTTCCTAACGTGTACAACAACCAGTTTGTTGGTTCGATCTCTTCAACTTGTGCAGACTTGCCGCGCTCCTTTGCAATTAATTCTATGGTTGCAGATAATTCGCCAATCACTAAAGAATACAAACAATCGGAAACCAACTGACTGCTGTAGGGTAATTTTACTTCTGTTACTTCATGTCCTTCCTGCTGTAAAATTTTTACGGTGTGTTTTATCGCGCTTATATTTTCTTCATCCTGTTCTCCGAATGGATGCTCGTAAGAAAAACCGATCTTTAATTTCCTGCATGCAATTTTTATTTCTTCGGCGTAAGGACGATCGGGCTTTTGAATGATGTATGGATCACCAATTGTATTACCGCAAACAAGATCGAGATAATGCGCAGAATCACGGACGCTTCTCGAAACGCACAATTCATGTGTAGCTGCACCGCTCCACAGATCACCGGATATGGGACCTAACGAAACTCTTCCCCTTGATGGTTTCAATCCGAACAAACCATTGCAGCTTGCGGGAATGCGGATCGATCCACCGCCATCATTTGCAGTTGCCATAGGAACAATGCCCGCCGCCACTGCAGCAGCGCTTCCACCGCTTGATCCACCCGGAGTACATTCAAGGTTCCATGGATTCTTTGTGTTGCCGAAAAGATCGTTTTCTACAAATGGGTTTAACCCAAACTCAGAAGTATTTGTTTTTCCGAAAATGATAAAGCCGCCGTCAATAGCTTTTTGAACTACACTGCTTGTTTGTGTAGAGATGTAATCTTTTTGCAAGCGCGATGCACTTGTGTATCTTGTTCCCTTTAATTGAATGCAAAGATCCTTTAATAAAAACGGTACGCCGGCGAACGGACTGCTGCTGTTTAATTCTGAAATAGATCTTTTTCCAAAATCATACAACTCGGTAATGATCGCATTTATTTTCGGGTTCACTTCTTCTGTTCGCTTTATCGCAATGTCTAATAATTCAGTTGGTGCAACTTGCTTTTGCTTTACAAGTTCTGCTAATCCAACTGCATCCTGTTTCTTGTATTCTTCAAAAGTCATAAACGTATTTTTTTACCACTTAAGAAACTTAAGACACAATAGAAAAGACATCTTAAGTTCCTTCTGTTCCTTAAGTGGTTAATTTTATTCCCAAATAATTCTTTCTTTTTCTCCCTGCCACTTCAAAAAATCATTGTGATATTTTTTTTCCAGAACATTTCGTTTCACTTTCATTGTTGGCGTGATGAGATCATTTTCTATTGTCCAGGGATCCTTTAGAATAACAAACTTTGCAATGCGCTCATGATTATCTAATGTTGCATTTACTTCTTCTAAAGTTTGCAAAAGACTCTGCTCAATTTCTTCTTTATCTTCATCTGTTTCTTCCAATACGAGCAAAGCGATGGGTTGTTTTAAACCACTTCCCACAACACAGATCTGCGCGATCTGCTGATTTTTAGAAAGCTCAAGTTCGATTGGTGCTGGTGCAACATATTTCCCTTTATCGGTTTTAAATAATTCCTTGATGCGACCGGTGATCTTTAAATATCCTTCTTCATCTATTTCGCCCATGTCGCCTGTCTTCAAAAAACCATCCTTCGTAATTGTTTCTTTTGTTTTTTCAGGATCTTTATAATAGCCAACCATTGTGCAATCATTCTTCACCAAAATCTCTCCTTCCTTAGAAATTTTACAAACGGAATCGGGCATACAAATTCCAACTGTTCCAATCTTTCTGTCTCCCGGTCGGTTGCCGTGTGAGTATGCACAATTCTCACTCATGCCATATGCTTCAAAAATTTCAATTCCTAATTTTTCATACCAGTTTATTAAAGCAATAGGAATCGGAGCCGCTCCGCTGATAATAAATTTTGCCGCAGACAATCCTGCATTTTCTTTGATTGTCTTTTTTATAAAATCGGATAAAAATGGAATGGATAATAATCTATCCAAACGGTTTTGCGGGAGACGTTGTAATATTTTATTTTGCATGCGTGTCCAGATCAGCGGCACTGCAAGAAAAACCGTAGGTTGTGTATCCCTTAAGTTTTCAGGCATTCGCTCAATAGATTCAGCAATCGAAATCGGCGCACCTGCATACAAGCCTCCCATTTCTACAAGCATTCTTTCCGCAATATGTGAAAGCGGCAGAAAAGACAAGAATCGCTCGTTGTCTGTCAATAAACCTAAACGCTTAATTTCTTCTAACAATAAAGTAGGCGCGGTAGAGATAGCCCTGTAATTATGCACTACACCTTTTGGTAATCCGGTTGTACCGGAAGTATAAATGATGGTAACAATATCTTTGAGAGAAGGAATGTAATTTTTTGTGACGGGCTCTTCATCCTTAATAATATCATCCCAGTTAACACATCCCGTATTGTGCCACAAAGGGAATTGAATTTTTTTTATCCGTTTCGGAACGCCTTTCTTTTGCTCGTCCCATTTTAATGCCTTGCCGACAAACAAAACTTTGCATTCACTGTGTTCGAGGCAATACTTAACTAAATCGGAAGAAATGCTTGGATATAAGGGAACGGAAATATGTCCGCTCATCATGATCGCAAGATCAGCCATGATCCAGTGCGCACAATTTTCTGAAAGGATCGCAATTTTACTTTGTTTCGGAAGATTTAAAGATTGAAGATATGCAGTCATCCGGCGGACTTCACTTCCAACACGCTTCCAGCTGTAATGTATCCACTGCAGGTTATGGGCTTGTCTTAAAAATGTTTGCTGGCTTTTTTCCTTTTCGAATTGGTAAAATTTTTCTAAAGGAGTGATGATGCTTTCCCGCATTCGCAGTTGATTATGCGATTGAAGTTAGCGGAAATAAATTATTTTTTTAGGTAATTTATTGTCACCCTCGCGTACGGGAATCTCATTCATGTTAACAGTTTATTGATTTTTAGACAGAACACTAGATTCGTGAGATCCCGATCAGGTCGGGGATGACGGTAGCCTATTAATTTTCCCAAATGACAGTGCTATCATCTCTATACCATTTTTCGTAAAAAGGAGTTTTTGCTTTTTCTAAAATATTGCGTTTCACTTTTAAAGTCGGTGTAAGTAAATTATTATCTATCGTCCATTCATCATTCATGATGATCATTTTCTTCATCTTCTCATGTTTATCCAGATTTTTATTTACATCGATCATGGTTTCTTCGAGGCTCTTGCAAAGTCCCGCCTTATCCTCATTTTTACCATCGGCTGAAAGCACCACCAATGCCATGGTTTGCGGAAGGTTTGCTCCCACCACGCACACTTGCTCGATGTATGTATTTTTTGATAGCTCCAGTTCGATTGGGGCAGGCGCAACATATTTTCCTTTATCCGTTTTAAAAATATCTTTAACCCGACCGGTAATTTTTAAAAAACTATTGTCATCAATTTCTCCCTGGTCGCCCGTGCGCAAAAATCCATCCTCCGTAATTGCTTCTTTTGTTTTTTCAGGTTCTTTATAATATTCTTTCATCGTGCATTCGCTCTTTACCAATATCTCTCCATCTTCTGATAATTGAATCTCACAATTTGGCATCGGCGTTCCAACGTAACCCGGTTTCCTGTTGTCTTTTCGCGTGAAATGCGAGTACGCACAATTTTCTGTCATCGCATAAGCTTCCAGCAAAATAAAATCAAGTTTTTCAAACCAATTCATTGTAACCACCGGTAGCGGTGCAGCACCGGTCAACAAATATTTTGCCTGGTCTAATCCCAATCCTTCTTTTATTTTTCTTTTGATGATCCCGCTGATGACAGGAACCTTTAATAAAATATTTAAGCGCGATTGCGGAAGTTTCGATAAAATGCCCATTTGAAATTTTGTCCATATTCTCGGTACTGCAAGAAAAACAGACGGGCGCGTATCTTTTAAGTTTGCAGGAAATAATTCGAGTGATTCCGCAAAAGAGATCGTTCCTCCACAATACAACCCCCCAAGCTCCACAAGCATTCTTTCCGCGATATGAGAAAGCGGTAAGTAGGAAAAGAATCGCTCGTTATCACTTAAATCTTTCATTTCAGTAAGCGCCCAACTTGCCGCATAGGATAAAGCATGAACGGTTTGCACCACGCCTTTTGGTAAGCCTGTTGTCCCTGAAGTGTAAATGATTGTTGCAATATCCGCGGGATGAGGAATATAATTTTCTTTATAAGGAGCGGTTTTCGAAATAATATCATCCCAGTTTTCATAACCGGCTTCCGTCCATAAAGGGAAAGAAATACCCTTTACGCCTTCAGGTAAGCCTGAACGCTGCTTGTTCCAGTCATCGAGCTTTCCGATAAAAGCCACTTTTGCTTCGCAATGCTCCAGGCAATAACGGATGAGTTCCGCAGGGATTGTCGGGTACAGTGGAACAGAGATATGCCCTGCCATCATGATTGCCAGGTCGCTCATGATCCAGTGTGCGCAGTTCTTAGAGATGATCGCCACCTTGCTTTGAGGCGGAAGATTCAATGACCGTAAGTAAGCCGCCATTTTCCGTATCTCTTCATCTGCACGCTTCCAGCTAAAATGAAGCCATTGTCCGTTGAACGGCTGCCGTAAAAAAGTTTTCTCCGGATATTTTTCGGTCCAGTAGGATAATTTTTGTAGTGGCGATTGTATGGTCATGCGTCAATAATATTTAGAACTGAATGCGTCAGAAAACAGACGACTAAATATAAAAAATTAAATCAAAAAAATTACGCCAAAAATAAACGGTGCATATTATATTTGAATAATATCTGCTCGACAATACTTCTTCAACAAGCAATAGAAAATAATTCACCTTCACTTGAAAAAAATGAGAAAGCTTTTAACATACATTGCAAGCATATTCTTAGTGTTGAATATTGCCTATGCGCAAACCGAAACGGAACAGTCAGCCCTGAAAAAAGGGAAAGGTTTTGAGGCGGATGATGACTTGGTAAGCGCATTAAAATGGTATCTCAAAGCAAATAAACTTAATCCGAAAAACGGCACTACATATTATGACATTGCATATTGCCAGAATGAATTGGGTAAGCATGAAGATGTATTAAATACTGCGGAAAAAGGAATCTTGATCTCTCCTTCTTCAAAATTATATTCCGAGTATGGATACGCGCTTTTTAAGTTGAAGCAATATGATAGATCCATCGAAAAATATAAGAAATCTCTCGCTTTAGATCCTGAAGAAGCCAATGCCATTATCGGTTTGGCGGACGCATATTACAACAGCAAGGATTATGATAATGCATTGGTATATTATAAAAAGAGCCTGGCTATAGATAAGAAGAATAAGATCGCCAATTATAAGATCGCATGGATCATGAACGATCAGAAAAATTATCAAAAGGCAGTAGAGCATGCATTAGCAGCAATTCTTATTGATGATAAATATGCGGAAGCTTATAATGAATTAGGATATGCTTATAGTCAGCTAAAACAAAAGGATCTTGCTTTGGAAAATTATAAAATTGCATCAGACCTTATGCCCGATAATTCAACTTATAATTTTAATGTTGCAGATATATATTATACGGAAGGACCGCAGAAAGATTATGATAAGGCGATCATTTATTATAAGAAAGGAATGGAAACGGATAAGGACAACGCCGTGTCTAATTACAGGCTGGGATGGATATTAAATGAAAAAGAAAAATATGAGGAAGCTCAACCGTATTTGTATAAGGCGGTTGAAGTGGATCCTAAATATGCTGTGGCTTGGCTGGAGCTTGGCTGGATAGATTTTTCCCAGAAAAATTACTCAGCAGCAGAATCCAAACTCATCAAAGCCATTCAGTATGACAGTAAAACCGAACTGGGCAGATATTATCTCGGGCAGGTTTATATAAAACAAGACAAGCCGGAGAATGCAAAAAAAATGGTTCAGGAATTAAAGGTGATGAATTCTGATTATGCAGATAAACTGAAAGCTAAGCTATAAAAAAAAACAAGGGAGCAACTCCCTTGTTTGTAATTCTTATTCCTGATCATTATAAGATCGAAATCGTCTTCGCTTTATTTTCTTCTTCAGTTTTTACCTTCTTAGGAATAGATACATTTAAAATACCGTTCTCATATTTTGCAACGATGGTTTCAGTATCTACATTTTCTTTATTCAACGTAAAACTTTTTCTGAAAGACTGATAGCTGAATTCTCTTCGTGTGAATTTTGTGTTTTCGTCAGACTCGTTTTGAGTTTTTACTTCTGCGGATATAGAGAGTACTCCATCCTCCACTTGCAACTTAAAATCTTCTTTTTGTAAACCCGGCGCCGATACTTCCAATAAGAATTCTTTATCATTTTCTTTCACGTTTACCAACGGTGCAGTTTTAAATGCGTTTGGTTGATAGTTGAAAAATTCTTTTCCGAAAATGTCATCAAAAAAATACCTGTTAGTTGCCGGTATGCCGCATTGTGCTTTTACTAATGTTCTCATATTTTTGTTTTTAGCGGTTAATAATATTTGATCTGAAGATTTCAAAAGTTATTCCATCGGTTAAATACAGAGCAATAAAAACAAAAATGCGGACATATTGTCCGCATTTAGAATATATAATATGACAAAATTACAAATTATTTTGCCGCAGGAACTGCAGTGCAGTCTCGTGCAGTAAGAGAAACTGAATCAATTCCTTTTTTTGCAACAGCAGGATTCGATTCTAAATAGGTTGACATTTTATCTGCGCTCGCCTTAAATGCCTTAGCCATCATTGGTTTCATCATCACACGTCCCATCAGCTTGCTAAAGATTCCCTTGGTTTCTGAATTCATTGCACTGGTGACTTCAGTCCCGCCTTCCACAGGTTTAAGTATATATTCGGAGGTTGCGTCTCCGTGACCGTCAAACGTGAGTTTCCCGAGGATATATTGATTTGGATCTGCATGGACAATGATGAAGGAGCCGCTTCCCAATGATTTCTTTTCGCTTTTCCAGGAATAGCTTGCGCCTTCACCGGAAGGAATATCATTATAAGTAATAGCCATTTTATCATCCAGACCTTGCCAGTACGACCAATTTTTCCAGTTTTTTGGGGTTGCAAGCTGGTCATACACGGCTTCCGGGGAGGCTTTGATGATTTGGGTTTGACTTATTCTGAAATTTTCAGACATAAAAAAGGTGCTGATCACTCCTGCCAGCAAGAGCGCTACACCGGCGATTAATATCCATTTTAGTACTTTCATATCGTATGATTTTATAATACAAGGTAAGGATTTTTGTTAATGATGAAAAATATTTGAGCAATAATGTAGGCTGTGCTATTTCAGTTTTTCATTATTCTGATGCCGGAGCGTATCCCGGTCTGTTTTTTTGGAAAGATTTTTTTCAAGAGCATCAGTCAGATCTACACCGGTTTGGTTAGCAATACAAATCAGGACGAACAATACGTCTGCGAGCTCGTCTGCAAGATCATGTTCCTTATCGGATTCTTTAAAAGACTGCTCCCCGTATTGACGTGCAATAATTCTCGCAACTTCTCCCACTTCTTCCGATAATATCGCCATGTTGGTCAGTTCATTAAAATAACGGACACCCTTGGTTTTTATCCAGTTATCAATAGTAGTTTGCGCATCCTGTATGGTCATCATCTATAGTTTGAAATAAAATTAACAACTTAATTCTTACTTTTGCATGCAATGAACAACATCATTCTGATAACCGGCGCCACTTCGGGTTTTGGTGAAGCGGCTGCTCATAAATTTGCGCAGAATAAATGGGATATTATTATTACAGGACGCAGAAATGACAGGCTGCAAAAACTGGAAACTACCCTGCAAGAAAAATATAATGTTGACGTACTTTCTTTAAATTTTGATGTGAAAGAATTGGAAGAAGTGAAGTCCGCAGTAGCATCATTAAATGAAAAGTGGAAAAATATTGATGTGTTATTAAACAACGCCGGATTAGGTGCGGGACGAGGTCCGATCCAGGAAGGTGTGTATGATGACTGGGAACAAATGATCGATACCAATGTGAAGGGCTTGTTGTATATGTTGAGAGAGGTTAGCCCGTTAATGATCGCACGAAAAAAAGGTCATATCATCAATGTTTCCTCGCTTGCTGGCTGGGAAGTATACGGAGGCGGAAATGTATACTGCGCAACAAAACACGCGGTACGTGCTATCAGCCGCAGTGCAAGAATCGACATGGTGCATCACAACATAAAGGTTTCCGTGATTAGTCCCGGTGCTGCCGAAACAGAATTTTCGTTAGTGCGTTTCAAATGGGATACTAAAAAAGCGGGAGCCATGTATGAAGGCTACCAGCCGTTGAAAGCGGAGGATGTTGCGGAGAGCATTTATTTTATGGCAACACAGCCTGCACATGTCAATATCGAGGAAATGCTGATCCAGCCTACCGCACAAGCCAATGCAACAATTACTTACAAAGGAAATTAGCGGTAATGAACTTCTCTTCAAAACATCTTGTTATTTAAAAACATACTTCAATTAAATCAATGGATACTCCAACAGAAATACCGGTTATCATTTATACAGAATCAACGCCAAATCCGAATACGCTGAAATTCGTCACCAATAAACCTTTATTGCTGAATGATTTTGTTGAATTCCAATCAATGGAAGAAACCGACCAGGCGCCGCTCGCAAAAGGAATATTTGGATTTGATGGCGTTACCAACGTTTACATCAGCAATAATTTTGTGACGGTTACAAAGAATGAAGAAAAGCAATGGCCCGAAATGATGATCCCGATCAAGGATTATATCAAATCCTCGATAGAAAATAAACTACCTATACTCACAGATAATTTTGTTAAGCACGAGAAGACTGCAACAAACACCGTTAATGATACAGACAGTGATGTGGAGATCCGCATAAAAGGAGCTTTGGATAAATATGTAAAGCCTGCCGTTGAAATGGATGGCGGTAATATCAGCTTTGTAAAATTTGAAGATGGAAAATTAACGCTTCAACTACAGGGATCGTGCAGCGGCTGCCCTTCGAGTGTAGTAACGCTAAAACAAGGTATAGAAAACCTGCTGAAACGGTTTGTTCCGGAAGTGCAGGAAGTCGTAGCAGAGAACGAGTAATTGTGATTCCTTTAAAAAATCATTAACACCAAGCATTTTCGCATAATTATTATTAAATTCGATAAATGAAAAGCAAATTCAACCGATGCAATTGTTGTTGTGTTTGTCCGTTATAAACGGATAGGTTGAATAATTAAAAATACAAGCCTGTCCATTAATTGCGACAGGCTTTTTTTGTAGTCATTTCGAGCAACGCCAGAAACCTTGCATTAACAAAGTTTTGAGTTATTAGAAATGAGAATCTAACTAAAAATCTATATGTCAGTAACCATCACAAAAAACATCACCCCGGAAGCCGCAAGAGATATTTTCGAATTGCAGCAAAAGATCACTTCATTTAAGAATGAAGAAATGCCGGAAGACAAGTTCAAGGCTTTTCGTTTAACCCGTGGTATATATGGACAGCGCCAACTAGGCGTTCAGATGTTTCGCATCAAATTACCGATGGGAAGGATCACACCGCCGCAAATTATTCGCGTTGCGGAACTGTCCGAGCAGTATTGTAATGCCAACCTGCACCTCACTACCCGCCAGGATATCCAGCTTCATTTTTTAAAAGTGGAGAATGCACCTGCAGTCTGGACAGGTTTGGAAGATGTTGGCATCACAGGGCGTGAAGCGTGCGGCAATACCGTTAGGAATATTACATGTTCCGACCAGGCGGGCGTAGATCCCGATGAGTTATTTGATGTTTCTCCTTATACCTTTGAAGCATTCCGTTTCTTTTTGCGCAATCCGATTTGCCAGGATATGGGTAGGAAAAATAAAATTGCATTTTCATCTTCCGAAAAGGATACTGCATTTACATACATCCACGATTTTGGTTTCATTCCAAAGATCGTAGATGGCAAGCGTGGTTTTAAAGTGGTTGTCGGCGGTGGACTTGGCGCGCAGGCATTCACTGCGCAAACTGCATTTGAATTTTTAGAGGAAGACCAGATCATTCCGTTTATTGAAGCGGGCTTGCGTGTTTTTGATCGTTATGGAGAGCGCGTTCGAAGACATAAGGCGCGCATGAAATATTTGGTGAAAGATCTTGGCTTGCCAAAGTTTCTTGAATTGATAAATGAAGAGCGCGTTGCCAATAAAGTAAAATCATATCCGATCGATATTTATTCTGTGCCTGAGCAGAAACCTGCAGCAGAAAAAGAAATACCGCAAGTTGAAATTGCAGATCAGAAATTATATGAGGATTGGTTGAAGACAAATGTTTTCGAGCAAAAACAAAAAGGTTTTTATGGTGTGTATCTCAAGGTAACGAACGGAGATATTAAACCGGATGAAGCGAGGAAATTAGCACAGCTTGTAAATGATTATGCATCGCAGGATATGCGCGTAACGATGAACCAGAATATGGTGATCAAATTTGTACGCAAGGCTGCATTGCATTATGTATATAGTGTTTTGAGTGAATTGGGTTTTGCAAATCCGGGCTACGGAACTATTGCGGACATTACTACTTGCCCGGGAACAGATACCTGTAACCTCGGCGTAACGAATAGTATGACGCTTGCAAAAATTCTGGAAGATGTGATTCAAAAAGAATATTACGATCTCATTTTTGATAAAGCAATTCATATTAAAATGAGCGGCTGTATGAATTCATGCGGACAGCATATGTCGGCAAGTATTGGTTTGCATGGAAGCTCTATACGTGTTGGTGATAAAGTAGCGCCTGCCATGCAGATCGCATTAGGCGGCGGCGTTGACCAAAACGGAAACGGAACTGTTGGTGATAAGATCGTAAAATTGCCTACGAAAAAAATGCCGGATGCATTGCGCGCTATCCTGAATGATTTTGATCAGAATGGAAATGACACCGAATATTTTAATGATTACTATAAAAGATTAGGAAAGAATTATTTCTATACTTTGTTGAAACCAATTGCAGATCAAAGCAAATTTGTGGATGATGATTATTTTGATTATGGTATGGAAGAATATTTTACACCTGAAGTCGGTGTGGGAGAATGTGCAGGTGTCATGTATGACATGGTCGGCACGATTATCCGCGATGCCTATAATAAACAGGTGGAGGCGAGCGAAGCATTAAAAAAGGAAAAATACGCGGAAGCAATTTATTATGCATACACCGGTTTTGTGATCGCTGCCAAAGCGATGCTATTGAGTAAGGATGTTGAGTGTAACACGCAGATAAAGATCATGCAGGATTTTGATAAAACTTTTGTAGAAACAGGAGAATTAAAAGTGGAAGGTGGATTTGAAAATTTAGTTTTATCCATCAATAAAAATGAACCGGAAAAAGAATTTGCAGAAGCGTACGTTTCTGAATTCGAAAAGCTTTTTAAACAAGTAATGGCTTACAGGGAAAATACAATGGGCACGGATAAGCTGGTTGTAGAAAGCAACTATAAGGCATAATTTCTTTCATCATGTCTCAAAAAAAACTCATACTGGTAGGTGCCGGACCGGGCGACCCGGAGTTGATCTCTTTAAAAGGGATCAAAGCTTTGCAGCGTGCGGATGTAGTATTGTATGATGCATTGGTACACACTGATCTCCTGGATTACGCAGAGAAAGCGGAAAAAATTTATGTTGGGAAACGCAACGGAGAACACAATGCCTCACAGGAAGAGATCAATAAGCTGATCGTTCATCATGCCTTACAAAATAAAATTGTGGTACGGTTAAAAGGTGGCGACCCGTTTATTTTCGGGCGTGGACAGGAAGAGCTGGAGTATGCACAGCAGTTCGATATAGCAACAGAAGTGATTCCGGGAATTTCTTCCGCAACAGGAATTCCTGCACTGCACAATATTCCACTTACTAAACGCGGAAGTAATGAAAGTGTATGGATCACTACAGGCACAACATCAGCATGTAAATTATCCGGCGATATAGAAATAGCTGCAAAAAGTTCTGCAACGGTTGTTGTGCTGATGGGCATGAGCCAGCTATCTAAGATCATTTCCATTTTTAAAAAGTTCCGGGGCGAAGAATTACCTGTAGCCGTTATTCAAAACGGGAGCTTGCAAAATGAAAGATCGGTTACCGGTACAATAGCGGATATAGAAAAACTGGTAGCGGAGCATCACATTAAATCTCCTGCAATTATTGTGTTGGGTGAAGTGGTGGAAAATTCTTCAAACTACATGATGCAGGAAAAAGCACATGCCGGTAAATTCCCCGGAAAAAAAATATGAATACGCTTTACCCGATATTCCTGCAAACTAAAAATTTCAATATATTAATTGTCGGTGGTGGAAATGTAGCTGCAGAAAAAATTTCATTGCTTTTAAAAAGTTCACCCGAATCAAATATTACTGTTATTGCGAAAAAGATCTCTCAGGAGATTTTGTCGATGGTCGATGGTCGATCGTCAGTAGTAATTAAGTATAAGGAATTTGAAGAATCAGATCTTGAAAATATACAGCTCGTTATTGCCGCGACAAACGACAAAGAATTGAATCAGCAGATACATCGCGCGGCGAAGAATAAAAATATATTGATCAATGTTGCAGATACGCCGGAGCTGTGTGATTTTTATTTGGGAAGTATTGTTACTAAGGGAGATTTAAAGATCGCAATTTCAACAAACGGAAAATCTCCTACACTATCAAAGCGGTTGCGTGAATTCTTTGAAGATGTATTACCTGAAAATATTAATGAACTAATCACAAATCTTAATCAATATAGAAATTCTTTAAAAGGAGATTTCAAGGATAAAGTAGATAAGCTGAATGAGATCACTTCATCTTTCCTAAAAAAAGATAAAGATTAGGAAATTCTTCTCTTCCATCCGGAAATACAAATTCCGCTCAACAGCATATAAAAAGGCATGAACGGCAACCTGTATCTTGGTGTATAGAAAATGCCCGAGATAAATGCGAAATAACCAACCAGCATCACGATAAAGATGGCTGTCATCCATTGTTTCTGCACAAAAGACAGCTGCACGAGTCCTATAAAAGCAGTGATATAAATAAAAAATAAAAATCCAAGCACCAGCAATCCAAGAATTACTTCTGCTGTTGTTTTAGAATTAAAAAACCTCTTGGCGAGCGTAAAAATACTTCCCGAATATTTTTCAGTATCCGTCCAGCGCTTAACAGGCAAATGCAATCGCTGCATGATCACTTCACTTCCCATATTCAAATGCAACTTTACACTGCCTGACAGATGCGCTTTAATAGCAGAAAATAAATTCTTTTTTAAATATTGTTTTGCAACATCATTATATACATCAGATTTTTCAAATGTCAATCCATGTAAACGCTGCTCTATATTTTGCGGCATTTGTGATTTTAAATTTTCAGGTGCTTCAGATTTTGCCAGTTGTACAAATTCATTACACACCTGGTCATAAGTTTTATGAGATTTATTAACTTCCGTATAAGCTGCATTATAAAATAAAAGATTGTAGCCATTGATTGAGCTTAAAGCAAAATGATCATACGATTTATAATTCCTGTACATCCACGGAACCAGCATTAAATAAGCACATGCTGTAAACAGAACGGCATTTCTTAATTTCATTTTAAGTGAGAAATTTCTTTGCACGATAATGTATACAAATAATAAAACAGGAAAATAGATTGCGATTGGTCTTGTTAAGATCGTCAACCCGAATAATATTCCTGAATAAAAAAACAATCTTGATTTGCCTTCCTGAATTGCTTTAATGAATAAGTACATGCTCCATAGAAAAAACAGTACAAACAATGTATCTGTATACAAATAAGTAGTGAAAATGATTTGCTGGGGATCCAGGGCAAATAATATCAATGCAATATATCCGATGTTTTTATTGAAAAATAAACGTTCACTTATTTTAAACAAAAGATATCCGCTGATCACATTTAAAAGTATTTGTGCAAGCAAAACAACCCATACCTTAACACCAAACAGCCAGTAAAACAAAGCTACAAATGCAGGGTATACCGGCGTTCTGAAGGTATCCGCGCAAAAAGAAAAATTAAATGCAATGCACTTCGCCAGGATGTTATACCCTATGGCATCATAAATAAAAACGTCATTTGTAACAACTGTTTCATTCCATGGCTGAAAAATAATAAATACAACAAGCCTGGTAAGCAATGCAAATAATAAAATAGCAGCTAATTTTTTATCTCTCAAAAGATTGACCGGTTAATGATACCAAATATAAACCTATCAAGCGAAATTTATTTATTATCTTTCATATGATTTTTATCAATACATTTCAAAAACAAATAAATTGCGATCCGTACAATTACCATTATTAAACCGCAAGATCAACGGCTTTTATTATGAATCGCCTTCTGAAGAAAAGCGCCCGGGGATATTATTCCTGCCGGATTTAACGGGCATTCAAAAGGCTACACATAAGAGCGCAGAAATTTTATGTAATGAAGGAGATTATAATGTATTGATTCCCGACTTATACAGCGGTGGAACGACATTGCGAAAATATTGCGTACAGTTTTTGATGAATGCAATGGTGAGAAATAATGAACCCACCGGTAATGCACCATTGGCAGAATTTTTTGAGATACTTGATCAGTTCAAGGAATTTGATAATGTAGATGAAAATAATATCGGTGTTGTGGGACAATGTTTAACCGGCGGATTTGTGTTGCATGCAGCGATACGTCCTGAAGTAAAAGCGCCTGTTGTATTTCATCATTCGTTTGGTTTAACCGGCAGCGGTATCCCCGCAAGATGTGCCTCTTTCATCGATCATAAGATCCAGGGACATTTTGCATACGTAGATCCGATGTGCCCGGTCTGGCGCGTGAAAGAACTGGAAAGGCAATTGAACGGAAAGCTCGAAACGCATTGGTATAATTTGCCGCACGGAATTCCGCATTTGTTTTTTAATACCGATCAGGGCAAGCGCGCATTTAAGCACATGATGAATTTTTTTCAGCAGCAATTGGCATGAGAAAATATTTCTACATAATATCCACTGTCCTTTTATTTGCAGGCTGTTCCAAAGTTCAACAGCAGGCAATTACTTCACAGGAGATGAGTGAGTTGCTGCAATTAAGCGATACCTCTAACATGACTTCCGAGTTGATGGTAGAAGATAAGCTTTCCCGTATCACACATATTTTTCAGATCCATAATGACAACCGCGGTTTGTTTCCCTTGGTATACGAACAAACTACACACCAGGCATTGCTTTCTTTGAAAAACGAACCGGAAAAATATACAGATATCAAAAAAGCGAAAGCAATCACCATCGCATTTGCAAAAAGATTTTTATTCAATTTGCACGATCACCTTACAGGAAAGGAAACAGAATATCACTGGAAGAATTATTATACACTTTGTTTCTCCCATCAATCACAATTGCGGATTTTATGTGCAGGATTAAATGCACATCTTACGGTTGATCTCGCAAGAAGTGTATATGATGTGAATGGCAGAGTTGATTTTAAAAACGATTATATCAAATTCGGGGAAGCATTGGTAAAGGCATCTCCTTTTATTATTGATGAACTTGATAAGCAGTATCATGTTGAGTCGGGGTATCTATTTCACGGGTTGTTTATTGGCGATATTTTAGATCCGGTTTTCGGGCAAGATTTTACAACACAATTTGCGTTTCAATTTATCAGGGAAGAAGCATTTCAAAACGGACAATACTTACTCAGTCCGGCAGCATACGATAACGCACAGAATGCATTACATACCAACTGGCAATTCAGGGAACAATTGCTGGATGCATTAGTGAAATCAAAACTCATTTAATAAAAAAAGCCTTCCATGCGGAAGGCTTTAACATTAAAAGCAAACATTTATACTTTTGCAGTCTTCACTGTTTTTACAATTCGTGCCGCTACTTTATATGGATCAGCAGCGGAGTTCGGTCGGCGGTCTTCCAGCCATCCTTTCCATCCTTTGTCTACTGTTGCAATCGGAATACGTATAGAAGCTCCGCGATCAGAAACACCGAATGAAAATTTATCAATAGATTGTGTTTCGTGTTTTCCCGTTAAACGCAGATCGTTATCAGCGCCGTATACTTCAATATGTTCTTTTATAAATGGACGAAATGATTCGCAGATCGTATCATATGTTTCCTTGCTTCCGCAAGAACGCAATACGCCATTAGAGAAGTTTGCATGCATGCCTGAGCCGTTCCAGTCGGTATCGCCAAGTGGTTTGCAATGCCAGTTAATGCTGTAGCCATATTTTTCTGCTACTCTTTCCATCAGGTAACGCGCGATCCATGTCTGATCACCTGCTGCCTTTGCGCCTTTTGCAAATACCTGGAATTCCCATTGTCCAATCGCAACTTCCGCATTGATACCTTCAACATTTAAACCCGCTTCAAGGCAAAGGTCAAGATGTTCTTCTACTATATAACGTCCTACAGCTTTTCCGCCACCAACAGAGCAATAATAAGGACCTTGCGGACCTGGCTCGCCTGTTAAGGTAAAGTCACCCCAGCCAATAGGCTTATCGATCTTGGGATTCCATATAAAATATTCCTGCTCAAAACCGAACCAAAAATCATTGTCATCGTCTTCTATTGTTGCACGACCATTGCTTACATGCGGCGTGCCATCCGGGGATAATACTTCACACATAACGAGATAGCCGAATTTTCTCGCAGGATCCGGACATACAAATACCGGTTTTAATAAGCAGTCTGAAGATCCTCCCGGCGCCTGTTCTGTGGAAGAACCATCAAAACACCATGTTGGACAATCATCCAGTTTGCCGGTGAATTCTCTTTCGATCCTGGTTTTGCTTCGAAGGCTTTGCGTCGGCTTGTAACCATCCAGCCAGATGTACTCTAATTTCGCGTAAGACATGTTATTATTTTTAAAATGTGAAAAATTTATTCTTCCTTTAATACAAATATGCTAAAAAGGAAAAAATTAATGGATTTTCTCCAGTTAAATTAATTTTAAGAAACTATTTAATCAGCGGTTCAACAATAAAGGAAATAGTCCGTTAATCCTTCAACGGCAGCAATATCACTAAGTATTATTAATTTTATTCTTCATATGTCAGAACGGCGTCGCGTAGAAATTTGTATTATTTCGGATATCCACTTGGGTACGCGGGCTTCGCATGCCGCAGAATTAAACAAGTATTTAAAAAGCATTGAGCCTATCGTATTAATTATTAATGGCGATTGGCTGGATATCTGGAATTTTGCTGCAGGTTATTTTCCGCAGGAACATATAGAAAATATCTTTTTGATACTTGATCTTGCACGCCAGGGAATTCCGGTGTATTACCTGACGGGAAATCACGATGATCACATGCGCAATTTTTCCGGGTATAAATTTGATACCATTCAGTTACGCGATGAGATCATCCTTGAAGTGGATGGAAAGAAGCACTGGATCTTCCATGGCGATAAATATGATCTTTCTGTTGGCGGCAGCGCGCGATGGCTTGCAAAACTAGGCGGCAGAACTTATGATAAAATATTTCAATTTAACCGTTTCATCAATAAAATAAGGATGAGATACGGCAAGGATAATATTTTAATTTCAAAATATATTAAGGATAAGGTGAAGTCGGTTGTAAAAAAAAGGGTTCAGGATTTTGAAGATGTCGCGATTGAAATTGGAATTGAAGAAGGATTTGATTATGTCATCTGCGGTCACATTCATAAGCCACAGATCCGGGAAGTAGTTTCCGGGAAAGGGAAAACAGTGTATATGAATAGCGGCGACTGGATGGAAAACCTAACTGCATTGGAATATAATAACGGCGACTGGGAGTTATTCTACTATCAGCATGATCTGCAATTTAAAGGCATTGACAGAAGCTAATGTTGTCAAAATATAATTGATTTAGGTTTTCCACATTTGCACACAGTACGTATTCTGTTTTTTAGCATTAAAATATTGACAATATGTTTTTATTTGCATAAATTCAGAAACAAAACCATTGATTATGCGAAAACAATTACCTGTCACCAGAGAAATGCAAGCATTTCAGTACTTTTTGATTTTATTAATGATATTACTGTTGGGTATCCTGACGAAATAGAAAATTATTGCCTCACTTTTTAAACCGGTACGTAGCCGGCAACGCTTCCTGCGCTCTGATTCTCCCCTTTTTAATACTCCGCCTAAAATGTATCTTTGGTCTGCAAATATTTAAGATGATGGATTTTAGTGTTTTTGGAGAAGCGGCCACCTGGATAAGTTTACTTACGCTTACATTCATGGAAATAGTTTTAGGAATTGATAATATTATTTTCATTTCCATCATTGCAGACCGGCTACCAAAAAAATTACAGCCAAGAGCAAGAAATATAGGCTTGCTTATTGCAATGATCTTAAGGTTGTTGCTCCTGCTCGGAATTGCGTTTGTCTTAAAAATGCAAAATCCATTTATCCATTTTAATTTATTCGGAAAAGACATTGCTCCAACAGGTCAAAGCCTTATTTTACTCGGTGGCGGATTATTTTTAATTTACAAAAGTATCTCAGAGATACATCATAAGCTGGAAGGCGAAGCATTTCCTAAAGAATATAAATCTCACCAGGCAAACATGAAGGCGATCATTATCCAGATCACACTCATCAATATTGTTTTCTCGATCGACAGTATTATTACTGCTATAGGATTAACAAAAATAATACTTGTCATGATGCTGTCGGTGATCTTGTCCATTGGAATTATGATGCTGTTTTCCGGACCCGTAGGTAATTTTGTAAATCGTCATCCCTCTATGCAAATGCTGGGCTTGTCATTCCTCATCCTTATTGGTTTTATGTTGCTGATAGAAGGCTTGCACCAGATGCACGCTATTGGAAACGGTGATCTTCATGACGAGATCATTCCCAAAGGATATTTATATTTTGCTATTTTCTTTTCGCTTGCTGTAGAGCTATTGAATATTCGGTTTCGTAAAAAAATTAAGAAACAATAACCATAGAAATTCAGGCAATTGAGTACATTTAACGTTCATAAATTTTATATGAAAAAAATCCTATTATTTATTGCATTTTCCGGACTGTTTTGTCACTCCCGTTTACAAGCACAGATGTATCAGCAAAAGATGGCGACGTTTTTAAATCTGCTCGATAATTATTATGTAGAGGATCCACGGGTTGATTCTCTTGTTGAAATTGGCATTACAGAAATTTTGAAAAAACTCGACCCGCATTCCGTATATATGAATGCAGATGAAATTAAGAGAGCGAACGAGCCATTGGAAGGAAATTTCGAAGGCGTAGGAATACAATTCCAGATCTACCTCGATACGATCATTGTTGTGCATGTGATCCCGGGTGGTCCGTCGCAAAAAGTAGGCGTAGAAGACGGAGATAAAATCGTTTTTGTAGATACATCGAAAGTAGCAGGTGTAGGAATTAATAATGACGGTGTGTTTAAAAAGTTGCGTGGAAAGAAAGGAACGAAAGTCACTATAAAAATTAAACGTATCGGAGAAAAAGATCTCCTTGAGTTTGAGATCATCCGCGATAAAATTCCAATCTACGCGATCGAAGCACAATACATGGCGGCACCAGATATCGGTTATGTAAAACTTGCCCGTTTCTCTGCAACCGCAACAGAGGAAACAGAAGCCGCAATCGATACATTAAAAAAACAAGGCGCTAAAAAAATAATTTTAGACCTTACAGGAAATGGCGGCGGATATCTGAACCAGGCACATGCGTTATCAGATCTGTTTTTAAGCGAAGGGAAATTGGTTGTGTATTCGGAAGGAAGATCACAGCCAAGAATTGATTTGAATGCTACAAAATCAGGCAACTTCGAAAAAGGCGAACTTGTAGTGATGGCAGATCAGAACACAGCTTCCGCAAGTGAAATAGTCTCAGGAGCCATACAGGATTGGGACAGAGGGCTTGTTATAGGAAGAAGAACGTTCGGGAAAGGATTGGTGCAGAAAGGTTATTCGTTGCCGGATATGTCGGTTGTTCGTTTGACCATGGCGCATTATTATACACCAAGTGGGAGGAACATACAAAAATCTTATACAAAGGGTATAGATAAGTATTATGAGGATATTGAAGACCGGTACGAGAATGGTGAATTGTTTGACCAGGCAAAAATAAAAATTACAGATTCTACAAAATATTTTACAAATGGAAAACGCATTGTCTATGGCGGCGGCGGAATTACACCGGATATTTTTGTAGGGCTTGATACAACGTGGAGCTCTAAATATTATGGCAAGCTGGTGCGCTCGGGTTCATTCAACCAATTCGTGTTAGAATATGTAAACAGCAATCGCCACAGCCTGGAAAAATCCTACCCGACATTTGATGCTTACCTTAAAAACTTTAAAGTGGATTCTGTTTTCCTGGGAAGATTTTTTGCTTTTGCAAAAAACAAAAAAATAGAACCTGATTCCGCAGAAAATTATATCAAAAGCATTCCTACAATTCAAAATCAGCTAAAGGGTTTAATTGCACAGGACCTGTGGAATGCCAGCGCATATTACCAGGTAACAAACGAGCAGAATCCGATCTATGTAAGAGCAATGAAATCATTTTATGACGGTTCTTTTCAGAAATTCAACATTCAAACTGCATCTTTGGACGACGGAAAAACAGATAAGAAGAAGGCATCCGCAACTGATAAAACCAAAGAGAAAAAACAAATAAAGAGCGACAAAGATGATTCCGCGAAAAAGGAATAAGAATTACAATCGAGCTCTTCATTCAGTAAAAATGATTACGATCAAACCCTTCAGGGCATTACGTCCGCGCAGAGATATTGCCGACAAGGTGGCTTGTAAACCTTATGATGTATTAAATTCTGTGGAAGCAAAAGAAGAAGCAAAAAATAATCCATACTCTTTCCTGTATATTTCAAAACCCGAAATCAATTTTGATGAAACTGTAGATCCGTATGCAGACGAAGTGTATGCAAAAGGAAAAGAAAAATTTGAAGAGTTTCTTCGGAAAGGTTATCTCGTAAGAGATGAACAGTCGTGCTTATATATTTATTCGCAAACCATGAACGGCAGAACGCAAACGGGTTTAGTTGCAGGAAGCTCGATCGATGATTATTTTGAAGACAGAATAAAAAAGCATGAGCTTACACTGGTTTCAAAAGAAAACGACAGGATACGCCATATGAAAACAAAAATGGCGCAACCCGGCATGGTATTTCTTACCTATAAGCCTGTTGAGGAAATTGACGCGATTATAAAAACGTACTGTACTCAAAACGAAACGGAAAATGATTTTACAGATGCGCAAAATGTGCGGCATCAATTATGGAAAATAGAAGAGGAAAATATTATTGATAAACTCACGGAATTATTTCATACGAATGTTACCGCAAGTTATATTGCTGATGGTCATCATCGCACCGCAGCAGCAGCAAAAGTTGGAATGCAGTTAAGAGAAGAAAACCCCGGTTACACAGGTAATGAGCCTTTCAATTTTTTTTTATCATGCTTATTTCCTTCTGATCAATTACAAATACAGGATTACAATCGCTTAATAAAAGATTCTAACGGACTAAGCGAAGAAGAGCTCATCGAAAAAATAAAAGAAAATTTTGAAGTTGAAAAGAAAGGAGCTGAAATTTATAAACCAAAGCATTTGCACGAACTGTCGATGTATATCAACGGCAACTGGTACAGGCTATCTGCAAAGACAAGCACCTTTGATGAAAGTGATCCGATCGGCGTTTTGGATATTACCATTTTCAGTAAATATATTCTCGATCCTGTTTTAAATATTAAAGACCAAAGAACAGATAAGCGCATTGATTTTGTTGGAGGCATTCGCGGTTTGGAAGAATTGCAAAAGCGCGTTGATTCCGGTGAAATGAAAATTGCTTTCGCTTTTTTCCCTGTCACATTGATACAGCTAATGAATATAGCAGACAGCGGCAATATCATGCCCCCGAAATCCACATGGTTTGAGCCTAAGCTTAAAACAGCCTTAGTTATTAATTTACTGAAGGATTAGTTATTTTACATTCCCTTTACACGTATTGAAAAACCATTTTATATATTTACAATATGAAATCAATTTTCGCTGTTGCTTGTTGCTGTTGCCATGGTTATCCATGCAGGCACAGGTAATTTCGGATTCATATAATCAGATAACCGCTTGCAGATGTAAGCGGTTTTTTATTTTAAATAACTAAATTTACAAGTATGAAATTTGCAACAAAAGCTATCCATGCCGGCATTGAGCCGGATAAAACATCGGGAGCAATAATGACTCCGATCTTTCAAACTTCAACTTATGTGCAGGATGCGCCGGGCGTACATAAGGGTTTCGAATATGCGCGGACACATAATCCAACGCGCGATGTTTTGCAAACACAACTCGCCGCACTGGAAAACGGTAATCATGGAATTTGCTTTGCGAGTGGTTTAGCGGCAACAGATGCGATTGCAAAATTATTCAGTTCAGGCGACCATATTGTTTCGTGCAACGATTTGTATGGGGGCACTTACCGGATTTTTACAAAAGTATTCGGAAGGTTCGGTATGCAGTTTTCATTTGTGGATATGACGGATCTATCCAACATTGAAAGCGCGTTAAAAGACAATACAAAACTGATCTGGATAGAAACTCCTACTAATCCAATGTTGAATATTGTAGATATTGCAGCAGTTTGTGCAATTGCGAAGAAGCGAAATATTTTAGTTTGCGTTGATAATACATTTGCTTCGCCATACCTTCAGACACCTTTAGATCTTGGTGCTGACATAGTTTTACATTCTGCTACAAAATATTTAGGAGGACACAGCGATGTGATTCACGGCGCGATTGTTGTAAAAGAAAAATCATTAGCCGATCAGTTGTATTTTCTCCAGAATGCATGCGGCGGAGTTCCTGGTCCGCAGGATTGTTTTTTGATCTTACGCGGAATAAAAACTTTGCATATTCGTATGGATCGTGCATGTGAGAACGCGGAAAAAATTGCACAATATTTAAAAGGTAATCCAAAGGTTGGGAATGTAAATTTCCCCGGATTTACAGAACATAGCGGGCATGAGATCGCGAAAAAGCAAATGAAAAAATTTGGCGCGATGGTTTCTTTTTCTTTAAAAGACGACAGTATCGAAGCTGCGAATAAAGTTTTATCATCCACAAAATTATTTTCACTTGCCGAATCATTGGGAGGTGTGGAATCATTGATCGGTCATCCCGCAACGATGACACATGGAAGTATACCTTTAGAAGAAAGACGCAAAACAGGCGTTGTAGATTCGCTGATCCGCTTAAGTGTTGGGATTGAAGATGCAGATGACCTGATCGAAGATCTGAAGAATGCTATTCAATAATAAAGTGAAGGTGAGAATGAAGGTGAAAGTGACAGCGCTGTTCATTTGAATGATAAAGTTGAATTGAGTAAAATGGAAGAAGCGTGGGATGGCGAAAACAGCGGAGCAATTGTTTTTGCCTTGTCTTTTTTGGTTTACTTTTTGACTAAGAAAAAAAGTAACGAAAGTACATTATTGCAGTATCATCAATTATGCAGGTTAAGAAGGAAATTATGAAGAATACAATTGTACTTTTATTGATACTTGCATGTGTTCCTGCACAAAGTATATTTGCACAAAATGTTGCTGATTCATTGTATAAAGTGCAGCAATGGGAGAAAGCTGCTGCAGCATACGAAAAAATCTTACAGTCAAATCCCAAGGACCGCCCGGGCTATCAACTCAACAGGTTAGGACAAAGTTATTTCAACCTTCAGCAATACAATAAAGCAATTGAGGCGTATAAAAAAGCGGTGCTGATCAATGGAAATCCGACAGTGATGTACAACATTGCATGTGCATATAATAAAATTTCGAAAAAAGACAGCGCGTTGGTATGGCTCAACAAAAGTGCGGATGCAGGCTTTACCCAATATGACGGAACTATGCAGGATGAAGATCTGAAAAGCTTACATGCAGATCCGGATTTTAAAATGATCACGGAAAAAATTAAAAAAAACCTGATGCCATGTGCATATATTCCTGAAGCACATCAGTTTGATTTCTGGATCGGCGACTGGAAAGTTTACAATCCGCAAGGACAACAAGCGGGAGTAAGTCATATCGAACAGATACTTGGTGAGTGCGTGATCTTTGAGAATTGGATAGATTATCTTGGAGGAAAGGGGAAAAGTATCAATACTTATAATACATCCGAAAAATACTGGCAGCAAACATGGGTGGATGACAAAGGCGCGATAACGGAATTCATTAACGGCAGTTACACGAATGACGCGATGAGGTTTGCGGACTCCAGAGCACAATCACTGAACGGAAAAAATATACAACGAAGGCTCACGTTTTTTAATACGAATGCTGATGAAGTGCGTCAGCTTGGCGAAAAATCAAACGACCTTGGAAAGACATGGCAAACGGAATATGACTTTAAATATATCCGTGTAAAATAATACATGCAGCATTTAAGCTCAACATATATTCTCATCACTATTGCACCGGCACTGGCAATTTGCTGGTATGTATTTCATAAAGATCGCTATGAAAAAGAACCGGTGTGGCTGGTCATACTTGCGTTTTGTTTAGGAATACTGAGTGTTTTCCCTGCAGTAATTGGATCTCTTATCGGCGGTAAATTGTTTTCGGTTTCCGGAAATTTTATTAATACCGGTTTGTACGCATTTTTAGTGGTTGCGCTGAGCGAAGAGCTTGCAAAATTTTTCTTTCTCCGGTATGTTGTGTTTAAAAGAAGAGAATTCAACGAACCATATGATGGCATTGTATATGCAATGATGATAGGAATGGGCTTTGCCGCTTTTGAAAATGTATTGTACTTATCGCAGGACGGAATAGGCGTAGTGTTGTTCAGGATGATCACAGCAATTCCGGCACATGCGATCTTTGCAGTTTCCATGGGCTATCATGTCGGTCTGGCAAAATTCGATCTCACGCACCGCGACGAACTTATGGGGAAAGGATTGATCTATCCTGTATTGCTGCATGGTACGTATGATTTTCTGTTGATGCAGCAGAATATTCCCGCGTTATCCGCTTTCGCATTTATCGGGTTATATTTTTGTATAAAGAATGTGCGCTATATCCTGGAGCAATCCAACAATCAGTCACCGTTTAAAATGCCATAGCCGATGGTAACTCAACAAACAAAAGATATTTTAGAGTTTTATTATGAGAAATATAATCGACCGGGATTTATTTCAGACGATCCGATCTCCATTCCTCATCGCTTTTCTAAGAAACAGGATATTGAAATTGCAGGATTATTTGCTGCAACATTATCCTGGGGTCAGCGAAAAACTATTCTGAGAAATTGTAATCAGCTTATGCAGTTAATGGATGAACAGCCGCATGATTTTATTTTACACCATTCTCAAAAAGATCTGAAACCCTTTACAACATTTGTCCACCGCACTTTTAACAGCACGGATCTCTTATATTTCATTGCCTTCCTGAAGCAATATTATGCAAAGAATGATTCCCTGGAAAATTTATTCGTGCAAAAAGATATAGAACAAGGACTGATACAATTTCATAATACATTTTTTTCTTTGGAAGATTTTCCCGTGAGAACAAAGAAGCATGTGGCTACACCCGAAAGAAAATCGACTTGCAAGCGATTGAATATGTATCTGCGATGGATGGTAAGATCTGATAAAAATAAAGTGGATTTTGGCATCTGGAAAAAAATAAAACCAAAAGATCTTTTATGTCCGCTGGATGTGCACGTAGAAAACTATGCACGCAAATTGAAATTGATTGAAAGAAAACAACGCGACTGGTTGACAGTTACAGAATTAACAAGTAACTTAAAAGAAATTGACGCAAAAGATCCCGTACGTTTTGATTTCGCACTTTTTGGAATGGGAATTGAAAAAATAATCATTTAGATTTAAGATAAAGAGAGAAGAGATGTGAGAATGGTTTCTAAATATTGATACACCGGATTTTTTCTCGTCTCTCACTTCTCATCATCTCATCTCTTTCTCATGGAAGACGAATTAAAGATACAAGAGTACACACTGCAATTGCTGGAAGAAAACAGTATAAGCTTTAATTCTTTTGAAGAATTCAGGAAATTCATCATTCAAAAAATAAATGCCTGGATCAACAATGATTTTGAGCACTTACTTTATTTGTTATACAGGATAGATGTTCATGAAGATAAAGTACGAAGTCTGCTAAAAGAACACAAGGGAGAAAATTCTGCGGAGATCATTACCGACCTGATCATTGCACGTCAGCAGCAAAAAATTGAAACCCGCAAATTATTTCAATTCAAAAAACCTGCAGATATCAGCGACGACGAATTGTGGTAAGTGGATTAAAATATTACCTGAAATCCAGAAGGTTTGTTTCTCCCTTATAAAATTCATCGCGTATCTCTCCCACCAATTCCGTATCAAAAATTGCAGGTCGCTCGCTGATCTCATGGTAACAGATCACTCCTTCCGCGAAATAATGTACTACCATACTTTTCCTTGTCAGCGCCTGGTTTAACAAGGGTTCCCCGCCATGGATCAGGTTGGCGTGCCAGATAAAAACATCTCCCTTCTTCGCAGTAAATATTTCTTTATGGAGATCGTTTTCATTTATTTCGGATTGTATTTTCTCTTCAAATTTCTTATTCGCATTTCCATCCACCATAAAACTATTGCCCTCGTAATCGTAATCTTCATTTGTAATATAAGGCAATAGCTGCGATCCGGGGTAGTACGACAAAGGTCCTTGTTCTATTGAAACATCTTCCAGCGCAAACCACGCGGCAATCATAAAGCCTTGCGGAAATGTGCTCATGTGAATGGAATCCGAATGCGCCGACTGCTCGCTTCCCTTTAAAAAGTTGATCGTTTGAAAAGGCAATACTTTTTTATCGAGGATCAGGCAAAACAATTCCATCAATCGCTTGTCCGTAATAATATTCCGGATCACGGCAGATTGTTTGTAAGCATTAAATATTTTTCTTCCTGTATAATTGTAGTCCACCGTATTTGCTTTTAACAAGCTATCGATATCTTTATTGATCGCATCCACTGTCTGATCATCGAGAAAATTATTCCACACTAAAAATCCATTTTTATTCCAATGTATCATTTGCTCCTCGATAGGTTTCGGCAGGTGACAAAACAAAGGATGATTCAGAATGTCTTTTTCACTTACGATCGTATCGAGCCACGGCGGTTTTGCTTTTTTATGTTTGAAATCTCTATGTGAAATCGAGCTATAGACCGACTTTTTAATTTCGTAATAAGGATAGAGATGAATGTTGTGTTGCAATCCTTTATGATGAAATAAATTATAAATGAAATGGAGGAAACGGATATTGCGAAAAAAGCCGGTATATTTTTGCAGGAATCTCACCCTATAAAGATAAAATTTGTTGGGACTCTTTAGAACTTTGTTCTGCATAATATCAGGCAAAGGCTCTAAGAAGGCAAAGGCTCAAGGTTTTTAATCTAATCTCTTTGCGTCTTATTTAACTTTGTAACTTTGCGTGAAATTATTTAAATTCATCTGTGCGATAAGAATAATAACTTTGGTTATGGCTAAGAAAGAGAAAAAACCCGCCGGGAAGAAAACTTCATCAAAAGCAAAATCACCTAAGGTCATTGAGACAGAACTTCCAGATCCATCAGAATCATTAATGCCCGAACTCGAAGAACTCGTGAAGAAAAACCCGAACAGGCTTATCGGCTGCGGAGGATAATTTCCCAGAAAAAGCACTTCCAAATTATTGTGTCGTCGCCATAAAATTTTAACTTCATAGTGTTGATCAAGAAAACCATCTATGGCAAAAACCAATCCCAAACCGAAGCAAAAGCAAAAAGCGATTCACAATCTGCCGGGTCAGAAAAAAGTTGTGCCAAAATCACAACCTAAAAATGCATGGCAATTATGGGGATTTGGAATTGCATTGTTGATCATCACTTGCCTTGTATTTTCACACACTACAGCTTTGCAGTTTGTAAACTGGGATGACCCGGACAATATCCTTGATAATCCTCACCTCAAAATATTTTCTTATAGCTGGGATTGGAGCGCTGTTAAAACAATTTTCACTACAGATGTAATCGGCAACTATAATCCATTGCCGATCCTTACGTTTGCGATGGAGCAGCATTGGTTTGCACCTGATCCAACGAAAGCGCCGTTCATTTTCCATTTCGATAATTTATGGATGCACCTTGTCTGCACCTTGTTTGTCTTTGCTATGTTTTCTAAAATGGGTTTCAGCAAATCGGCGGCATTTATCGGGGCCCTGCTTTTTGGCATTCACCCGTTGCGTGTAGAATCCGTTGCGTGGATAACGGAAAGAAAAGATGTTTTGTACGGAATGTTTTTTTTGGCTGCACTCGTTGCGTACATCTCGTACATACAATCTCAAAAGTCAAAAGTATATTGGTATGTTTTTGCAATTCTGCTTTCCCTGTTTTCTTATTTCGCAAAAGTGCAAGCCGTAACATTGCCGCTGTCGATGGTGGCGCTGGATTTTTATTTTAAGCGCAAATGGTTTTCTCCAAAAATATTGATCGTAGAAAAATTACCCTGGTGGATATTGTCTCTCACCTTTGGTTTGATCAATATACATTTTCTCGGTCAGCAAAAATCACTCAACTTTGGAAATGCAAGCATCAACTATACTTTTATCGACAGGCTCGCAGTGGGTGCGTATGCTTATGCAACTTATCTCGTAAAATGGCTTGTGCCGTTTAAGATGTCACCGCTGTATCCTTATCCGCCAAAACTTCCTGTGATCGCATTTGTATGTCTCGCAATTGTACCGGTGTTGGTTATAGCATTTTTAATTTGGGCATACCGCAAAAAAAAGAACGACCTGCTTTTCGGTTGGGCGTTTTTTACTTTCAATGTGATGTTCCTTTTGCAAATTGTCGGTGCGGGTCAGGGTTATTTAGCTGACCGTTTCACCTATATCGGATACATCGGCTTATTTTTTATTTTGATAAAGGGATATGACTGGCTTGTAGAAAATAAACCTTCATATAAAACATTTGCGCCGGTTGGTGCAGCTTTATATTTAGCGGTGTTTGCATTTCTAACCATGAAGCAAATCAAGGTGTGGGATAACAGCGGAACGCTATGGGAGCATGTAAAATCTTATTATCCCGATAGTCCGCTTGCATGGAAGCAAGCCGGAAATTATTACAGGGATGATAAAAAAGATTTTGCAAAATCTATTGAAAATTATAAGGAAGCAATCAGGCTTGAACCAAAGGATGCTTATGTAAATAACAGTCTTGCAAAATCCTACATGGATAAAGCATTTTCTTTAGATCCTAAATCACCCGGTTTTGCAAACCAGCAGCAATCGCTTGTTCAGCTTGCTATTCAAAGTTATAATGCTGCTATTACAAGAGATTCTATTGATGGTGCGCCGAATAAAAAACAAACGGGTGAATATTTTGTAAACCGCGGCGTGGCGCATGCGGTAACAGGAAATACAGATCAGGCGATCGTTGATCTTACAAAAGGATTGGATATTTATCCAGCAAATGCAAATGGTTATTTGAATCGTGGGTTGATCTATTTTCAAAAAGATGAATTTGCACTATCGCTGAAAGATCATGAAACTTATAATAAACTCGATCCTTACAATCCCGATATGTGGTAGGAAAGTGGTTTGTGTAAATTAGGATTGAACAGACCT
>JAQBNI010000084.1 GCA_028288625.1 Bacteroidota bacterium | reverse complement strand
TTCAGCAACTTCCTCTTCAGGAGTTTCTTCTACGGGAACTTCCTTCACTTTTGCAGGCGTTTTTACCACAGCTTCGATCTTCGCTTTCTTACGATCGTCTGCTTTTTTCTTGTGGTCTAAAACTTTTCCTTCTTTATTAGAAACCCACTCGTTGAATTTTGTATCCACATCATCAGCCTTTACAACACCCATTTGTACGCCGCGCAGCAAATGTTTTTTGTACATCGCGCCTTTGTAAGAAAGAATTGCTTTAACGGTAGACGTCGGCTCAGCGCCGGTTTGCAGCCATTTCACTGCTTTTTCTACATCTAAAATAATAGTAGCGGGAATTGTAGTAGGATTGTACGTGCCAACCTGTTCAATGTAACGACCGTCTCTTTTCGCACGACTGTCTGCCGCTACGATCTTGTAAAAAGGTGCGCCTTTTGCACCATGTCTTTGTAATCTTAATTTTGTTGCCATATAGAAATATGTTTTAATTTTTAATCCTGCTTGCCAAAAATGGCGTCCAGGTTTTGAAATTGGATTGCAAATATAGGTATAAATTCGGGGATTTGAAAATGTAAGGATTTGAAGATGATATTATGTTAATGTTGGAGAGTTTCATAGTCGATAGTTATCCGATATAGGATAATAATGAATTCAAATTTTTTGCTGTGGACTGTGGACCGTGGACTGTAGACTGTAGACTTCCTTCTATCATTGACCATCGACCATTCCCTTCTTTACATCTACTTCTTTCGGTAAAAACTTGCTCGTATCGCCGTTTCCGATGATGATCTCGCGGACAATAGTAGAAGAAATTGCGGATAATTCCGGGGAGGAAAGGATCAGGAAAGTATCAATTTCCGGCACCATCATATGGTTCAGCTGTGCGATCGTTTTTTCATATTCAAAGTCTGCTGAAGAACGAATTCCACGGATGATATATTTTGCGCCGCGCTGCTGGCAGTAATTGACTGTCAAACCGTTATAAGATTCGACTTTAACTCTCGAATCGTTTTTAAATACTTTCTTGATCCATTCCATCCTCTTTTTTAGTGTAAACAGTGATTTTTTTTGCGTATTGATACCTATGGCGATCACCACTTCATCAAAGATCGGCAAAGCACGGTTCACAATGTCTACATGCCCGACGGTAATGGGGTCAAAAGAGCCGGGGAAAATGGCGGTTTTATTCATGTAGTAAAAGTAAAAAATATATGCGGAATATGTACAATAGGATAACTATAATGCTTTGATTTCTACAATATTCAATATTTGCGTTTTGGGATTCATCATAATACTTGTTTCTACATTTTTAAAGAAATTGCTGAGTTTTTTGTTCATCGCTTCGGCATCAACAAGGTTATCAAATTCCAACCAGATAATCAGGTACTTTTCATTATCAGCGGGCTGCATAATTTTATAACTTAGAACTCCTGATGCTTTTCGGTTGAGCGGATCTTTTTCAAAAGCCTGTTTCCATGCATCAAAATTTTGGATGGAATGTTCAATCTGAAGGATTACCATAAAAATTATTTTTGTTTAGCATAATAAATCTTTCTCTCTCTTAAAAATAAGTACTCGGGCTTGTTTGCGCATTATCGTTTTAAAAAAGAACGGATCAACGGAAATTCTTTTTCCGGTTCTTCCAGTTGAGGCCAGTGACCGCTGTGTTCAAACATAACGAAAGTAGCTTGCGGACAATATTTTTTATAAAGGATTGAAAATTTCGGAACGGATATGCGATCATATCTTCCTGCAATAATAAGCACCGGCATTTTTAAGTTTTTTAATTCTGTGCTCACGTCATATTTCGCAATTTCATTACCCACAATAAAATCTCCATCGCTTCCAACAAACTGGTAATAGAGTTTACTATTAAAATCATTCGGGTAAGTAGTGTCAACCGGAAATTTTTTCCCATTCTCAGGATAATAAGTATACAGCAGACCGTTATGAAAATTATTAAAATAAAGATTGTGATGCAAGGCATCTGAAGAGTGAAGTCCTTGTTTTCGAAGTGTCATTAATGAGTCCCACATTTCAGGATCATTCTCTGAAAACTCATGGTTGCAATTGTCATCATTTTCCTGCCACATTGCTGCATTGTACAGACCATCTGCAAGGATCAAATGATTTAAATGCTGTCCGTATTTCAGCGCGTAAGATTGTGCAACTAAGGTTCCGTAAGAATGACCCAGCAAATTAAAATGTTCATAGCCTGATGCTTTTCTTAACCCTTCAATATCTTCAACATCACGTTCAATAGTGTACTCCGCAGCATTGAGCGCGGTATCAGATTTTCCTCTGCCAAACGCATCAATGAATACCAACAGGAATGAATCTTTGAGTGCGTCAAAAGAGTGCATGTACAAATGTGAATTTCCCGGTCCGCCTGCAATTAAAAATAAGGGTTCTCCTTTTCCCATGGTTTCCACCCAGAGCTTTGCGCCGTTCACCGTTATATATTTTCCCGCCGGATGTTTATAGTTTCCGTTGCTGTGTTTCTTTGCAGAAATTTGCTGTGAAGAAAAAATGAGTATAAACAGAATGTAAAAAACGGATTTCATATGAAATAAAGATACGGACAATATTCTTATTGCAATGATTCGCGATTATTCTTTACGGTAGCATATATGATAAGAAGTGTGAGAATAAAGAACAGGATAAGCGATGAACCTATCGTTCCAAAATCCAACCCGCCTTTTTCATGAGATTTTGTGAGCAGGTCGCCGAATGTTGCACCAAACGGACGTGTTAAAACAAACGCAGTCCAGAATAAAAATATCCTGGAAATTTTGGTAAAATATACGGCAATCACGATAAGCGCTAATAATCCGCCGATCAGCAAAGCGCCACCTGCAAAACCCAGACCTGAATTGTCTGATAAAAAATCTCCGAATGCAGTTCCTAAAGTGTTCGAAAATAAAATAGCGGTCCAGTAATATAATTCTCCCTTGAAACTTTTAATTTTTGTTACGGATAATGATTTTTCATCCCATCGCCATAAGGAAAGGATCGTTATTAAAATGAAGATAAGTATACCGGAACCCAAGGCATAGCCCAAACCGAGCGTGCGATCTATAAAATCAGACATCGTTGTGCCTGCAGTGCTCGTTGAAACAATAACCGCCCAGTACAGAACAGGGATATATTTTTTTGAGAGCAGCTGCGCAATCACTGTAATAAAAAACAGGGTGATAAAAATGACGGAGCTTATGCTATAGCCAATGTTGAACGTCATTGAAAAAAGATCTCCACCGGTTTCTCCAAGTGTCGTGGCGCAGATCTTCATGATCCAGAATAACAATGTGATTTCCGGGAGTTTCTTAATATATATTCTTCTCCGTGTGATATTCCCGAAATATGTTTTCCATTCAAAATATTTCGCCGTATTATTTATTAAAAGTGTTTGTGACATTTTTTACAATTGATTAAACCAACAAAGTAATCATAATTATCCTTTATTCATTCAACACAAAATACAGACAGTTGTTATTCAATTATGCATACTTTATTTCCAGAGCTAAATATTTTTCCGGAAGGATTTCAATATTTTCCGGATTTCCTTACTACAGAAGAAGAGCAATATTTATACCACAAAATATTAAAAGTGGAACTGCATACTTTTACTTTCCAGGGATTCGAAGCAAAACGCAGGGTAGAAAGCTTTGGTTATGATTATCATTTTGACAGCCGGAGCATTACCAAAGGAAGGGAAATCCCCGAAGAATTTATTTTTTTGATTGAAAAGGTGTCACAGCATATAAATGTCTCAGTAGAAAAATTTGCGGAATTATTAGTGACCGAATATCCGTTAGGATCCGTGATCAACTGGCACCGCGATGCGCCGCCGTTTGATCTGATTGCAGGAATATCGTTGATGACTGATTGCACTTTTCGTTTACGTCCTTATGATAAAAAGAAACAGGGGCGGAATTCTATCATTTCATTTCCCGTACAGCGCCGATCGTTATATGTGATGCAGGGAGTTGCGCGCAGTGAATGGGAGCACAGCATACGCACGGTAAAGCAAGTGCGTTATTCGCTGACGCTGCGAACGCTGCGAGAAAGTCGTAAGGTGTAAGTAGTAAGGGATAAGTAACTAAGTAAATTATTCAAATATTTTATTTAACGTAGCATGTTTGAATACTAGTACTAAATACTAACTACTATGTACTAATTACTTTATCAGAACGATCTTGTTGCTGACGATCTCGCTATCGAGTTTCACTTCAATAAAATACATTCCACTGCTCAATGATGAAGTTTCAATAACAGTAGAATTTTTTCCCGATTGTAATTTTTTATCCAGGATGGATGTCACGAGATTTCCAATGCCGTCAAAAAGCTTGATGGACACCTGCGTTTCTTTTTGTAAAGAATAAATAATATTAAAGTTGCCGGTTGCAGGATTTGGAAAAACCTGGAATGCAGAAGAGGAAGTAAATGAAGTTATGCCTGTTGCCGCGCAATTAACAAATAAAGTATCACTCGTGGCAGCACACCCGTTTGCATCAATTCCTGAAACGACATATTTGCCCGTTTGTCCGCAGGCATGAAATGTACCTGAATCCACCAGATTGCCTTCGAAATACCACTGTGTGAACTGAGGATAAGGTGAGAACAACGTATCATTCCGGACAGTTATAGCCGCACCATTTTGCGGTGTATTGACTGCCACATGTGTTATAGTTGAAGTTGACGAACATGAATTTGAATCCGTTACCGTTACGGAATAATTCCCGGTAGTTGAAACGGTAACACTTTGCGAGGTATCTCCGTTACTCCATAAATATGCATTGGCAAGTGTTGCCGTCAGTGTGACAGAATCTCCGTTGCAAAAAGTGGTTGCAGAATTTGCAGTCACCGATGCTAACGGAAGTGTTTTTACAATAACAGTTATCTGAGAAGAAGTATCTGCCCCACACGTGTTGGATAATATTAGGGTATAAATTCCTGCATCAGAAACGGTAATGCTCTGCGCGGTGACTCCGGTCGACCATAGTCCCCTGCTGTTCGCGGTAAGTGTTACGCTATTTCCGCTGCAAAAGGTTGTAGGTCCGGCTGCAGTAATCATAGCATGTATCACCGTGTCTACTACCACCTGTATGGGAGTTGAAACAGCAGAACATCCATGTACATCCGTTACACGCACAGAAAAACTTCCCGGCGATAACAGAGTAATATTTTGTGATGTGGAACTATTAGACCATAAATAATTATTTCCGGCACTTGAAGAAAGTATAACGGAGTCTCCGAGGCAAAAACTTGTTGCGCCTGCCGGAGTAATAATAGCTGATGGAAGCGGGTTAACCGTAACCGTAACGGGCGCCGAAGTGCCGGAGCATCCCGTTGCGTCTTTCACCGTAACAATATAATCTCCTGAAGCTGCTGCAGTGATGTTTTGCGTTGTTGCTCCATTGCTCCATAAATAAGAAGAAGCTGAATTTGCATTTAATACAACGCTTTGTCCCTCGCAAAAAGTCGTCGGACCGGCAGGTGAAATATTTGCAGCAACCGGCACCGGTTGTGTAATCGTAATCACAGCACTGTCCTTACAGCCTGCATTATCTGTAACCGTTACAGTATAAGTTCCTGCGGGAATATTATTAAGTGTTGGAGATGCACTGCCTGTTGACCAATGGTATAAATATGGCAATGTAGTGCCTGATGGAATAATGGTTGCACTGCCGTTCGAACCGCCGTTGCATGTAACATTTGTTTGCGTGTGTGTACTTGACAGCAACGAAGGAATTTTAATATTCCACGTTACCGAATAAGAGGTCATTGTTTTTTTTGATACTGCAGTAGTATCATAAGCGACTACTTTCAGTTGATGCGTTCCGGTGGTATATCCGTTAGGATTAAAAGAGAAAGATGTAGTATTGTTTGAAACCAAAATATTGTCTACAAACCATTGTACCCTTACCGTATTATTGAGACTGTTTAAAATATTGGTTGTAAAAAGCTGCGTAGTATTCCTGCAAACCGTTGGATTTAAATTCGCAGGTGCATATCCTTCAATATAATTTACAAGCGTACTGATCTTGTAAACAAACTGCTCCTTGCAGACTTCGCAAAATGGCTGCGACAATGCACGCATCTTGCAATTGCATTTCGGACGATACCAGTTTGTTGTGCAATATTTTGCGCCTTGATAAAGCCCGATCAATCCGCAGCTTGTTCCTTCAGGCGTTGGTATTAGTGCAGTAGTAAGCCAGTTCCTCCAAACCAATGTATTGACATTTGTTACCTGGCTCACATTTATATTTTGTACTGTGCCTGCAGTGCAGTTTGTAGAGCCGTAATCATATTCGTCGCTTAGGTTGCCAAACGTGTGCCCGAATTCATGGACAAAAATTTCAGGCGAAGATGAATTCATACTTGTAAACGTATAGCTTCCTCCGCATCCTCCGTAATAAGAAGTGTTCACAATCACATTGATATAATCGTACTGCGGAAAATTGGTATTTGCTATCGAAAAAATGGTACTGCTGGAAGCGGAATAAATACACCGGTGTGTTCCGCCGTAATCGAATGTTGAGTTTAGATAATTGTCTACCGAAGTGATCGGCTGACCGCCGGAGCTGGCTTCGTCTGTAGCAGTGCCGGGATGATTGGTTCCGGATTCATTGGAAATGACCTCAATAGCGAAAACATTAAAGAAACTTTTATACTGGTTGAACGGCGATGCATTTAAAAGATAGTTCGCCACTGATGTAGCATTCGTTTTAAACAAAGGCATTTGCGCAGTGGTGTAACCATCGCCCATGATCAGCAGGTTGATGCGATTTGAAGGAGCGCCGTTATAGATCAGTGTATCGACTTTAAAAGTTTGTGCACTGCAAATAAAAATAGCAAGCAGAAAAAATCCGGAGGAGAGTAGTAGTTTCTTCATTTCAAAGTAATTTGATTTGTTGAAACCAGTTTCTCTTTATCCTGTCCGGAAATCATATAGCAGTTCAACTTAATATCCTTTACTCCGTTGCTCAATGCAACCCTTATATTGATATACCCCGACGTTTCTTTTTTTATGGTATTGGAAACTTTACCGTTTTCCTCAAAGCTTTCCAGTTTTTGTTTCAGGGGATTATCAAAATATCCATCAAAAATAATTTCGTTCTTTTCATTAAAAGCTTTTATGCGGATCGTGGAAGCTGCGTCGGGATTAGCTGACGTAATTTTTTTTGCAGTGCCTGAATAAATATTGTACTTCTCCACTTCCGTGCTGCGGACATGATTTTCATCTCCGGTGATCTTTAAAATAACAGCAATAGATTTTGGTGAGTTTTGTGCACTGCTGTTTTGCGCACGACTGCAGCTGAAATGAAGTATCAGCATAAGAAATGTAAAGATTAATTTTATTTTCTTCATCTTTTTTTATGAAAATATTTTTTTACGGAAACGATTATAAATATACCTTTTTATTATTGAATAACGTATTAGTCCGAACGACTTTAATCGTTCGTCCAGTAATGTATTAAATGAGTTGAAAGCAAGATCTATGTGCCAATGCAATTGATCTCAGCTGGTATCAATTCTTGCGGATTGGGAGTTATAACAGGCGTTTCGGAAGATCCGTTAGTTGTTTTTTCATACATCTCATCATACTTTACATGCATGGTTCCCATCATGCGGTCCCACAGTGTTGTCCATAACCCGTAATTTTTTACGAAATACTTATGGTGCATATTGTGCGCAACGGAAGTGTTGAACCATTTGCCAAGCCAGTGCCTGTTCATGTTTTTCGGCATGATCTCAAAGCCGAGATGACCATACACATTATAGCCGATCTGGAACAGCATATAGATCATCACTGCAGTAGGATGCACCGGTAAAGTAAATGCGATCACGGTAACAATCAACGCTTCCATAACGGCTTCCAGCGGATGAAATGCATATGCAGTCCATGGTGATGGATTAGTAGATTTATGATGTATCAAATGGACATGCTTAAAAATTTTAGGATGATGCATCACGCGGTGTGTCCAATAGAAATAAGCATCATGCAGGAAGAACATCCATATAAAAGTAAAATAATAATATACCTTTCCGTACTTGTCAATATCATCATACATATTTGTATAAGGTCTGAGGATTGTAAATGTGATCACACCAATCGTTGCAAAGATGCACATAGAAATTGCAGAGTAAAAAATATCGCGACGGTAATCTTTCATTTTTGGAAATGCCTGCTGTACTTTTCGCGGCAGCATCACTTTTCTCAATACCACATAAAATAAAAAGAACACAACACCGGCTGCAATAAAATAGCGGGTGCCGGTATGAATTAATTCTTCCTGCCAGTGAAACAATAAGTTACCTGTAGTTTTGCTATATGCAAGAACACTTAGTGTGATAAAGGTTAACAAGCAGGTCATAAATATTCTTTATGCAAAGATAATGGAATGAAATGAAATGTTCAATGACAAGCATGCCGTCATTGCGTCAGATACACGATCTTAACTGTTTATTAAAAGTATTTAAATATCAGAACCTTTAAATGTATCGCCCTGCCTGATATCGCCCGTGTCATATCCTTTTTTGAACCAGTACATTCTCTGCGCTGAAGTTCCGTGCGTAAATGCGTCCGGCACCACACGCCCGGTGGCTTCTTGTTGCAGCCGGTCATCGCCAATTGCATTAGCTGCATTCATGGCTTCCTCGATATCGCCTTCTTCTAAAATGTTTTTTGTACGATCGGCATAATGCGCCCACACACCTGCATAAAAATCTGCCTGCAATTCCAGCATCACTGAATATTTATTGAACTCTGTTTCACTCAATCTTTCTCGCAGCTGATCTACTTTATTTGTGGTGCCGAGCAGGTTTTGAACATGGTGTCCAACTTCATGCGCAATCACATATGCCATTGCAAAATCGCCGGGTGTATTGAGCTTGTCCTGCATGTCCTGGTAAAAAGAAAGATCAATATAAACTTTTTGATCACCCGGGCAATAGAAAGGACCTGATGCTGCGCTGGCATTGCCGCATGCAGACGCAACATAATCGCGGAACATCACTAACGTGGGCTCACTATAATCACTTCCTTACTCCTTAAAAATTTGATGCCATACATCTTCCGTTTCTGCAAGCACAACTTTGACAAATTTTGCGCGCTCATCATCCTTTGCCTGTTCTTCCGGCGACAAAGTAGTTGTTTCCTGCCGTGTTTGCTGAACGACCTGCGATATGTCCACATTCCCGTCACCGAAAAATAATTTAATGACGATGATTGCTACACCAATCAATCCGCCACCGCCAAGTGCAAGACCGGTTCCTGAAAATCTGCGGTCTTCAACGTTGCTGCTTTCCCTGTTTCCTAACCATTTCATACCATCTGTTTAATTGTATCACTTAATACAATACAAGGTAGTTTTTTGTTTTTATACATAAAGTAAATGGGAGGTATACTTGCGTAGTTATTAATAATGTGTAATAAAAAAGTCTGCCTTATGAGGCAGACTTTTTTTGAAAAATTCCAAAATATATTTATGGTTTTGTTACCGTATTCATTTGAAGAGTAACGGCAGTTTGAGCAAGCAACCTTCCGTTAACAGAAGCGCCGGTTTGCAAATTAATTCCTGTCTTTCCAAGGATAGTTCCTTCAAAATGACTGGAAGTTCCAAGTGTTACTGCACCGGCAGTTTGCCAGTAAATATTTTTTGCCTGAGCTCCGCCTGAAAGGAAAATTTTCACGTCAGAACTCATGGTAAGTGTTCCTGCAATCTGGAATATCCAGACATCATTTGGTCCACCTGAAATGGTAACATTTGTTGGAATGGTCACACTGCTTGTCCATTTATACAACCCGCGGGAAAGTGTTTTTCCACCGATATTTCCGGCGCCCAAATTAATAAAATTAGGTTCTGTCAGACCAGCAACATGTGTATATGCAGTTTCCATATTACTTACTGCAGTGGTTAACCTCGTAGCATTGGTCATAACGCATGGCATAGGTCCCGCGGCATCCACTGAATAAACGGCTCCGGTTACTTCCGTACAGTTTACAAGAATAGCCGCGCCGGTGATCGGGCTTGATCCGATATCACCTGTAATTGCAGATGGATGTACATCTGTAATGCCGGATTTTGAAAGAATGGTGAAACTCGCTGCAAGACCGAGATTTACTCCTGTTGCAGGTCCCATTCCTGTACCCGTTCCGGATGGAACTTTACTTATCTCCCTAAAGGAAGAAGAAGATGATAAGGTAGATGCAGAAGTCAGCGGTATATTGTTGTTTTCAGGAATTGTGGTCAATTGTTCTTTTGCGCAACTTCCAAGCAATAAAACCAATACCATCCCAGTGATGGGAAAAATGTTTTTAAGTTTCATAAATTAAAGTGTTTAGTTATGATAGCATTATCATAGTGCAAAGGTGTACCTATTAAAATCGATAAGTGTTACATGCGAGGTTGAATAGGTTACATCATACACACTTGACGAATTAAAAAATATAGGGAAGATAAGTTGATCTGTATTTCCTTAGATCTTCAATAACTTCTTAAAGTCCTGTAATTACAGGTTGCTTTCTGTTTAAAATAGATTGTACTGTAAGAAACAAGATGACAGAGAATACCGCAAAAACCGCTTCCGTATTTAACATGCCCTTCGGTCCCCATCGCGCATACGCAATGCCATCTATATAAGTCATCAGGTAGATCGGTGAATTCGACAACGCGGCAAAAATATTGTATTTCGTAGCGGCTGCACCTTTTCCGATGGCTTCCAGCACGAAGGCAGTAAAACCTGCATATGCAAGCCCGCTCGCAAATGCATACACTGATGTCCACATGATAAACATACTTTCTGTTTTCGGCGAATATGCCATTGCAGTTGCACAAATTGCTCCAAGAATACCAAACAGCAAATAAGCATACCTGCGGTTCATGCGGTCGCAGATCCATCCGCCCGTCATGCATCCCGCCGCGGAAAGCAATCCGCCCATTACCCCGGTCACCAATGCTACTGTATCTGCTGTTGCATTCCAGTCTTTTGCGGCAGCCGACCATAAACCGCCTGCAGCGCCTGTTCCCAATGCCAGGAAACACAGGATCATGGCGAGGATACCGCCTTTAGTTTTAACGGTATTCCATACGTCCTTAAATAAATTTTTATATGTTTCTGCAATGGCGTCTTCGCGGATCGTAACTTTAGGATCTTTAAAAAAAAGTAAGGCAAAACTGCACAACAGGCACATCATTCCCAATGCCACACCCACCATCCACGGTGCTGGTAGTCGTTGTGCCAGGAACAATCCTGCGCCGCCGCCGATACCTGCACCACCTAAATTTCCCGCCTGGAAAAAACCACCGGCACGTCCTTTTAAATTTTCGGGAACATCATATGACATCAATCCTTCCGTCGACATACATAAAAAAGTAACCATAAAATTTGAGACAACAATAATGATGGTTAACAGCGGAAGACTTGATTCTTTGATGGGCAATATGCCTGTGGCTACAATGCCTGCAGCGCTGATAATGCTTGCAGCCAGATACCATTTCTTAAAAGAAAAAGTGGTATCGACAATTGGCGCCCAGATAAATTTAAAAATATGAGGCAGAAAAGTTGCTGCCACGAGTGCTGCGACTTTTTCAACGGAAATTCCACTTTTTGAAAACAGGTATGCGAGTGTAACAGAAACATAGCCGCTCATCACACCCATTGGCATAATAAGAATGGTAAACAATCCGGGATGAACAGGTGTATGTGTACTTTCTTCGTGGAGGACAGTGCTTTGCATAAATATTGTTTAAGCTAAATATAGTTTTTATTATGATTTTTATCTCGGGTTTGTATGCTTCTTTTCATTCATTTGTTTATAAAATGTGCACTCCATATGGTGAAACATGTGTATAAGTATCCGCATAACTACGTGTATAAATATCAGCAAAAAAGAATATAAAAAATTTGGATAAGCAGAGTACGGAATGTATGTTTGTATCACGTTATTTGAATGTCGAAAAAGTGAGAGAAGTGGAAGAGATAAGCATCGTAACAGATGCGAAACTTCCTGCTGAGGGATGGTGTTAAAGCTGTTTTTTCAGACACAAAAGACAAACAAGTTAGCGAGAGTAAAGCAGAATAAGTTTTGTAAAAGAAATGAAACTGCAAATTTGGAAGACAAGGTTTTACGACTTTGTCTTTTTTTTGTTTAAGGTTTAGATAAGCATGGACCATCGTCCTGTAATACTCTTCTCTCAAGTAAACGAATAGGTTAATAACCTTCCATGTCACATCCGATTGGTGAACCCGGAGGTGGTGTTTTATGAAGTGTTGGTTTAGCTTTATCCGGAGATTTTATTCTTTCCAAAGTCAATAATAAATAACCCTTATATGTTTTATCAGTTGTTGTTTTTAATTGATCCGTTACATAACTTTTTATATCGTCAACTGATTTAAGTACCTGCGCTTTTGTAGCAAACGATGCATTGTCATTAATAGAAACACTAAGCAGGTAAGTCAGCAATAGCTGGCAGTTCTGTTGTTGAATCATTCCCTGTAATCCCGTTAATTGTGTTGATTTAAATGTTTTTGAGATTAATAAATCTATCATTTCATCAAGTGTCAAATTATTATCAGCTTGAGCCAATCTATCTAATCTGCTGGTATTGAAAAGGAGTGACAAAGGAATATCAGCGGCTGATTCCGCAGCGGCTAATGGATCAAAAGACAAACCTGTTCTTTTGTTAAACAATTCACGAGTTTTTTCATATCCTGGCGGTCGGGGAGGAATTAATTTTGTAATACTCACCGGTATAGCTAATTCTTTTGGATCTATACAATCTACCACTGCATTTAATGCACTTAATTGTTCTGACTTAGGAACAGGTTGCGTTGCCGTTTGTCCATCACCTTTTACGGCATAGGTATAATACATGCCCCCGATAATTTTTATCACAGCTTCCACCTGGTAACGATGAAACAAATAAACGGGTACGAATACATCTTCAATCTTAGCCATTGGCGAGCCTTTCCGAATATTATTTTCACCAAATTCCGATAATGCTTTATCACGCACTTGCATTATCCTTTTTAATTCCGCAATAGCATCTTTCCCATTATCCCATAAATGCGCATTTGGATGAAGACCACCCGCATCTTTTGCATCAACATCTGAAATAAAAGTAAATCCTTTTTTTGCAGCATCACTCAATATTTTATCTAATTCAGCAGATTCATTAACACCCTTGGGAAATTGCTTGTATCCATATTGAATACTGATCTTATCCCATTCCCCGATTTGATTTGTATAGGCATTGGTTAAGTCGATTTCATTTTTGTCGTTAAGCGTTGCCATAGGGGGAGGATAATCCATAACGCTTGCCCTGCCTTGCGCGCTCGAAATGTAATTATGCATGAGTCCTAATGTATGTCCAACTTCGTGAGCCGCTAACTGTTTTAAACGCTGTAAGGGCATTTTAAGTAATTCTTCATCCGATAGTGACTGACCATTTTTATACGGCGATAGCAATCCCTCTTCAATTAAAAGATCCTGTCGCACACGCAGCGATCCCAGCGTAACATTTCCTTTTATAATTTCTCCTGTTCTCGGATCTATTACAGAATATCCGTAACTCCAGCCTCTCGTAGAACGATGAACCCAATTGATAACATTATAACGCAAATCCATAGGATCTATAGAATCCGGTAAAATTTTTACCTGGAAGGCATTCGTAAATCCCGCTGATTCAAATGCTTCATTCCACCATCCTGCACCTTCGAGTAAGGCACTGCGTATAGGTTCGGGTGTTGCATTATCCAGGTAATAAACGATGGGTTTAACAGCTTCGCTTTTTTCTGCTAAAGGATTTTTCTTTTCGAGCCGGTGTCGTATAATATAATTTTTCTGGATAGGTTCTGTTACAGGTGTGCTGTAATCAAAATAAGAAATTTGTAAAAAAGGTGAACGCGCATCATATAGTCTTGTTTGAAATTTATTATCAGGCAACTGCATAAAAGAATGATGCACTCGAAGTGTAATGGCTTCCGTTGAGGGTGTTACTGAAGTTACAAAAACACCTGCAGTATCACTATTTGTAAAAGTGATCGTTGTTTCTAATTCCGTATTCAACGGGAAATTTTTGGTTCGCGGCAAATATATGGCGCTTCGTGTTGTATCCAGTTTATATTCTCCCTGTTTCTCTTTTCTCAATAAAGCCGGTATTTTCAATGCATCACGCAATAAGAAATCAGTTGCATCTACAAGTACAGACCCATTATTTTCAGCAGCTACTATAAAGCCCCAGATTGTTGATTGAGCGAAGGATTGCTCTACGGCTTTTTTTTCAGCAACAGTGCCTGTTACAGCCCTGTATTGGTAATTGGGTTCGATCATTAGGATTTTATTGCCTGAGCGCGAAAATTTTACAATATAA
>JAQBNI010000043.1 GCA_028288625.1 Bacteroidota bacterium | reverse complement strand
CTTTTACGGGAGAAGTATCGCTTACAACTTGTCCCGAAAAACCATTTTTTCTCCAAAAGGGCTTGTCATAAATACAAAAACATTTCATGGCTGCGCCCATTGGCATGCGTTGAATTAACTGGGCTCTTCGCTGCGACAAGATTGGAAAAAATTTAATATTATTGAGTAGAGTTGGCGGAACGGTACAGATAATTTTTTTTGCTGAAACAGACAAAGTTGAGGTTTCTACGTTAACTCCTTTTTCGGCTTGTTCAATGGTTTGCACCGGCTCATTTAAATAAATATTTTGTGAGAAATTCTGCGCGATCTTTTCTAAAAGCGTCTGTGTGCCCTTCTTTAAAATGGTTTGTTGTGCACCGTTCTGAATGGAGATCAGCGTTTCCATGTTATCGCCGCTATGGCAATAAAATAAGGCATGAAGAAGAGATAGTTCTGCAGCTTCCGCGGCAAAGACAGTTTCAACTCCGATATGAAATAAATGTTTCGCTTTCTTCGTGAACATATTTTGTTCCATCCATGTATGCAGAGTCATAGAATCAAATTCTTTTGCGCGCGGATGAGCCCACGGCTGATCCAGTGGGATTTCTTTGCAGAGCTTGTTTATCCTTTCTATAGCGAAGCCTAAGTCAATTAATGAGATCGGATCGATCTTTGGTATTACTCCTTTATAAGTAGAGATTTTATTTTTATAGGATAAAATATTTTTTCCGCTGTCATACGTTTCATATGTTTCTGAATTGGTTTCTTTCACCCAATTCCATATATGATGTTGCGTTGGTCCAATCCACTGTGCGCCAAGTTCTACAGATACTCCGCAATCCAAAGCTTCTGTGTTTACTCTGCCGCCGATCCTGTCGCGCGCTTCAATAACAACGAAAGACTTTCCGGCTTCCTGTAATTTTTTAGCTGCTGCAATTCCAGCATAACCTGCGCCAATGATCACTACATCTGTATCAATTTCTTTTTTTGACATTACTTTTTATTACTGAATATTGATTTTTCCTTTCTGTTTTGTTTTTTCCAGAAACGATCATACCAGAAATGTTTTTTATTCTCCACTGCAGTTATTTTCTGCAACCATTTATTTCTGTATTCGATACTTTCCTGCAAGATACGCTGCGATAAGGCATTAGTTTTATTCGTATCCTGTGTTTTCGTGTTAAGATGCTTGTCTTCTAATAGCGCCTCTTCTTCGAGTTCATTTCTATCGGAAATGATCAATGGAAATTTCTCCGGATAATTTTTTAAAATATTCCTGTGCAATTCTTCCCATTGCCACCAATAAGAATTGTCGAATGTTGATGTAGGTGAAATAAAGTTTTCTTCATTTAATACATCATTGCCAAAATAAAAAGGCTTGTAAACACTTAAGCATGGTGCGGATGAGCCCGTCAGCCAAACTGTAGGCATTCCATCCTTCCGAAGTTCTGCTACCATTGAACCTACGGTTTGGTGAGGCGTAAATAATCCGGAAGCGTGCATGCAGATGGAATCTGTTTTGCCTTTCGCAGGATCAAACGGAGTTTCATTGTGGCTTCTTAAAACTTCAAACGCATCTTCGACATAAAATTTTTCGTGCTGCCTGCAAGCGGTTTCCGTTTGCTCTCTTCGTATCGTACAAGCCGATAATTTCGGCATCAGCCACGAGCTATACGATTTTCTGAAATTGAAATTCTCATTCTTCTTTGACCACCCTTTCTTTCTTGCAAATTCAATTGCGTGACTGCTGATGCCATCAAAGTTTTCTTCTATCGTTAACCCGTTTGAAATAGATCTGTGTCCAATCACTTTTTGATATACCCAATGTTTTCCCGCAGTTTCTAAAACATATGCTTCGTTTTTATCCGCAATGATAAAGCTGTTGTGATAATAAAATCCCTTATCTGTGTAACCTCCGCACGCATCCTGCCCGTATTTCTCTAGGTAAAAAATTATATGATGTAATGCTTCCTGAGATGACCTTGAAATTTCCAGACTCAATCGAAGCAAATCCATACCGGTTAACCCATTGTTTTTCTTATTAAAAGAAACTTTTGTAAATACGGCTTCATTTCCGATCGCAACGCCATATTCATTCACACCCATTTCCGCGCCCCACATTTGAAAAGGTTTGCTCAGAATTACCTCGTTGATTTCCTGCGGATGTTCCACTTCAATAAAAGTAGTTTTTACGGTATTTTTTTCTCTTGAAGTTTTAGGATAACGTACAATTTGCTGCGCTTCGTTAGGTTCCCGGTCGCTGTTTTTCCCAAAAATGACAGACGATTTCCCGCCGGGAATATGAACAAAGGTATCACACATTACTATAAAGTTAAAAGACTCAAATCAAAAGTCAAAAAATTATTGTGTAATTGCGTATTATTAGTAAAAGCGTTCGTAATGCCGTACCTTTGCACCCGATTTGGAGGTAACTCCCGTTAAAGATTACTTATGCAAAAAATTAGAAATATAGCGATCATCGCGCACGTTGACCACGGAAAAACAACTTTGGTAGATAAAATTTTATGGGAATGTAAAACGTTTTCAGAACATGAGAATACCGGTGTATTAATTATGGATAACAATGAGCTGGAGCGCGAGAGAGGAATTACCATCACTGCGAAGAATGCTGCTGTAAAATATAAAGATTACAAGATCAATATTATCGATACTCCGGGTCACGCGGATTTCGGAGGTGAAGTGGAACGCGTTTTAAAAATGTCGGATGGCGTTTTGTTATTAGTGGATGCATTTGAAGGACCGATGCCGCAAACGCGTTTCGTATTGCAAAAAGCTTTGCAGTTGGGATTGAAACCAATTGTGGTGATCAATAAAGTAGATAAAGAAAATTGCACACCGGATGAAGTGCATGAAAAAGTTTTCGATTTGATGTACCAGCTCGATGCTACGGAAGATCAGTTGAATTTCCCGACGATTTACGGTTCTGCAAAAAACGGTTGGATGAGCGTTGATCATAAACAGCCCAAAAAAGATGTTGTAGATCTTTTGGATTGCATTATTGAAAATATTCCACCGCCTAAAACTGCGGAAGGTCCTGCACAAATGCAAATCACTTCATTGGATTATTCTTCCTTCGTTGGACGAATTGCCGTTGGACGTGTTTTTCGCGGTGTACTTAAAACAAATATGCCCGTAGCATTAATTAAGAGAGATGGAAAGATCGTGAAATCACGTATCAAGGATCTCATGCTTTTTGAAGGTATGGCGAAAATAAAAGTAGATGAAGTACCTGCGGGAGAAATTTGTGCAATTGTAGGCATTGAAGGATTTGAGATTGGCGACACACTTGCTGATATTGAAAACCCGGAAGCGATGGCTGCGATCAGCATCGATGAACCGACGATGAGCATGTTATTTACCATCAACGATTCTCCATTTTTTGGAAAAGAAGGAAAGTTCGTAACATCAAGACATATTAAAGACAGACTTACGAAAGAACTGGAAAAAAATCTCGCATTGCGTATGGAGCAAGGCGAAACGGCAGATTCATTCTTAGTGTATGGTCGGGGTGTTTTACACTTATCGGTTTTGATTGAAACGATGCGACGTGAAGGATATGAAATGCAGGTAGGTCAGCCGCAGGTTTTATTTAAGGAAATTGACGGACATAAAAACGAACCGATCGAAGAACTGACGATAGATCTTCCTGAAGAAAAAGCAGGTACTGCTATCGAGATGATCACGAAACGAAAAGGTGAAATGAAGAATATGATCCTGAAAGGAAACAGGACCATTATGGATTTTGAAATTCCTTCACGCGGCTTGATCGGATTGAGAACGGAAATGATCACAGCTACTTCGGGACAGGCAGTAATGGCGCACCGTTTCATAAAATATGATCGCTACAAAGGAGAGATCCAGGGACGCATTAACGGCTCAATGATCTCTAAGGAAACAGGAGATGCGATTGCATATTCACTGGATAAATTGCAGGATCGTGGACGATTCTTTGTAGAGTCCGGAGATCAGATCTATACGGGGATGGTGATCGGTGAAAATTCGCGGCAGGATGATCTTGTTGTAAATGTTACGATCAAGAAACAATTGACGAACGTTCGCGCATCGGGAACGGATGACAAAGCAAAGCTAATTCCGGTGGTGAAGTTTTCACTGGAAGAAGCACTGGAATATATACAAGGCGATGAGTATGTAGAAGTAACGCCGAAGTCTATTCGTCTGCGTAAAATATATCTCGACGAGAACGAGCGCAAGAGAAGAGGTAAATAAAGTCTATCGATGCAATCGCTCTAAGCGACAACCTTCCATCATCCTGAACTTGATTCAGGATCTAAAAAGTATTTCACTATTTTTGTTACGTGAATTTCCAGCACAAAACAATTTTCATTACAGGCGGATCAACAGGCATCGGTCTTGCGATTGCAAATGCATTTGTACAACAAGGGAATCACATTATTATTTTTGCAAGGACAGTTTCAAAATTAGAACTTGCAATAAAGGAAATGGCATCTCATAAAATTTCCGCGGAACAAAAGATATCTTTTTACAATTGCGATACTTCAAACTATAATGAAGTACAAACTATTTTTCAGAAAGCTATTGAAGAAAACGGATCGCCGGATATCCTGATCAATTGTGTGGGCATCGCGCAGCCGGGTTATTTCGAAGAGATTTCTTTTGAATCTTTTGATCACACCATCAAAACAAATTTATATTCCACCTGGAATGTATGTTCTGTAGTTGCGCCATTCATGAAAAAAAATGGCGGACATATTTTAAATACTTCTTCCATTGCAGGATTTGTTGGTGTCTTTGGTTATACAGATTATTGCATGGCGAAATCCGGCATCATTGGTTATTCTGAAGCATTGAGAAGCGAATTGAAACCGTATAACATTTTTGTTTCTGTTTTATGTCCGCCGGATACAGATACGCCCGGTTTGCAATTGGAGAATGCCACAAAGCCTGAGGAAACAAAGGCGATCTCTGGGAATGCGAAATTGCTGAAGCCTGAATTTGTTGCGCAAGAAGTATTGCGGCAATTACAATCAAAAAAGTTTATGATCATTCCGGGAATGGATGGAAAATTTACTTTACTGCTGAAAAGATTTTTTCCTTTGTTACTGGAATGGTTTATGGATAGAAGTATACAAAAAGTGCAAAGAAGAAAATGAACAGTTTAGATCCTGAATCAAGTTCAGGATGACGGTCATCAGCCAACATGCAACATCAGCAACCATGCTTCTTTTATTTTATTCTGATCAAGCAATTTTTTGATCTCGGGAATCGTGTCTCCTTTTCCTTGCAGAATATATTCCTTTAACGACGCCTCATTCTCTATCTCCTTCTTGTCGGGCACTTCATGAATACTGGCAAGTTTTCCGAGTTCATTTCCATTAAAAACCTTTTCATCCTTTACCCATTGCGGAATGGCATCCACACCTACACCATAAGATCTTAATGGTTTGGGCGTTTCAAAAATGTTTTCACTTGAAATCCGTGCATAAAAATTATAACCGAGCCTGCAAACGGCATCGAGTTTTTCTGCAATCATATTTCCTTTTTCATCCGCCAGCGATTCATCAAAATGGATCAATACAATTTCGCATACAACCAAATTTCCAGCTCCGCCTTTTTCTCCCAACGAAATCACATCCGTCACCTTGCATTCGAAAGCAACTGGTGCTTCCTTCACGCGCGGCGGTTTTACCAGTACAGACTTTTCTTCTGTAAATCCGCCTTTTAAAAATTCATTTACACTTTCCGGATAAGCGCCGCTGGTGACGGAAAGCTGTTCTACCATCTCATAATTTGCAATGTTGATCACACATTCCTTTGTTGCCATTACGTTGTGATAAGTATCTTTTTGTTTTCCGGTCAGCGCGCTCTTTGCAGGCGAGAAAACAAGGATAGGCGGATCAGAGCTGAATGCATTAAAAAAAGAGAACGGGCTTAAATTCGGATTGCCGTTTTCGTCCACAGTGCTTACAAATGCAATGGGTCGCGGTATAACAGATGATGTGAGAAAATTTGATATTTCTTTTATGCCGGTTTCTTTTGGGTTGAGTGTTTTCATTTTTTTTCATTTTAAACCACATAGATCGCATAGGAAATTTAAAGATAAACAGATCGGTAGGCGCTAAGTATGCCTTAGTTACACAGAAGTTTATTCATCTTTGATGAATAACTATGTTTAACTGTCTTCTTTCGTCTCATTTTATTATTCTATGTGTCCTATGTGGTTTTATATTTATTCTTTTTCAAATGTGATCTTCAGTCTACATAATTTTTTATCCTGCACTTTCTTTTTATCCGGAACAGTGCGCTCCACAAACCTCCCATCAAAAAAACCATCCTTTATTTGTTTCTTCCGAATGCTTGATTTTATCTGTTTTAATGTTTTCTTTTTCATGCAAGTCCCTTTAGGGATTTAGGGTTATAGATTTAAATCTAACGGTGTTGCATAAATTGTTTTCTCATGCGGAATTTTTTCCAATGCCTGCTCCATCAACCTATCAATTTCAGGAATCGCATCAAACAACTCCTTGTATTCGTCGATCACATAATAGCGATCCTGGAAATGATCTTTATAATAATGCTTTTCCATAATTTCTTTTATGCTAAATCTTTTCCTGGTGGCTTCATCACTCAAACAAAAAACACTCTCTCCTGCAGAAGATAAAATTCCTGCACCATAGATGCGCATACCTTCTTTCTCTTTTATCAATCCAAATTCAACAGTAAACCAATATATCCGCCCGATCAATTCTATCGCCAATGCATCGTCAATATGTTTTAATGCGATCTTGGAAAGCTCTTGCAAATAATCAGCAAAAAACTGGTTCGTCAGCAAAGGCATGTGTGCGAAGCAATCATGGAACATATCCGGCTCTTCCAGGTAATCCAGTTCTTCCAGCTTACGCAGCCATGTGGAAGAAGGAAATTTTTTATTGGAAAGCAGTTCAAAAAAGTCTTTGTCGGGAATTAAACCGGGCACCACTTCAATTTGCCAGCCTGTTGTATTTGCAAGAAGCTTATTGACGGCATCAAATTTTGGAATTTCACCGGCATTAAAATTCATATCCTTTAACCCATCCATGTAAGCTTTTGCAGCACGGTTCGGCAGGATCTGCATTTGTTTTTCATACAATAATTTCCAGACCAGGAAATCTGTTTCCGTGTATTTATCGTATTCCTGTTTTAATCCGAACATTTTTTTAAATTTTTGATTCTAATTGAATCTTTGTCACTTTTTGAAACCAAAAAGTAACCAAAAAGCTTTGTGATGTTCGAAGGCAATTTTTTATCTCCATTTCATTTCGATAAAAACCGAAGATAAAATCAATGCCCAGCTTCCCTTTATTTCCGCCTTATACCCAACGCTTAATGATTTTACTTCTATTGCTGGGAACATCACAACCTAACTCTTCCGCGGTTTTAAAGCGTTCATAATGGAAGTAATTCAAAATTCAAATTTATTTTACAACGTATAATTCCACTCTCATCATTTACTAAACATCAAAAGAACTTATTAAGATATGATTGTATTTTTCAATTCTCCAAAACCGATCCGCATTTCACCTTTTTTACAAAATCCTTTTAAAATGGTTGTGTCGCCGTCTTCTAAAAATGTACGCTCTTCATTGCCTACTTTTAGTTTTTCTTTTCCATTCCACGTCAATTCGAGTAAGCTGCCATAACTATTTTTTTCTTTACCGCTGATTGTTCCGGTTCCCAAAAGATCTCCCACGCGCAAGTTGCACCCGTTTATGGTGTGGTGAGCGATTTGCTGCTCCACCGTCCAGTATAAATATTTTGAATTGCTGATAGCAACGTTTGCAGACTGATTGTTTTTTGTTTGTATATCGAAATGCAATTCGATATCAAAATTCGATCGCTTATTTTGTTTTAAGTAAGGAAGAACTTTCGGTGATTGTTCCGGCGCTTCGGTTAAAAATTCTTTAAAAGCATCATAAGTTATGATCCATGGAGAAATAGATGTCGAAAAGTTTTTACCCAGGAATGGAACTAACGGCTGGTATTCCCATCGCTGTATA
>JAQBNI010000019.1 GCA_028288625.1 Bacteroidota bacterium | reverse complement strand
TTTCCACTTCGCCTTTCTACGTACATGGGTTTCCTGGTTTCCTTTGTTTCTTTTTTAGTGATCTTATATACATTGTATCAGAAGTACGTGAAGATGGATGCAGTGCGGGGTTGGTCTTCATTAATGGTAAGTATATTATTCATTGGTGGGGTTCAATTGATCTGTCTTGGAATTATTGGGGAATATCTTTCGCGTATTATGGATAATGTAAAACAGCGTCCGCTGTATATTGTAAAAGAAAGTAATGTGGAGTCGTAAGTAAAATGCTTTCCCCCTTATCAAGGGGGATTAAGGGGGATGAGACTAATTTATAAGACACTCAAGATCCTAAAAATCTCCGTATTCAAATTTTCAACAGCAGTCTTAATATCCCAGTTGTCTTTGTTTCTTTTTTCTACATAATTCGACACGGCACGAATTTCCACACCGGGCTTATTCAATAACTTCAGAACATAATAAAACGCGAGTCCTTCCATATTCTCCGTATCCGCATTATATTTTTCACGAATGATCTTTATCGTTTTTTCATTTCCATGAACTTTATTTACAGTGATGGAAGTCGCCTCCGCCAGGTTTATCTTATTAAATGAAGGATGTGATATAGGTTTACATAATCCATATTGAAAAGCATCTTCTTTCTTATCCAGGAAACCCATATCAAAAAAATCTTCAAACTGTTCATCATTTTCTACTCCAAAATCTCCATACGTTTCAGAAACAATTTTTACAACCTGTCCGATCTTAAGATCAGTATTAAAAGCGCCGCAAACGCCCGCATTAATGTAAAGATCACGGTCATATTTTGAAGCATATATTGCTAAATGCGCGGCAGTATTCAGCATCCCCATTCCGGTGATTAGCACATGTAAGTTTTCATCAACAATAAATAAACCTTGAAATTCGTTAGTCTTCGGTTCCAGCTTTTTGAAGAGGGGCGCTAACTCCAGTCTTGTAGCAGCAACAACAGTGATTTTCAGCTTCTCGGACATCAGGTACAGTGTTTCAACAAATATAAAGTAAATATAAAGTCTAATTGCTAAGGAGTATTGCTAAATTTGCACCGTGATTTACTTAACGCGTCGGGAAACCTTTAATGCTGCACACCGCTTGTACAACGACGGTTGGTCGGAAGAAGCTAATGATGCGGTGTTTGGAAAATGTGCCAATAAAAACTGGCATGGACATAATTATGCATTATTTGTTACGGTGAAAGGCGAGCCAAATCCGGAAACGGGTTTTATTATAAACGTAAAAGAATTAAGCACGATGATCAAAGAAAAAGTGGTGGACCGCCTCGATCACACGAATTTAAATCTAGACGTTGATTTTATTCCAAAGGATATTCATCCGACAACAGAAAATCTTGTACGCATTATCTGGCAGCAACTTGATCCGCACATTAAAGGCTGTAAGCTGCACAGCATTAAATTGTATGAAACGGAAAATATTTATGCAGAATATTTTGGAGAATAAATGATCCAAAAAAATACAGCCGTGAATTTTATCTTTAAATATTTCGATGATCTTTCTGCAACAGAAATGTATGATCTGCTGCAATTGCGTGAAGAAGTTTTCCAGATCGAACAAAATTGTATTTATAAAGATATTGATGATAAAGATCGCGAAGCCTGGCATTTACTCATATATAAAGATAAGGGGTTGATGGCGTATGCACGGATAATTCCTGCAGGTATTTCTTACGATAAATATGTTTCTATAGGAAGAGTAGTGAGTAAAACGAAATACCGCAAGGAAGGCTATGGCAGGTTAGTGATGCATGAAGCAATGAAGGAGATCACAAAATTATTTCCCGGTATTCCCGTAAAGATTTCTGCACAAGCTTATTTGCAAAAATTTTATGAAGATTTTGGTTTCATTAAAGTAAGTGAACCTTATCTGGAAGATGATATTCCGCATATTGCCATGATCGCGGATTGATAGTTATAATTGTATCGCATTCCTGACATCTACTACATCCTTTGCGATCTGTTCTTTCAGCAGGTCCCAGTTTTCATATTTGATCTGCGGTCGCAAATGATCTACAAAGATCATATCGAGATCCTTGCCGTAAAGATCATCGTCAAAATCTAAAATAAAAACTTCGATTGTCAGTTTGCTGTTATCGAAAACCGTTTCGCGGTAACCGATACTTAGTGCGCCTTTATAAAATTTATCATTGATCTTTAATTTTACAGCATAGACACCGGAAGCAGGGATCAGTTTATGCGGATTTGACACTTCGATATTTGCCGTAGGAAAACCAAGCACCTTGCCGATCTTATCGCCTTCGATCACTTTTCCTTTAATGGTGAATGGATGCGCCAGCAATTGATTTGCTGTCCTGATATCTCCGGTAAGTAAGGCATTGCGCACTTTCGTTGAACTTACAGATATTTCCTGTAATGTTTGCGCCGGTATTTCTTCCACTTCAAAATTATATTTAACAGAAAGCTCGCGCAGCAGGTTAATATTGCCGCGCCTGTTTTTTCCGAAATGATGATCATAACCGATCACGATTTTTTTAGGATGAAAATTATTCACCAATATTTTTTCTACATAATCTTCAGCCTCCATCGAAGCGAATTCCTTAGAGAACTCAGCAATCACAAGATGATCCAATCCGAAAGGGGATAACAGCTCTTCCTTTTCATCGATCGTGGAGATCAGTTTTAATTTATCATCATCGGGAAACAATACAAAGCGCGGATGCGGATCAAAAGTCAGCAGTATGCTTTCACCATTAATTTCTTTCGCAATATCATGCAGCCGCTTTATAATTTGCTGGTGACCGAAATGCACACCGTCATAAGTGCCGATCGTCAGCACTGCATTTTTAAAAGCCGGAAGGTTTTGAAGCCCGTGGTGTATTTTCATTTCGATCTGAAGGTTACAATTTGCAAAGTTAGTTATAAACTTTTGCAACTAATTTTCTGCGGCAGGCAAACTTTTCAGAAAGTCTTCAATTTTCAAGGCGTCATCTACGTTGCTTGTACCTATCTTTGTGCGACGCAACGCATGTAAATACGCTCCACTGTTTAACCGTTTGCCGAAATCATTTGCCAGGCTGCGGATATAAGTTCCCTTCGAGCATCTCACATTGAAATCTATGAGCGGCAAATCAATTTTTGTAATATCAAATTCATAGATCGTAATAATTTTCGATTTAATATTCACTTCTTTTCCCTGTCGGGCGAGTTGATAAGCGCGCTTGCCGTCAATTTTTACTGCAGAGTGTATGGGTGGAAATTGTTCCTGTTCCCCCAGAAAACTATCCCTGCATTTCAAAATGTCTTCATTTGTAATTCCCGAAATATCAAATGTTTCATCAATCTCTTTTTCCGTATCAAAACACGGTGTGGTAGCCCCAAGATAAATACTGCCGGTATATTCTTTTTCCGCATCCTGTATCTCCTGGATGTTCTTGGTTTTTTTTCCTGTACACAATATGAGCAAGCCTGTCGCCTTCGGATCCAGTGTGCCCGCATGACCGATCTTTATTGCTCCGAAATTTTTCTTTAGAGCGAATTTAATTTTATTGACCACATCAAAGCTCGTCCAATCCAAAGGCTTGTCAATTAAGATAACTTCTCCTTCTGAAAAATTAAAATTTGATGATGTCATTTTTAAGGGTGACAGTAGCCGTTATTTTAAAAGTAAAAATAGTAAAACAACAGAGCCAAGAATGATCCTGTAAATTCCAAAAAGCTTAAAGCCTTTGTCTTTTAAGTATTGAATGAAAATTTTTATAGTGATGGTAGCAACAATAAACGATACGAGGCATCCGAGCAATAGGATATTTATTTCGTTGTGAGAGAATGATAAGCTGCCTTCTTTGTGTACATCCCACAGGCTTTTTGCACTTGCGGCAAACATAGTAGGTACTGCCAAAAAAAATGAAAATTCCGCGGCAGCTCTTCGCGTCAGTTTTTGGCTCATGCCGCCAATGATAGTTGCTGCACTTCTGCTTAAGCCGGGAAATAAAATACTTAAGACCTGGAACAAGCCGATCTTCAGCGCAGTTGGATAATCGATTTTTCGCTCGTCATCAATTTGATTTTTTGCAAACCATTTATCTACAAATAATAATAATATTCCTCCGCAGATCATTACAATCGCCATAAATGTAAGATTGCTCAAAGCGCTGTCAATATGTTTCTTTAATAAAGCGCCAAAGATCAACGCGGGAATTACAGCAACAATTAATTTAAGATAAAACCGTATATTTTTAAAATCGAAAAACTTTCGCCAGAATAAAACAACGACCGCAAGAATAGCAGCAAACTGGATAACGATCTCAAACAAATTTGAAAAAGAGTTTGACTGAACACCGATCAGCGGGTTCAGGAATTTCATGTGCGCGGTGGATGAAATTGGTAGAAATTCCGTGAGTCCTTCTAAAATAGCAATTAAAATAGCTTGGATGATGGTCATGAAAGATTGGTATTATTTAGAAAGATAAAAGGTTAATAATTTTCTCTTTATAACGTATAACTATTAACCTTTAACTTGTCCTAAATCCGGCTTTTTAAGTATGGCAACCACGATCACCAAAAACCCCGCAATAACCGTAATGGGTGCTAAGGTGATCCTTCTGAATGAATAAATTTCGGCTTCATTAAAAACTTTCGGATCGGTATTTCCACCGCTCATGAGGATAAACCCTAAAATGATCAGGAACGCTCCAATTGCCATGATGATGTAATTTGTTTTGTCGAATAACAATTCGTTATTCTGGCTCGACGGAATACGCAGCCAGCTTTTGCCGGATGATTTAGGCTTTGCAGTACTTCTCACCGTTGACTGTGGTTGCTTGGGAAGAGGCGTATTTTTTGGAACAGGTTTATTTTTTGCCATGGTATTAATATAATTCGTCCAGTTTTATTTTCAAATATTTGTTGACGGCAAGATAAGTGCTGATAATGGAGATCAAAATTCCGAACCCGATCAGGCTTATTGCTATCGTAAACAAAGTTACAAAATCCTTCCCTTCAAAAGCTACCGAAAATTTATAAATTGTTAAATAGATGATCACTCCCATTAAAGCAATTGCAATGATGGCACTGATCACTCCGGACATAATAGATTTCAGGATATATGGTTTAATAATGAACCATTCATTTGCGCCGATAAGCTGCATACTTCGTATGATAAAGCGTTGCGAATACATCATTAACCTGATCGTATTATCAATAATTAAAAATGCTACGATGAGCATAACAATGCAAAGAAAAGCTATACCAATTGCAATCGGGCGCAGCGTGGTGGCAGTAGAATTTACTGCGAGATCAGAGTAAAAAACTTCCTGCACGCCGTCTAATCCTACTAAAGCCGATTTTACATCTTTTACGAAATCAGGATTTGCAAATTCTGCTTTTAGATTTATGATATATGCATCGAACAAGGGATTGCTTCCAAGGATCTCTCTGAAATTTTGTCCAAGCTCGCGTTCAAATTGCACCGCCGCTTCATCCTTGCTTTTAAAGGTGATCTTCGAAATATAATTTTGTTTCTTAAGGTAATTTGCAATGGAAGTTTTTTGTGCCGGCGTAACATCCGTTTTTAAATTCAGATCGATCTGCACACTTTCCTTGATCTGGTTGATCTCTTTATGGACAATAAAAACACCGAATGAAAACAAGCCGATAATAAATAAGATCATCGCGATGCTGATAATTGCATAGATAAAGCTTGGCTTGCGCTTTTTCGGTACTTTCGGCTCCAGGTCTACTGACATATTTCGCCCGCTAAATTAGGATTTTTTAGTAGCTCAACAGCGATTTTTTCCCACATTCGTTATTAAATGATGAAAAATAAATGTTGTTTCCATCATCATTTGGAAAATCCACTTTGTCATTCGAAAATCGCTGTTTGCTTTTATATCTTTGCACGATGAATAATGCCCCGTTAGGAATTGAATTGTACCTGCGTCCTACTTATTTTGTCGACAGTGACCAGCCCGATATTATACGCTTTGTAAAGAATACGATCGGTAATGAAGTAGACAAAAAAAACATTGCAATAAAATTGTATTACGCAGTTCGTGACGGCTGGCGCTATAACCCTTATAATATAGATCTTCACCATTCTGCAATGAAAGCCAGTTCACTTTTTAGCAGGGAAAATAAAACCGGTTATTGCATTGAAAAAGCGTGTTTGCTGAATGCCTGTTTGCGCGCTGCAAATATTCCAAGCCGCTTTTGTTTTTTTGATGTGAGAAATCATATTGGAGTTGAAAAACTAATGGAGACATTGAAAACAGATGTGCTGGTTTTTCATGCATGCAGCGAAATATACCTCGATGGCAAATGGATAAAAGCTACATCTGCATTTAATATAGAATTATGCGAGCATCTGGGTGTAGCGCCGCTTGAATTTGATGGAGTAAACGATTCAATATTCCAGCAGTATGATGAGAAAGGCGGTCTCTTTATGGAATATGTAAATGATTATGGAACATTCCATGATGTACCCCATGATATGTTTGTGATGCTGCTCAAAAAATATTATCCTCATTTCTTTACGATGCATGAGGATACTGCAATGATCAGGAACCTTGTTATGTAAATGTAAGAAGATGAAAAAAGCCCTGATACCCATTCCCGATAAAGATTTCGATACGACCGAAGTTGCATTGACCTGGAAAATTTTTAAAGAAAATGGAATTGATGTTTCGTTTGCAACTGAAAATGGTGCAGTCGGCGAAACTGATCCGTTGCTGTTAACCGGCGTTATATTCGGACAATTAGGTGCAGATAAGGAAGCCAAAAATGCGTACGCAGAATTGCAAAACGCTCAGGAATTTTTACATCCTGTAAAATACAATGATATCAATCCTAAGGAATACGATCTTTTGTTTCTTCCGGGTGGGCATGCAAAGGGAATGCGGCAATATCTGGAAAGCAAAATCTTACAGCAGAAAGTAGTTGAATTCTTTCATCTCAATAAATGGGTGGGCTCTGTTTGTCACGGACCGTTGGTGCTCGCGCGAAGCATCGATCCTGAAACGGGGAGAAGCATAGTATACAATTATTATTTAACCGCATTGCCAAGATCACTCGAGAAACTGGCTTATAATCTTACAAAGTGGAAGCTCGGTGATTATTACAGGACATATTCTGTGTATGTTCAGGATGAGATTGGTAACTACCTCGCCTACAGATCGCAATTCAAAACAGGCTTCAGCAATTTTGTTCCGTTCATTGTCGAAGACCGCAACCTGATCACTGCGCGCTGGCCTAAGGATGTAAGAAAACTAGCTGAGACTTTGGTTCAAAGGTTAAACTTTTAAGGCATTCTGTTTACTTCTATGTGCTCTTAATACATTCACATTTCTTTTCCTATAATTTCTTATGTGCTTATGTGGTTAAATTACTTGAATTTAAGGTTGCTCTTTCCATTTGCGTTATCAATAAAGTTCTATGTGTCTATGTGGTTAAATTTTCTAACACAATTTCAGCATTCACTTTTCATTTTCTATTTTTATAGCTAAATACTTTTGGTTACTTTGATCGCTAATAATTATGGAATATAACTTTTCAACGATAGAGCAAATAGCACGTAAAAAGTGGAAGGACGGCAATGTCTATAAAGTTTCCAATTCATCTGCGAAACCAAAATATTACGTATTGGATATGTTTCCATACCCAAGCGGAGCGGGGTTACATGTCGGGCATCCACTCGGTTACATATTCTCGGATATTTACGCGCGATACAAGCGCATGCAGGGATACAATGTTTTGCATCCGATGGGTTTTGATGCGTTCGGTTTGCCTGCGGAACAATACGCCATTCAAACGGGTCAGCATCCCGCGATTACAACGGAGCAAAATATCAATACGTATAAAAAACAATTTGAGAAAATAGGATTTTCTTTTGATTGGGACAGGCAGGTTTCTACTTGTGATCCTTCTTATTATAAATGGACGCAATGGATATTTTTACAACTGTATGATTCATGGTATAATAAGGAAATAGGAAAAAGTGATCGCATTGATAACCTGGAAAATATTTTTAATATACATGGTAATACAACAGTAAATGCTGCCTGTGACGAGAAGGTTCGATCATTTTCCGGGGAAGAATGGAAAGCTTTTTCTACTTTAGAAAAACAAAATATTTTAATGGATTACCGCCTGGCATATCAGAAAGATTCATTGGTGAATTGGTGTCCTGCCTTGGGAACCGTATTGGCAAATGATGAGATCGTAAATGGCGTTTCTGAGAGGGGCGGATATCCAGTGGAAAAGAAAAAAATGTCGCAATGGTTTTTGCGTATTACCGCTTATGCTGAAAGGCTGTTGCAGGGACTGGACACATTGGAATGGACGGAAAGTATGAAGGACATGCAGCGCAACTGGATCGGAAAATCTATCGGCGCAATGGTATCTTTTCCTTTAAAGGAGCATGAAGAAAAGATAGATGTTTTTACAACAAGAGTGGATACGATCTTCGGCGTAACTTTTTTAGTGATCGCACCGGAACATGAATTGGTCAAGAAGATCACAACCGCAGAATATATTGATGCAGTAGATGAATATATCAGGGTTTGCGCATCAAAATCAGATATTGAACGGCAATCGGAAAAAATTGTTTCAGGTCAGTTTACCGGTGCGTATGTGCTACACCCTTTCACAAAACAAGAAGTTCCGGTTTATATTGCCGATTATGTTTTGGCTGGATACGGAACGGGCGCGGTAATGGCAGTTCCAAGCGGTGATCAAAGGGATTATCTCTTTGCTAAAAAGTATAATTTATCCATCATTCCAATTCTCGATACGCAAAAAAGTGAGAACGAAGCGGATGCAACTAAGGAAGGGAAATATATCAACTCTGATTTTATCAATGGCTTAAATTATAAAGAGGCTACAAAATTATTAATTCAAAAGCTGGAAGAAACTAAGCTGGGTTACGGGAAAATAAATTACCGCATGCGCGATGCAGGCTACAGCCGTCAGCGTTACTGGGGCGAGCCTTTCCCGATTTATTATGACACCGAAGGGTTGATCCATACCATTGATAAAGAAAACCTTCCGGTTACATTACCTGCAGTCGATTCTTATAAGCCTACCGGTACCGGTGAAAGTCCTTTAGCTAATTCGAAAGAATGGGTGGAGAGAATGGGACCGGGAACGCGCATGGAAACAGATACGATGCCGGGTTACGCGGGTAGCAGCTGGTATTTTTTGCGTTATATGGATCCTCAAAATGAAGATTTTTTTGTGAGTAGGGAAGCGCAGGGTTATTGGCAGAATGTTGATCTGTATGTAGGAGGAGCGGAACATGCCGTTGGGCATTTATTGTACTCTCGTTTCTGGCATAAATTTTTAAAAGACAATGGCTGGGTAAACACGGAAGAACCGTTTAAAAAAATGGTGAACCAGGGAATGATACAGGGAGTGAGTGCGTTTGTTTATAGATATAATCCCATGCATTCAGAAACTATTACTCCCGACAATAAAGATTATGAAGCATCTTTTAAAAACATGTATAAGATTCCACCAGAAATTTATATTTCTAGTGAATCTTTACAATTAATAGAAAATAAAGAAGAAGCTGAAGTAAATAGATTTACTGTCTTTTTAAAAGAAGTTTTTAAAAGCGTTGGACAAGTTTGTGTTGATGAGTTTGAATTCAATGTTTCAAAAATACTTTTCTCTAAGTCTCATGTAGATATTAATTATGTGAATAACAAGCTTCTGGAAGTAGGATCATATAGTGATTACTTAAAAAAAATTACAGACAGACCGTGTGTTTTTTTTCGTTCGAGAGATACTAATTTTTATGTTGAACGTGAGATTGAAAAAATGTCCAAATCAAAGTTCAACGTTGTCAATCCCGACCAGATCATTGAGCAATATGGCGCCGATTGTTTCCGCATGTACGAAATGTTTCTCGGTCCTATAGATACCGCAAAACCCTGGGATACCAACGGTATTTCAGGCGTTGCGAGTTTTTTACGCAAATTCTGGCGATTGTTTTATGATGACCTTGGAAATGCAAAGCCTGCAGGAGAAGAAGTAACAAACGAAGAATTAAAGATACTTCACAAAACCATAAAAAAAGTAAGTGAAGATCTGGAACGTTTCGGTTTCAATACCTGTGTTTCCAGTTTTATGATCGCCGTAAATGATCTCTCTAAATTAAAAGCAATTTCAAAATCAACATTAACCGATCTCATAAAACTGATCGCTCCGTTTGGTCCCCATACTGCAGAAGTATTATGGAATAACATGGGTAATCCAACTTCCGTCGTTGATGCGGAATTTCCTCTGTATGATGAAAAATATTTGGTAGAATCCGTATTTAATTATCCGGTACAGATCAACGGCAAGCTTCGCGCAAATATGGATATCCCGTTAGATATGCCGCAGGAAGAAATTCAAAAGCTGGTTTTGTCAGATGAAAAAGTTGTAAAGTTTACCGAAGGAAAAACTCCTAAAAAATTTATTGTCGTAACGGGCAGAATAATAAATGTAGTCGTATAATTACATATTAATATGGAACATACCCATACACACGATCATTCAATAATATTGAAAAAGGTAAGCACAGCATTTATTGTTGGAATTTCCTTGAATTTTTTGTTTGTAATCGTTGAAGCTATTGCCGGGTTCGTAATTCACTCTCTTTCTTTACTTTCAGATGCAGGTCATAATCTTGCCGATGTCGCGGCATTAGCACTGTCTCTTCTTGCATTCAGGCTATTGCAGGTAAAATCAAACAAAGAATATACGTACGGTTATCGAAAAACATCAATTCTTGTTGCATTATTCAACTCGATGATATTATTGGTTTCAATCGGTGCAATTGTTTTCGAAGCAATTCATCGTTTCTTTAATCCCGAATTAATTCCGGGAAGAACTATTGCAATAGTTGCAGGAATTGGTGTTGTTATAAACACGGTTACCGGTTTGATGTTTCTAAACAGCAAGGATAAAGATCTCAACCTAAAAAGCGCTTATCTTCATTTAATGAGCGACGCTGTAGTTTCACTGGGAATCGCAATTGGCGGGATATTGATGTTTTACACTAAATGGTTTTGGATTGATAGTGTATTAAGTATTGGAATCGCAATCGTGATTCTTGTGAGTACCTGGCAGTTGCTTAAAGACAGCTTGCGTTTATCACTTGACGGAGTTCCGGAAAATATTCATGTTGACGACATTAAGACAACTGCAAAAGAGATTGCGGGAATAAAGGATATACATCACATTCATATTTGGGCGATAAGTACAACGGAAAATGCGTTAACAGCTCACCTGGTATTGAGTAAGAATTCAACAGTAGAAGAAGAAAAAAATATAAAACATGAATTGAAACATAAACTGCAATTAAAAAATATCCATCATGTAACACTTGAAACGGAAAGAGAAGATGAAAATTGCGAAACGAAAATCTGCTAAATTGAAATCACAAACATGCATCACAACCACAAGCAAAATGTCTGTTCATCACACTGAAGCGTCTCTTTTCAACATATAAAAAGAATCCTCATATTTCCTGCAAGTTAATTTTATAATTAAAGCGCCGTTATTTTTGGTTAATTTTAATTAATTGCTATTTTTACAATACTAAAGCCAAGTACAATGTTCAAAAAATTTACACTAACAACTTTGTTGGTATCTCTCGTCTTCTGCATATTTGCACGTGATTTCAAAGCGGATGCCCTTTCTTACTTAAAACAAAACAAGAAACAATTCACCTTATCAGATCAGGATATCACTGAACTGAAGATGACCGATCAGTACACTGATGAAGATGCGATCACTCACATCTGGTTTCAGCAAACTGCTTATGGTGTGGCACTTTACAATAGTTCCATAGCAGTTCACCTTAATAATAAAGGTGAAGTAGCTTATTCCACCGGTGAAGGCGTTTTAGATCTTCGCACGAAGATAAATACATCTTCTTCTTCGGTTTCCGTTACAAAAGCGATTGGGATTGCTTCAAGACTAACGGCGCAAAGAGAACCTGTTGGAGTTCAGCAGATCGGGAAATTGCCGGACGGACGTTTAATATTTGATAAAATAGAAGGCGTTACCAATGATCCGGTTTATGTAAGACAGGTATATTTCCAGGGCGATGACAATAAGATCAAATTAGGCTGGGAAGTTACGATCGATATTCCTTCGCATGAACATAGCTGGAGTTTTCACCTGGATGCAACAACTGGAGCATTGATCAAACAGATCGACAATGTAGTACACGAAATGCGTCCAAATACCACTAAATTCTTAGTAGGTAACAATAATACAAGCACAGGAACGGCAAATAAAAATAATAACACGGGAAGTAGCACAGGTAACCTGTTGGGTAATACAAGTACAGGTCAATCTGCATTGTCAGTTCCTGAAACCAGTACCTATCGCGTGTATCCTTATTATACAGAAGCGCCGACTTTCGGACCGAGAGTTCTCATAGCTAACCCTCCGGATTCACTTCCTTCTCCATTTGGATGGAATGACACGAATGGCGCTGCAGGAGCTGAGGGCACTTTAACAACAGGTAATAACGTAGATGCCTACACAGACAAAGATGGTAATGATGTAGCAGATGCAAACTCCAGACCTAATGCAACAGCAAGCTTAGCTTTTGATTTTCCTTTAGATCTTACTCAGCGAACAGATACATTAGCCAATATAAAAGCGGCTGTGGCGCAACTGTACTATATGAATAACATCATGCATGATATTACATATAAATATGGCTTTACGGAAGTAGCAGGTAATTATCAGAAAAATAACTATTCGAGAGGTGGTACACAAAACGATTTTGTAAAAGCGGAGGCTTTGGACGGTTCTGGTACAAACAATGCAAATTTCCAGGCAGGTGCTGATGGTACGAGCGGCAGGATGCAAATGTATATGTGGCCTGTTTTAACCAGACCTATATTATATATCAATGCGCCGGCATCTATTAAGGATACAATAACCGAAACTGCCAGGGCAGATTTTGGTCCATGTTCATTTAATGTAACAGGTACCTGTGTAATTGCTAATGATGGCACTGCACACCCTACTTACGCATGTAATGCTATAGTAAATTTCGCAGCAATGAATGGTAAAATTGCGATTGTTGATCGAAATGATTGTAATTTTTACGACAAAGTATTGAACTGCCAGGATGCAGGTGCGATAGGTGTTATTGTGGTAAACAGAGTAGATAGCTTGTTAGGCGGCATGGCGTTGCCTGCAGGTTTTGATGCGAATGCAATTACAATTCCTTCCTTGTTTGTATTGAAATCAGTTGGAGATGCTCTGAAAGCAAATATTGCAACGTTAAATGTTACTTTATTTAATGACCCGGCTAATTGTAATATACCGGCATACAATGGGGTATTTGATAATGCAGTTGTAGCACATGAATATTCACACGGAATTTCAGGTCGTTTGACAGGAGGACCAACTAATCCCAATTGTTTAAGTAATAACGAGCAAATGGGAGAAGGATGGAGTGATTTTATTGCATTGGCGCTAACACACAAACCTGCAGATACCAGGACTACTCAAAGAGGTATTGGAACGTATGTAGTTGGAGAAGCACCTACAGATCCGGGAATACGTTCATATCCGTACACAACTGACATGGCAGTTAATCCAATTACTTATGCCACCCTTCCAACTTTACCTTGTCAAACAGATATTTTGGGTAACTGTATTGCGAATAGTGCAGAAGTACACGACCAGGGTGAAGTATGGACTGAAATGCTATGGGAAATGTATTGGAACCTGATTGATAAATATGGATATAGCTCAAACGTATATTCAGGTACAGCAGGTGCGGCAACTACAACTGCAGGAAATTTAAGGGCGATTAAATTAGTGATTGCTGGCTTAACATATCAGCCATGCAGCCCCGGTTTTGTAGATGGAAGAAATGCCATATTAAAAGCCGACTCTATTTTATATGCCAAAGCAGATTATTGTGAGATATGGAGAGCATTTGCTAAAAGGGGGTTGGGTGCAGGAGCAAAGCAGGGTTCTTCAGCAAATTCGGATGATGGAACGGCAGCATATGATTTACCTGCATCATGTTCCGGAGCAACTGCAGCCTTTACAGCAAGCGATACAACTGTTTGCGCAGGCGGAACTTTAACATTTACAAATACTTCCACCGGTTCTCCGGATTCTGTAAGATGGACGATACCGGGAGGTGTTCCTTCCACATCAACATCTATAACTACGGTAACACCTGTATTCAGTACACCGGGAACATATGTGATCAGTTTAATAGCATATAAAACAGGCAACGCAAGTGTTGCCGCAACGAAATCTATACGCGTAAAAGCTCATCCAACAGTTGGCGTAAATTCACCAACAATCTGTTCGGGTCAAACAGCAAGCTTAACGGCTACAGGAGCAACAACATATACCTGGACTGGCGGACTTGCAGCGACAGCAACAGTGACTACACCTGCATTAACAAGCATGACCACTTATACGGTTACAGGCACAACAAGCGGATGTACGGGAACAGCAGTAGCTACAGTTACGGTAAACCCTAATCCAACGGTAGGTGTAAACTCTCCAACAATATGTTCAGGCACTACGGCAAGCCTAACAGCTACCGGTGCAACAACATATACCTGGACGGGTGGACTTGCAGCAACTGCAACAGTAACCACACCAACACTTACAAGTACAACAACTTATACGGTAACCGGCACAACAAGCGGCTGTACTGCAACAGCAGTGGCAACGGTAACGGTAACACCACTTCCAAACGTGGCAGTGAATTCACCATCGATATGCTCGGGCAATACAGCGAGCTTAACGGCAACCGGTGCAACCGGCTACACATGGACCGGAGGATTGGCATCTACGGCAACGGTTACCACACCAACGCTAACAAGTACCACAACCTATACGGTAACCGGCACAACAGGCAGCTGCAGCAAAACTGCAGTGGCAACAGTAACGGTAACACCGCAGCCAACAGTAAATGTAAATTCACCGACGATATGCTCGGGCAATACCGCAAGCTTAACAGCTACAGGTGCAACCAGCTACACATG
>JAQBNI010000011.1 GCA_028288625.1 Bacteroidota bacterium | reverse complement strand
ATTACTCTTTTTACATTCTTCCCAGCGCGTACATCATCACTCCTGTTACGAGGATATTGAAAATGGCTAACGGGATCATGATCCTCCATCCTAAATGCATCAACTGGTCGTACCTGAATCTCGGGATCGTCCATCTCACCCACATAAAAAAGAAGATGAAGAAAAACACTTTCCCAAAAAAGAATACGACCTGCAATAACGACAATATATTCGGACTTACCGGTATGTGACTTTGGAACGGAATATTATATCCGCCAAAATATAACGATGACATTACGGCGGAAGAAATAAATATATTGACGTATTCTGCAAATAAATAAAACCCAAGTTTCATGGAAGAATATTCCGTGTGATATCCTCCTACTAATTCTGTTTCACATTCCGGAAGATCGAAAGGCGTGCGGTTTGTTTCTGCGAATGCGCAAACCAGGAAAATTAAAAAACCCAATGGCTGATAACAGATATTCCATAAGCTGTTACTTTGCTGATGCACCATTACACCTAAACTCAGTGTTCCTGTTTTCATGACTAAGGCAACGATTGCTAAGCCCATTGCAATTTCATAGCTGATCATTTGTGAAGAAGCACGCAATGCACCAAGCATCGAATATTTATTGTTGGATGCCCAACCACCGATCATAATCCCGTAAACACCAATGGATACTACGCCAAACACGTATAGAATTCCGATGTTGATGTCTGTAATCTGTAAGGCGAATGAGTGATCTCCGATAGATAAATTTCCGCCCCATGGCACTACGACGCCTGTCATTAATGCAGTAAGCATGGCGAGACTTGGTCCGAGTACAAATAAAAATTTATTGGATGCCGACGGCAAGATCTCTTCCTTCATGAACATTTTCAAACCATCGGCTAATGGTTGTAAGATACCGAACGGTCCTGCCCTGTCCGGTCCGATGCGATCCTGCATGAATGCCGCGACTTTTCTTTCCGCATACGTTGAATAAGCTGCAATACCTAGCGATACAACGAAGACGATGAGTACGAGAATTAATTTATATATGATGAATGCGGTCATTTTTATTCAGGTGATAATTGTCTTATTTTTAATTTTCTCAATTTATTATTATCATTCACACAATTCAGAATATACTATAATTTACTTTTGTTACTTTTTTTCTTAGTCAAAAAAAGTAACCAAAAAAGACAAGGCAAAAACAATTGCTCCACTGTTTTTGCCATCCCACGCTTCTTCCATTCTACTCCATTCAACATTATCATATAAAAAGAATATTCCCAATCTTCTCACTTCCATTTCACTTAATAACTAGTCATAGTGACTGCTCCCTTCACTCTTTATCTGCTTACTGCTCACTTGACCTTCATTATTCGGATTCAACGCACCTTCTCCGAGATCCGGTTTTGTTCCGTCTAACTCGTGAATTTGCTTTCGCAATCCTAACTGTAATTTTCGCAACTCGTAATGATTTTGCGAGATCACGGAATGGTGACTGATCCTTGTCGGACCTTCAATATTCCAATCAGCTGTTTTCTTTTTTTCAAAACGGCAGGTGTTGCAGATGAACTCTTCTGTTTCTCCCCATCTATTTAACCGTCCGGTTACACGTAAAACATCTTCACCCTTCATCCACAAGCGAACTTTGCCGCAACATTTTTCACACTCGCGGTTTGCATCCACAGGGTTCGTATACCACACACGACTTTTAAAACGAAATGTTCGATCCGTTAATGCACCCACCGGGCAAACATCGATTACGTTTCCGGAAAAATCATTTTCAATGGAATTTTCTATATAAGTAGAAATCTCAGAATGATCGCCACGGTTGATCACGCCGTGGACTCTCCCCGGTGTGATCTGCTCGCATACTTTTACGCAACGGTAACAAAGTATACAGCGGTTCATATTTAACTTCACATACGGACCAATATCGATTGGCGCAAATTCTCTTCTGCGAAATTCATAACGCGTTCCTTCCTTCCCGTTTTCATAAGCAAGATTTTGCAGATCACATTCTCCTGCCTGGTCGCATATCGGGCAATCGAGCGGATGGTTGATGAGTAAAAATTCTACAACACCTGCGCGTGCTTCCAATACTTCAGGCGAAGTGTTATTGCGCACCACCATTCCATCCATCACGTTTGTCCGGCAACTCGCAACAGGCTTTGGCATTGGTCGCGGATCTTTTTCAGAACCTTTTTCAACATTCACAATACACGTTCTGCAATATCCGCCGGTTGTTTTTAATTTTGAATAATAGCACATTGCAGGCGGAGCAATAGTTGCACCGAACTGTTCATCGATCATTCTTGCAGCCTGCAGGATAGTTGTCCCTTCCGGAACCTGTATCGTGATATCATCTATGGTTACTTTGATCACTGCTGTTTTTTTTATACTGCTTGTTCTATATTATTCAACCTGAAATAATGTTTGACATCCTGTATGGATTGCGGATGTTTTACATATTCTTCAAACTCACTTCTGAAATGACGGATCGCGCTGGCAACCGGCCATGCTGCTGCTTCGCCTAAGGGGCAAATCGTTTTTCCTTCGATCTTACTTTGTATATCCCATAACAGATCGATATCTTTCAGCGTTGCTTTTCCCGCCATAAATTTTTTCAATATTTTTTCCATCCATCCGGTTCCTTCTCGGCATGGCGAACATTGTCCGCAGGATTCATGGTGATAAAAACGTGCAAATGTAAAAAGATTTTTTACAATGGATGTGTCTTCATCCATCACAATAAAACCCCCGGAACCCAGCATCGTTCCTGTAGCAAATCCTCCATCTCCCAAAGATTCGTAGCTCATTAAACGTGGCTGACCGGCAGCAGTTGTTATGATCAGATCTGCGGGAAGAATCGGAACGGATGAACCACCGGCAACAACTGCCTTTAATTTTTTTCCGTTGCGAATACCTCCACAAAAATCGGGTGAGTAAATAAAATCTTCAACCGTAATTCCCATTTCAATTTCATATACACCCGGTTTATTAATATGTCCGGAGGCAGAGATCAGTTTAGTTCCCGTACTTTTTCCGATACCTATTTTTGAATATGCTTCCCCGCCATCGTTGACGATCGGAACAACGGCTGCAATCGTTTCTACGTTATTCACTACTGTGGGACAGCCCCATAAACCTGCCACTGCGGGGAACGGAGGTTTTATTCTCGGGTTGCCGCGTTTGCCTTCCAGTGATTCCAGCAATGCTGTTTCTTCACCGCAGATATATGCACCTGCGCCGGGATGGACATACATGTCATGATCAAAGCCTGAACCTAAAATATTTTTTCCAAGTAATCCTGCGGCGTACGCTTCTTTTACTGCTTTCTGTAAAATTTCAAGAATATAAAAATATTCGCCGCGGATGTATATATAAGATGTGTGGACACCTAATGCAAAACTTGAAACGATCATTCCTTCTATTAATAAGTGTGGAATGCGTTCCATTAAATAACGGTCTTTGAAAGTTCCCGGTTCTGATTCATCTGCGTTGCACACTAAATAACGCGGAACACCTTCGGGCTTAGCGAGAAAGCTCCACTTCATGCCCGTGGGGAAGCCTGCGCCTCCGCGTCCGCGCAATCCTGATTTTTTTACTTCCTCCACAATATCATCAGGCTTCATCGTTTTCAAAGCCTTCTCTACTGATTTGTAACCATTATGTTGCCTATAGACATCCAAAGTATGAATGTCTTTAACGTGATCGTGTTCTAATAATATTCTGCGTTCCATCGTTTCAGTTTGCAGTTTGCAAGTGATTAGTTTGCAAATGGCTTTTTTATTTTTGTTTACAGTTTACAAATTTTTAGTTGACAATATTTTTGATTTAAAATGACAATATTCTTTATTGTAAAACATTGTCAACTTTATTATTGTCAACTGCCAACTTCTACATATTTACTTCTTTTCTGTGTTCTCAGATCTTCAAGAATTCCATCAATTTTTTCAAATGTGAGACTCTCATAATATTTTTCTCCCACCTGGAACATGGGCGCAGTGCCGCATGAACCCAGACATTCAACGAGCTTTACCTGGAATATTCCGTCAGCAGTAATTTGTCCCGTTTCCACGTGCAATTTACTTTCGAGGTATCGGACAACATCTTCTGCTCCGCACATCCAGCAAGAACTTGTCTGGCAAATTTCGATAAGGTGTTTTGCGACAGGTTTTAAATTGAACATGGAATAAAAAGATGCAACTTCATAAACTTCTATCGGCTGCAATTTTAAAATAGCTGCAACGTAATCCATTACGGGAACACTTAGCCAACCGTCGAATTCAGCTTGTGCTACATGCAATACAGGCAACAACGCTGATTTGTGTTTCCCTTCGGGATATTGTTTAACGATCTCTTCTACTTTTGCAAGTGCCGCAGGAGAAAATTTAATATTTGGATCTAATGTTGTCATTAATTATTTAATCTAAAGTTTTATCCATTCTAATTCACTCATTATTTTATAAAATTCATTTTTTTTCATGTGAGTGATCTTTCGTTACTTTTTTTCTTAGTCAAAAAAAGTAACCAAAAAAGACAAAGCAAAACAATTGCTCCGCTGTTTTATTCAAATATGTTGTCTTTTAATTGTGTTCATGAATACTTCGTATTTTGCCATCCTACGCTTCTTCCATTCTACTCAATTCAACTTTTATCATTTAAAAGAACATATAACCCTTTACACTTCACTTTCATTTCAACTTCACTCTCACTTTTTACTCGTACTGACCGCTTGCAACGCTTTTATCCTGCTTAGCGGTCGGACGACGTTTATTCTCACTTTCACTTCTATGCATCCAATTCTCCTGCGATCACATTCATGCTGCTCATCGTTAAAATTGCATCGCTCAGCATTCCGCCCTTGATCATTTCAGGATATGCCTGGTAATAAATAAAACATGGTCGTCTGAAATGCAAACGAAAAGGTTGCCGTCCGCCATCGCTGATAAGGTAGAAACCTAACTCACCATTCCCTCCTTCCACGCAATGATATACTTCGCCAACCGGAACATCTGTTTCTCCCATCACAATTTTAAAATGGTAGATCAACGCTTCCATATTATTATATACCTGTTCTTTCGGCGGCAGATAAAATTCAGGAATATCCGCGTGAAAAGTACCATCAGGAATATTCTTAATTGCCTGCTCGAGAATTTTCATGCTTTCCCACATTTCATCCATACGAACCATGTAGCGATCGTATGTATCGCCGTTTGTTCCAACCGGAATATCAAATTCAAAATCTTCATAAGAAGAATA
>JAQBNI010000137.1 GCA_028288625.1 Bacteroidota bacterium | reverse complement strand
TTATTTGTAATAATTCTAAAGATTTTCTACTTTCTGGTCGTCAGTTTCTTTAAGGTTCTGCACGGCTTTTTCAAACTGTATAACCGCTTGTGATTTTTCATAGCGACTTACAAAAAGTCTTCTTTGCGACGGAAAGAACCTCACTTTTTTTATTTCCCCTCCAACACGAATTAATATAATGTAGACGGAAAAAAAACTCCGCTTTATTTTAATTACATCTTTTAATGGGAAAATTTTTTCATTGAAATAATTTGAAACAAACAATTCTTCTGAATTATATTCTACTTGCTGAAACCGAAAATGATGGATAGCAATCCATGTAAGAAACAAGTAAAATATAATATCAGATGAAAATAATCTGGTAATTCCAAAATTCACTATACAGTATCCAACAGCAAAGAGCACTACCAATAAAAGTACAGCCGGGTAGATATATTTATTTATAAGCGTAGAACGTCTTGACAGCATAATTCTTTCCATACTACTTCTTTCTAATCCTAAATAAAATTACACCTTTCAGATTAAATAAAAAAAGAGATATGTGATTACCGCCATAAAATCGTATTTTTAATTTATTAAAACTGATATGAAAAAATATACGCTGCTTGTCTTCCTTATTTTGTTTTTGCTGCAAAAAGGATATGCGCAAACTACGCTAGCGCAATTGACAGAGCAGGAAATCAAAACCATGATCTGTCATCAATGGAAATTATCTTACCTGGAGGGAAAGGGCAAGCACATAAATGTTCCAGAAAGTGTTTTGAAATTATATCTTGGCTTTAAACCGGATGGATCTCTTTATGAGATCCAGGGGAAGAAAAATTATTCCGGCACATGGACGTATAAACATGCTACTTATACCATCATTACTGATGACCAGGACGGAAAAGAAAACTGGGATATCGTAAGTATCACAGATAAATTGCTGGTGGTGAAAACAAAATTTAAAGGGATACTGGTGAATTGCGGACTGCTTATGGCGGATTAAAAAAAAATTTACCACATAGGGCACATAGAAAAATTTAAAAAACCACGTAAGGCACGAAGATTTTAAAAGAGAGATAAGTTTAAAGTATTTAGTAACACATAGATTGAAAAAATAAACCACATAAGGCACAGAAGCACGAAGATTCTTAAAAAAGAAAATAAAAGTTTGCACTACTTAGTAATCGTAGACTTGAAAAAATTAAACCACATAATGCACATAGAATAAGTAAAAAAATAACCACTTAAGACACAGAAGGCACGAAGATTTCTAAAAGTGCGTTTGCATTACGTATTTTGTTTCTTAAGTACCTCAGTGGTTATAAAAATTGCGCAACATTAGTTATCTATGTTTTCTATGTGGTTAAAAATTCGTTAGTATGTCCTACTTCAGCAAATTCAGATTATGGAAATTTTCTAAGAACCGCACGGAGGCATTCAGCGATGGTGTGTTTGCCATCATTATTACCCTGTGCTGAACGCGCTTGCTTTGTTATTACTCGCTGTGTGTTTCTTTCCTTTCCCTACTGCATTGATGGGCGAATACCCGCATAACCGTGTTGCAGTTTTATTATTCGGGTTGGTTGCAACGCTTGCCACTATTTTACAAAATTTTTTATACAGGAGAATTGCAAACAATTATTTACTTCCTATTTACAATAAACAAAGCGTTTTAAAGAATGTGCATAGAGCATTTATGCTTGCACCGCTTTTACTGCTGGTGGCCACTGCTGCATCTTTTATCAGCTTGTGGCTGCCGTATCTTGTTTATGCGATTGTACCGTTTTTCTTTTTGCTGCCGCTGGATAAAGATGAATGATTATTCAAAGGTATCGAAGGTTACTTTGCAGTAAGGAAGTTTTTCTTTGGTCTTTTCTTCGAATTTTAATAACTTTTTCTTGTTCCTGAATTCCTTGCTAAATACATAGGATCTCATTTGACTATCGTGGATTTCAATCCAGTTCATTCCCAACTTATTAGGTTTTTCATTAACCTTGCTCTTATTATTAGATTCTTCCCTGATCGTTTTAGCTGTTGGTTCTTCTGCGTTTTTATTTACAAACTCCTTAATTCCAACGGAATGAATAAAAGCAGATTTACCTTCTCTTATATCATGCTGTAATTCTTCCACGTATGAAATAATTTCTTTTTTGGAAGAAAGCATATCAGATTTATAAACCGGTTTACCTTCATTCCTGACTTCAAAGTAGTACTCTTTATGATGTTCATCCTTAAGGATAATAATTTCAAAATGATTTTCAAAAATGGAATTGATCCGTTTATTTAATTCAGGAAAACAGTAAAAATAGGTCAGCAACCTTCCTGAATCTATGATAAAGAAGATAATAAAGAAGAGATAAATTTTACAAAAATATGCCACTCCCAACGTAATAGGAACTATAAGCAGAGAATCGGCATCACTAAATGCTGTAAACATAGGCTGTATCGCCGGATATATAAATAAGATAGCAATGTTCACGGTAGGCAATCCTATAAGATTACTATCCAACCGACCTATCAACATACAAAAAACAATACCGTTTAATATTCCTGATAATGCATTAAATGCCGTCATAGTAGAATCCATCTGCTCTTTGTTATCAGATACCAATGCCAGTGAGATCAGCGTAATATAGCTTATTAGTAACAACAAATAAACAGCATGTCCGTATTTATTTACTTTTGATATACTTTGTCTCAAGTTATATTTATCTGAGCCATTTAGCAGGCGACCTAGCAAGCTACTCATCCAGTTTTCTTTCTCTATATTTTTAAATTCTTTTATCGGGAGCGCATATAGGATAAGAAAGCAATTAAAGAGAAATAATAATCCTAAATTATTAAATAAGAAATTAGCAACCTCAAATATCCAATCCATTCTATCTTCTTTAAGAAGGGAATTTTTATTCAAATAAAATTTTCGAGGAGGCGTGCTATTATGAAGGTTTAAAATCCGAGATTCAACAAAAGCATAGCATTCCGGGCTGAAATATAATACATCCGAAGTAGCCAATTGACGACTTATTGTATCAAGATAAGCAGGACCTATTGTATCTTCTTTTCTCCAATTGAAATCGAATGTATTTCCCATAACTTCTGCAAGAAAGGGCTTAATAAAATGTGTATTTTTATGTTTTCCACAATCGGGATTGCTAATGATTAATTGCCCGATCCGCCTCTTCCTGATCAATGCTTCTAATATCTTTGTCCTTTCCCTTTTCTCCATACTTAAAAAAGAAATTTGCCTTAGACCGGACGGTAATATTAAATGATCTTTTTCTAATTTAACAGGAATAATACAATTCATTCTTGCGGAAGTATCTCTTTGTGGAAGGAATAACCGATCAGCCTTCTCCTCTTTTTGTTTAATATGATTATATACAGAATCGGCTAAAGAAATATTATTGAAGTTAAATGCATAGTAATTAGATTCATTAGATGTATCCATCAAATAACTTGACATAGAATCTATCGACCGTAAAGATGTAGAATTCGTAATTTTTATCTCTAATAATGAATCGGTATAAATATATTTTGCAGTTAGGCGTTTCATATGCGCAGTGTCAGATTCCTTCTCAACATTTACTCTTTTAATAGGGTATGATACACATTTAAAATCCTTCATTTTGATAATAGACTGTACAAAAAAACTTGCATACAGAAAAATAAAAGAAATCCAAAACCATTTAAAATAAATCTTAAATTGCTCCATCCTGGCTATAGACTGGTCAAAAAAAGTGTCCTGAGTAGGTTTATCTGCATATATTTTAAAAAAATAGTCTTCAAGAGCCTCCTTTGATTTTTCAGCATTACGAGGATGGTTTTTAATTTTTTGAATATAATACGTAAAAACGCATACGGTAATACATGTAATTATACTAATAGCAGGAATAAAATAATTAAAGGCTTTAAGCGCAATTATAATGCATAAAATAAATACGGATAATGAATAAATAGACAATCCCCAAAACAAGCTGGTTCCTCTAATGTGTTTATGCCTTAACCATCTTGTAAAGGGATGTTTTTCCATAAAAAGCATTATTTAAAGAGATAAATTCTGTTTTCTCTTGTAATCTTAGTAATTACCGAACTGCAATAGAAAAAATTCAACATACGCCCGGTTTGCATCATATAAATAATTACAATCATAAAATAAATCTTAAAGATGAATCCTAAAAAAAACACAATGGATTCAATTGCAGGATGCGCGTCAAACAACGGGAAAAGAGATTGAATGATAGCATAGCCATATATTAAAGTAATTAGCCAAGAGGGCACGCCAATCAGCTTACTATCTAACCGTGCGATTAACATTGCGATGCAAATCATGTTTAGCACACCGCTTATAGCCAGCCATATTAATTGCATTTCCATGTATTTGAAAGGATGGTGCCCATAGATGAGGGTAATTCCGACAAAGACCACAAAAATCAAATAGATAAATACTATAAACCAATTCCTATACAGGAGGGAAATATTATCCTTGGAAGGAGGTGTATTCGATATTATAATAACCCGGTAACAAAGAAAGATTATCATAGCTCCTAATGTATTCAGGCAAATTGCAATGCAATCCTTTGCTTCCTGAGGAATTATATTTTCTTTATAGTCGAGCACCAAAAAAACCAGGTAGTATATGATTCCAAATATCCAATAAAGCCGAAGGTATACTTTAAACTCTTTAATGCTCTCTTTAGCCTTCTCCAGTCTCTTCATATCTTCTGCATTTTCTTCTCTTCTAAAAATTCGCTCGAATGCTTTTCTTGCATTATGTTCACCAATATCGTTCTTATACAAAATATGAGTGAGGATCAAGATGAGAAGGAGGCATATAAATATATTGCAATAAAAAATTACGTGCTTTGTAGTATCTAAATATTCCTCGTAACTTTTTGCATGTTTCGATTCATCATGACCAAAAACATAATAGCTGAAGGTGGCAAGGTATAGGATAATTCCAAGTATTGTAATTATCTGGCTTATAAATAGAGCGGTTTCGTTTTTCAGCCATCCCCAAAAGTGTTGGTTAGGCAAGCGTTTTTTATTAGGTACGGGCGGATGAATTTCTGCATGTCCAGCCATATTATATTGTTTTATGGTATAAGTTAAATATAATATAAAAAACTTATAATTTTCCTAGCTGGAAAAATAATTATGGTTCGATGTATTACTTCGTCATTTCCTTCAGCTCTCTCGCAGCATCTTCCAGAGTAACTTTAGGATCATAGCCGAAATCACGTTTTGCTTTATCAATATCTCCTGCGATATCATAATCGAATTTTCCGGCAGCATGTATGGTGGGATGCAGGTAATTGAATTTTCCAAGAATAGTATCGAGCAATTCAAAACACCTGCAGAAAATTTTAGGAATATATAATGGTTTGTACTGCACATTTAATTCTTTCGCGATAGCAATATAAATATCATCCACAGTCGGATGCGGACGGTCATTGCCGATCCAATACCAACTGCCAAAAGTTTTTTCATTTTTTTCAGCCTGGAAAAATGCTTCTATAATATTATCCGTATGAGAAATGCTGCGGATGTTTTTTCCATTTCCGAAAACGATTTGTCGTGGCCAGTAAAACATATTCACGAAGGTCAGCTGGCGGGCAGGTGCAAACGGACCAAAGAACCAAAATCCGCGAAGCGAAGTGCCGTCTATCTTTCCTTCCTTCGTTTTATCGAGTAAATATTTTTCCGCGAGATATTTACTTTTGCCGTAATTCTTGTAAGGCGTGGCTTCTGTAAATTCATCAAAAACCGGTTTTTGTTTTGTGCCGTATCCGCATGTAGAATCCGTCGACATGAAAATAAACCTGCGGATATTATTTTCGATGCAGGCATCTATCAAATTCTTTGTGCCTTCTTCATTCACCTTATACAATACATCAATGTGCTTCGGGTAAATTGCTCCGGCCAGATGAAAAACTGTAGTTACATTTTTTACGGCTTCATTCACTTGCGCTTTGTTGGTGATATCTGCATAGACCACTTCATAATTTTTCGGCAAATGCAATAATCCTTTAAAACGTGGCTCCAATAAAACGCGCACTTTCCTGTTGCTCCTGTGATTTCCAAAGCGATCACCATTAATTAATATATCGATCATGCGGTTACCGAGCCAGCCCGGAACACCTGTGATTAAAAGAGTTCCAGCGGCCTCATCCCCGAGCGATAAATCACGCAACCCTTCTCCTGAAGGAGAAGGAAATACAGTTGTGCTAGTTTTCTTTCCTAATAAGATTGTGCCTGTCATTCGCCGGTATGCTTCTGTAACGGCATTCTTCAAAATTTCTTCTGCAGGTTTTGTTTGATAACCCAGTTCATTTTTTGCCTTGCTGCAATCATACCATGAAAAATTCGCGACAACAGATTTTGCATATTCAGGACTGATCGGAAATTCTTTTCCTATCAATTTAAAAAGCTGTGTAAATATCCATGAAGCAACGAGAATAATAAATTTCGGCATCTTCAGCTTCGGCATTTTCTGCGTGCTGTTCGCACATAAGATCTCGTAGAATTTTTTAAACGTGATATTCTCTCCTGATAATATATATTTCTCACACGGCTTACCTTTTTCATAAGCAGCCACATGTCCTTTTGCAATTTCTTCCACATCTGCAATCGAAATACCTCCATCAAAATAAACCGGTGCACCATTCTCCAAAAATTCTGTGATCACTTTATGCGGCGGCGTTAAGCGCGGATCACCCGGACCAACCGCCCATGCCGGATAGACACGTCTTACATCGATATTTTTTTCTTTTATAAATTGCTCGACAAATTTTTCCGCATGCACTTTTCCCAGTACATACGGGCTTTCCGCAAATGCCGTTTCATCATTTTCATTTAACGGTCTTTGTGCATCGCTGCTCCTGCCAATCACCACGACAGAACTCGTATAGATGACAGTTTTTACACTATTATCTACGCACGCATTTAAAACAACCTGCGTCAGCTTATCTGTGTTTTCGAGAACGCGTGAAGCATTCGACATCGACGTAGTATTTTCAGCAGCCAAATGAAAAAGAACATCGGCATCTTTTATGATTGCCGCATACGAATTAATATCAAACAAATTGCATGGATGAACAGTAGCGCCCATATCCTGCAATTCAATAATATTTACATTGCTGCTGCGGATAAGCAAATGAACGTCGTAACTTTTAGACAATAGTACTTTAGCCACATTGTATCCAATATGTCCTGCGGCGCCGGTAACGATAGCTTTTGGCATAAACAGCTGCAAAGATATGAGTTATTTTTTACCCGCATGAGCAGTGCATATTATTTTAGCACTAAAATTATAGTATATTCGCTGCTGTTGAAACCTGCACGAATGGCGAATAATGACTACCGCTTAAAGAATATTTATCTACCGCAGTTCGATGGCTTTCGTGGTGTTTTTATGTTTACCATCCTGATTGCGCACCATCACTATTATTATGTCAATTTACCATCTTCACTTGGATATGCTACCATGCATAGTTTTTTTATTATGTCTTCCTTCCTGATCACTCGCGGATTATTACAGGATAAAAAGAAAGCGCCCACTTTCAAAATATTTTTTACCAAGTTTTATATCAAGAGAGTTCTCCGCATTTTCCCGGTATATTTTGCTTATCTTTTATTTACTGTCATAGTAGCAATATCATTTTCGCGCACAAGCTACAAACCGATTCTGGGTATCAACTATGAATTGAAATATTTCGGATGGATGCTACTGACATTTACGTATAATTTTAAAGATCTGATGTGCCTTTTCACGCACCAGGTCTATAATAAATCATTAGTGTTTCCGCATTTATGGTCTTTGTCACTGGAAGAGCAATTTTATATTATCGTACCCTTCATGATGTACTTTCTGAGTAACAAAACGATCCTCAGGCTTTCTGTAATTATGATCATTATTTTTCCTGTCATTCGCATTATAGGATATCATTGGCTGGGCACCATGACAAATGACGATATGCACCGTGCATTTATTATATACCGCTGTACTATCTTTCAGTATGATACTTTTTTTTATGGCACGCTACTGGTATTATATGATGTAAAATGGGATGACAATACGATGAAGAAACTTTTCTACTTTATTTTTATTTTGTTTCTTGCCATTATCCCGATAAATGCCTGGATGATACATATACGGACAGGACAAGATCTGATTCGTATCACCACAAGCTATGCATTTATGATACAAAATGGTCAGTATATTTATATTGATACATTGACAAATATTCTGTGTACTTTATTTTTTTACATCTGTTTTAAATATGAAAATAGTTTCGCCTTCTTCAGGAATAGAATATTAATAATTTTAGGAAGTAAATTGTCTTACAGTTCGTATGTATACCAATACATTTTTATAATCCCTACATTACTATTTCTTTTCCCATTCCTGTTTGAAAGACTGCATATAGGGAGATTCCCCGCTGAACTGCTTTCTATGATCTTATCCATCTCTGCCATATTATTCTTATCTCGTGTCAGTTATCAAACAATGGAAAATTATTTCTTAAAGAAGAAAGATAAATACCTCGCTAAATACAAAAGCAAATAATGATCAAGCCTTCGCATGTAGAACCTCACCAGAAATACGTCGAATCACTTGATGGCATTAGAGGAATAGGCTGTTTCGCTGTCATGCTAACACACTTCCATTTCACACATGTCAACATTCCTTTTACGTTCGGGGTGATCGCCTTGCATAGTTTTTTTATCATGTCAGCTTATCTCATCACGAGGAATTTATTAAAAGAAAGGCACAGATCGGGAAGCTTTCTTCCTTTCTTCAAAATATTTTATATAAAAAGAACTGCAAGAATCTTCCCTGTTTATTTCCTGTATCTTTTTATTGTGATCGTCCTTTTCTGTGGTTTAAAAGTTCTGGTACCGGGTAATCCATTAAATAAATTCGGAGTTGTTGCGGAATTAAAACATTACGGCTGGATGCTTTTCACTTTCCTTTACAATTTAAAAGTGCAAACTGTGGTATGGAAAGGACTGAAAGATCACTTGGGTTTAATCTTCCCACATTTGTGGTCGGTTTCGCTGGAAGAACAATTTTATTTCATGGTAATTTTCATGCTGTGGTTTTGCAACAAAAACATGCTGCGGATCATCAGCATCCTTTTTATTGTTGTTATACCATTTGTAAGAATATACGGGTATCATGTTCTTGGGCATCAAACTAACGATGAATTTCTTCGCACACTTACTATCATTCAAAGTCCTTACTATCAGTTCGATTCTTTTTTTTATGGCATTGCGATGGCTGTGTTCGATGTAAAAAAATCTAAAAAATGGATCTATGTATTTTATATCATGCTGGCTGTGCTGCTGGGGCATGCAGTTATCAATGCCTATATGAATTCATCTAAGGAACACATTTCTATATTTCTCGCACTGAGGGACGATGAATATTTTTATAAAACCTACGGTATTTATTTCCTGGATATTGCAATGAATATTTTTTGTTGTGCATGGATCTATTGCGTGATGCATTTCCCCGAAAAATTTCCGCTTTTCAGCAATAAATATTTGGTAAGGTTTGGTGTATTATCTTACGGGATGTATATTTTCCAGTTTCTTATTTTAGCAGTCGGCGCAACAATTACTGCTGCGCTGATGTACTTCCTTCATATTCCGGCATTTCCTGCCGAGCTGACAGGATTTATATTGTATGTTCTATTAAATTATTATCTTGCCAAATGGATCAACAGGCGTGTGGAAATTCCAATCGCCAACTATAAAAACAAGCTCTTAAAAAAGCAATACGCCAAACAACCGTCCGCATAAATACAATGGAAAGCGCAGCTAAAAACACACCTGTAGAAAAGGTTTCCTATTTCAAATCTTTTGACGGCATCCGCGGCACATGCTGTATAATGGTATTGCTGGTGCATTACCGTTTTTCGGGTTTCAATTTGCCAAGTTCCATTGTATATATAGGATTGCACTGCTTTTTTATTATGTCTGCGTTTCTTATCACTAAAAATTTATTGCGAGATAAAGAACGCTCAAAAAATTTCTGGCAGTGTTTCAAAATATTTTATATTAAAAGAACCGCAAGAATTTTCCCTGTTTACTTTTTTTATTTCGTGCTTACACTGGTGCTGTTTTTTTTATTTAAAGCAGCATTTCACAATACTTTTTATTTAGACCAGGAATTAAAACATTATTGGGCATTGTTATTGACGTTCACTTACAATTTTAAAATGGTGATGGTGTATAACAATAATTATGAAGACTACATGAAGTGCCTGTATTACCCGCATTTGTGGTCATTGTCACTTGAGGAACAATTTTATATCATTATTATTTTTCTTGCATGGGTGGCGAGCAAAAAGATATTGCAGATCCTCACTGTTTTTTTTATTGTAGTGATTCCAATTGTCAGGATTGCAGGTTACCATTGGTTGATTACGCACACACCGGATGAACATTTAAGAACGCTGATGCTTTGGCAATTGCCCTGGTATCAATTTGATGCATTCTTTTATGGAATTGCATTAACCGTTTTTGATTTCAAGAAATCCAAAATCTATCTTTATCTATTTACACTCTCATTCCTTGCAATTGCTGGTTTTGGTTTTTATAATTCTTATGCAAGCGCTAAATCAGATGGCGTCAGTATTTTTGTTACGCTGCGCGATGATAAATACTTCTACCGTCATTACGGATATCTTTTCATGGACAGTCTGGTGAATTTTTTCTGTGTACTGTGGTTCTTATGTGTATTATACTTTCCCGAACAGTTTAAAATATTTACAAACCGGTTGATCGTGCGGGTTGGTGAACTGACTTACGGTTTGTACATTTTTCAATTTCTCTTTTTACCAATCGGGTTGATAACAGCAGGATTGATGCACTCAAAGCTGCATGTCCCTGTAATTCTGTGCGATCTGACGGGTGTAACAATTTATTTGTTGCTGAACTTTTATTTCTCGCTGTTCATCTACATGAAACTCGAGATCCCGATCATAAAATACAAAGATGTTTTATTGAAGAAAGTATACGCCGCCGGATGACCGAAAGAAATTCATATCAGCAAAAAGCACTTCTATATTTTACAGGCATTTTAATTTTACTCGTTGCCGGTATCAAATGGGCTTGGCGGCTGCCGGAATCTATGGATATTACTTTCGGTGATGAAGCGCAATATTTGCGATATGGCTTAGACCTGTTTCATACAATAAAAAAAGACTGGGGACCGAGTTATAATATCTGGTATAAGTTTTTATCGCTGTTTCAACAACATCCGATCCAGCTTTTTTATTTGAACTATCAAATCACTGCTCTTCTTGCAGCATTATTGCTATTCATCTTTCTCATGCAATATAATATTTCGTTTCTTGTAAGCATATGGATATCGTTTTGTTTTTTATTATCACCGACAATAATAGATACATGGCCGCGAGTATCACACTTTACAATTATTGTGCTGCTGGCTTTTTTGATTGCCGTAAGAAATACGATCATCGCTTCCAGAAAAATGCTGATTGTTACTTTAGCATTTTATATCGCTGCATATGCGCGTCCGGAATTGTTTTCATCTTTTGTGCTGATCAGTATTGTAACTGCATATTATTTGTTTAAGGAAAGAAAGATGGTGAAAAACTGGCTGCCACTGTTGATCATTGTAGCAGGCATCATCACTTTTAATTTTATCATTTATCGTTTACCTGCGGATTCCTACAAAGGCATTAACCGCACATACATTGCGTTCTCTCAGCATTATGCCATTAATTATGTTATTGAGCATAAGGCGCATTTCAATCCTGTTTCTGAGTGGATAGATTTTGCGCATAAAACATTTGGTGCATGCACAAACTTCGGCTGTATACTGAAAACACATTTTGACCTGGTATTGCACAATTCGATATTCAATCTTAAAAATTATGCATTTACATTGATGCAATTTGTGATCACGATCTTATTTCCCGTGAAGATCATCGGCAATAAAAAATTACAGATGCTGGTTTTTGCAGGATTTATATTGCTTGCCATTTTCGTCGTGGCAAATCAAACAACAAGAAAAAAATTTGCAGAACATTTGCGACAGCACAAACTGCTGCTGCTGATCTTATTTTTATTCGGGCTGCCTAGCATCGGTGCATCTGTACTGATCTTTCCGCGGCAGCACTACCTGCTGATGCATAGCCTGCTGCTGATGTTTATCACAGCGATGTTCATCAATTCAATCTCACTATCTCAAAAAATACATCCGGGGTTTATCTGCCTGTTATTTATTCCACTGCTGATTATTTCACCAACAGCGAAAAAATACAACTATTACCAACTGGAAAGGGAAAATAAAAATCATTGCAATGAACACCTGGTAGAATATCTCACAGCAAAGAACAATGGGAAACCGCATGTCATCTTCTCTAACCATTTAAGCCTAAGCATGATGCTGCCGGGGAACTTCTCCGACTACAATACGGAGTATGAGTATAAGCCCGGCATGCAGTTCAGCAGTATCCTTCAGCAAAAAAACATTGACTATATTGTTGTGCGCGACATATTGCTTCATGAAAAATTACTGAACAGCGACAGCAGCTGGACAAACTTCATGCACGATCCTGCGTTATATCATTTCAAGAAAGAAATTTATTGTGATTCCTGTGAAAGTTATTTACTGGTGAAAAGTGAAAAATGAAACGAACAAGAAATAAAAACGAACAGCTTGCCATACTCGCGGGAGTGTTGGTATTGCTGTTAGCGGGTTTCAAATGGAGCATTGCACTGCCACAGCACATGGATATTTTGTTTGGTGATGAGGCAGAATATATGCGCAACGGCATGGATCTTTTTAAAACGATCAGGAACGATTGGGGACCGGTGTATAATATGTGGTATAAATTTCTTTCCGTTTTTTTTCATGATACTATCCAATTGTATTATGCCAATTATACACTTGGCGCCATTGCTGTAAGTACGTTACTCTTTATTTCACTGTGCTCATTTAAGTTTAATAAAATTACAGCGCTTTATGTCAGCTTTTGTTTTTTTGTTTCCTCCATCAACATCAATACATGGCCGCGCATTTCGCATTTTGTGCTGATCCTTGTTTTAATTGCGCTGATCATTGCGGAAAGATTGCCATCGGATGCAAAGAAATGCCTTGTGTTTACAATCTTGTGCTATGTGTGTTCTTATGCACGACCCGACCTGTTCTTTGCTTTCCTCATCCTGCTGGCAGCCAGTTCTTATTTTTTGTATAAAGAGAGAAACAACTTCAAAGATTTGATTCCTTACTTGCTGGTGCTGATTGTGGCAGTGCTGTTCTTCCAAATAGTTTTCGGATTTCCACCGCCAACTTATAAAGGAGGGCTAAACAGGCTGTACAGCGCTTTTTGTCAGCACTACAGCATGAATTATAAATTCCGGACTCATGCACATTTTGATGCTGTAACCGAATGGATAGATTTTTCCAAATCAAAATTCCCGGATTGTGCAACGATCACAGATGTATTGATAAAACATCCCGGTGATTTTTTTCAGAATGTATTTTTCAACCTTAGAAATTATATCACTATTTTATTTGCCACTATACTTTCATTTATATTTCCCACTGGTATGTACCATGGAAAATGGGCAATGATGTCGGCAGTGATTTTATTTGCGATGTTTGTATTTGTTGTGCTGATACATCCCCAAAGCAGGAAGCAATTTAACCTGTTGATAAGACAGCACAAATTTATTATTTTCTTGTTGCTCGCATTCAGCTTACCAAGTATTGGCATGTCGGTTATTATATTTCCCCGGCAGCATTATATTTTATTGCATAGTGTATTGATCTTATTTCTTGTCACGATTTTACTGCAAAGCATTTTAACAGATGTAACCTTCAAATGGATCTATTTCATTCCTCTTGCCATTGTTCTGGTGATCTTTTCGCCTACTTCAAGAGCTTACCGATATATGCAGTTTGGAAGCGATATGGATAATCTTTGCGAACAGAAACTGATCCGTTTTCTACGGACTAAAACCGATAAAAATTATGTAGTGTTTACCAATTATCTGAATGTTACTTATATGCTTCCAAAAAACTATTCAGAATTCAGTACTGAATTTGAATTGAAACGCGGTATGCAATTTTCATCCATCTTAAAAGACAAAAATATAAACATGATACTGGTGAGTCCAAACATCCTGAACAATCCAATATTAATGAAAGATCCGACTTGGAATGAACTGATTGTGGTTCCGGGGCATTATGGGTTTAAAACTAAGAGATATAGCAATATGTGCGAAAGCTATTTATTGATAAAGGAATAAAATGCTTAAAAAGATACAACAATTATCAGCGGACATTTTTCTGCGTAAAGAGCAACCACGCCCTCATGAAATATTGTGGCATTACTTATTCGGAGTAGTGGTTATACTTTTGTGCGGTCTGCGCGTATATCACGGATTGGAAAATGTAATGGATATACAATTCGCAGATGAAAGTGCTTACATGCGTTTTGGCTTGGATCTTTTCGGCAAGCTTAACCGCGACTGGGGACCGATGTATTGCTTGTGGTATAAGTTTCTTTCACTATTTACCACTGATACTATTCCGCTGTATTATCTCAATTATGCGCTTACTTCAATTTTAATCGGAATGCTGCTGTATGTTTTCCTATTGCGGATTTCCGTTCATCCCGTGCTGGCTTTGCTGATCTCCTTCAGCGTTTTGATCAGTGAATTGAATGTTTCCGTATGGCCGCGTATCTCTCATTTTTGTATTGTGCTATGCCTGCTGTTCCTGATCATCATTACGTTTATCAGGAATAATATTTATAAATTTTCGGTATTTGCATTGATGTGCCTGATCAACTCCTATGCCCGCCCGGAATTTTATGTTTCTTTTTTACTGGCGATGATCGCTTCATTAATATGTATTTTTTATAACCGGAAAACATTAAGCAAAAAAGATTTTTTATTCTTTGCGGTGATAATTGTTGTTATAGCTGTACTGCATTATATTTTCAGGTTTCCTTCTAATAATTTCTTTGGCTACAATCGCGGAGTTGCAGCTTTTTACCAGCACTATGCGTTTAACTATAAGCTGCGAACCCATGCAAATATTGACTCGTGGCTGTATTGGGAAGAGATCAGCAAGAAGCAATTCGGTGATTGCAATTCTGTGTGGTGTGTTATTAAAATGCAACCCATGATCGTTTTGAGCAACACCTTGTTTAATATTAAAAATTATTTGATCAGCATCATCGTTCATGGATATTCTTACATCTTCCCTATCCAGTTATTTCATTCAAAGAAAGTTCAGATCGTTATTTATATTTTACTCACGCTTATTTTTCTTGTACGTTTAATTCGACAAAATTCACGACAAAATTTCCTGAATCAACTTTATGAATACAGGCAGTATCTCCTGATCTTATTTATATTTACTGCACCTACAATTTTATCCTGCGTATTTGTATTTCCAAGAGATCATTACGTTTACCTGCAAATACTTTTTGTGCTGTTATTGCTGATCAGTCTTTTTAATCCTGCATTTGAAAGAATCTCTTTTAAGCCGGTCGTTTTTATTTTATTTGGCGGATTAATAGTTCTAAGTACACCGAATATAAAAAGTTATCCTTTATTAAAGATGAATAATGACACCAATGCATTATGCAATAAAGCGCTTGTAAAATATTTGCGGAATTACCCGGGACAGCATACGTTGTTTACCAATATGCCGTTTGTGCGAGGAATGCTGCCCTTGAATTTCCATGAAGTGAATACGATCTTTGATAAGAAGAAAAATATACCGTTCTCTCATTATATGGATTCTGCAAAAATTGATATTGTCATTTTAACGCCATCCACATTCAGAGATCCTCATATTGCATTCGACAGTACGTGGAACGATTTTATTGCAAATTATGGAAGCTATCGTTTCAGGAAGCAGCCTATTGCAAATTGTGAAATGTATTTGTTGATTAAGAATGAAAAATAACGTTGCCTAAAAATTCGTGAATTGCCTCTTCCTTATTATCTGCAAGGTTGATCGCTGATGAAACTGCAATCCCATATACCCCTGTATTCATTAAAGGTTTGACGTCTTCTATTGTAATGCCGCCGATGGCGATTATTGGAATTGAAGAATTGGACGATTGGAGAATTGGGGAATATCCATCGAGTCCGATTATCATGGAAAGATTCTCTTTTGTAGATGTGAAGCGAAAGGGACCGAGACCAACATAGTCGGCACCGTCATCTTGTAATTTTAAAATGTCTGCAGCTGAATTTGCAGTCCCGCCGATAATTTTTTCACTTCCCAATATTTTCCGGGCTTCCTTTATACTTTTATCTTCCTTTCCCAAATGAACACCATGTGCATCTATCTCCTTTGCAATTTCAATATTGTCATTAATAATCAATATAGTTTGAAATCTATCGCAAATAATTTTTACATCTTTTGAAATTTGCAACCATTCATCATAAGGTTTATTTTTCACTCTCAGCTGTATCCACCGTATGCCATTTTCACAAGCGATTTGTGCAAGCTGTTGATGTGAAATATCCGGAAGATCCTGTGTGAGGTAATGAAAATGTGAAATATATATTTTTGAGTTCATCTTTTATTGTGATAACCTAAACGGATTTCATTACTGATCAAATATTGGTAAGTGTATTCTTTAGCCAGCTGACACGATTTATCTAATGTATTCCCCAATGCGAGATAAGCAGTGATTGCAGCCGATAACACGCATCCCGTTCCATGCTTATCAGATATTGTAATTTCTTTGGGTTGAAGTTTTTTCAGCTTCTTATTTATCCAGAGCAGATCTGTAGCAGGAGTTTCTGTGTTATGTCCGCCTTTTAAAAATACATCGCAGTATCCCCCAATCAGTTCAGCGCCTTTCACTGCATCTTCTTCACCGGTCAACGGCAAGATCTCATTCCAGTTCGGTGTCAGCAGATCAATAGTTTGAAAAATATGAAAGAGATATTTTTGCGAAAGCTTTTTATGAAAAGCATAGCCGGCGCTCGCGGTGATCACCGGATCCCAGGTGATATGAATATTTTTATTGTAACTGCGCAACAGCTCCATCAGCTCGCTCAGTATTTCTAAATTCTTTATCAACCCTATCTTTACATGATCAATTTTGTATTCATTTAAGATCGGGTAGAGTTGATTTTTTATTTTCTTTTTCGACAACCAGCTGATCCCTTCAAACTGTTTATCGTTCTGATACGTAATGCAGGTAGTTACGGCAAATCCATAAACACCAATAGCTTCAAATGTTTTGACATCAGCCAGCACGCCTGCCCCGCCGGATGGATCGTAACCGGCGATGGATAATGTGTATGGACGAATGGTTGTCATGAGTCGTGAGTCGTAAGTCGTGAGTCGTAAGAGATAATTGTTTTAAATTTCTCAATTGCAATTTCAGGATTCTTCCACAATGCGCCTAATAATCCGAATCCATCAAAATGCATTTCTTTTATTTTTTCTATTTTATCGAGGTCTATTCCTCCAACTGCAAATAGTTCACAGTTCACAGTTGACGGATCACCCTTATATTTTGTGATCTGTGATCTGTGATCTGTGAACATCTTTTTTAACTCCTGAAAGTCCCAATCATAACTATTCTTCTTCGATATACTTTTAAAAACAGGACTAACAATTACATGGTTGAACTTTCCTGCATAATTTTTTATTTCTTCAACTGTATGCGCGGATATCGATGAAACCTTCTTGTTCGCATGCAGCCAGTCAATTATCTTATCATTGTACTTGTCATTTTTCTGTAAGGCTTCCTTTGTAAAATGATAACCTTCC
>JAQBNI010000128.1 GCA_028288625.1 Bacteroidota bacterium | reverse complement strand
CATTGCCGAAGCGGCCTTTGAAAAAGGTTATGTCCGCGCCAAAGCCCCCATCGTCCGCACCGGTAAGAAAGTAGCGGTGGTGGGTTCCGGCCCTGCCGGTCTGGCCGCCGCCGCCCAGCTCAACAGTGCCGGGCACTCCGTTACCGTTTTCGAACGGGCCGATAAGATCGGGGGGCTGCTGCGCTATGGCATTCCGGATTTCAAGCTCGAAAAAAAATATGTGGAGCGCCGGGTGAAACTGATGGAAGAAGAAGGAATAATTTTCAGAACGAATACCAATGTTGGCGTTGATGTAACTGTTGATGAATTAAAATCCACTTTTAATGCGATCGTACTTTCAGGAGGATCCACGATTCCCCGCGATCTGCCAATTCCCGGAAGACAATTCAAAGGAGTATTTCCCGCGATGGAATTTTTATCGCAGCAAAATAAACGCGTGTCGCAAATTCCTACGCTGGTAGATTACCGCGGGAAGAAATATGAGAACGGCGATATTTTTGCGACCGGCAAAAATGTGATCGTGATCGGCGGAGGAGATACCGGTTCGGATTGCGTGGGAACATCGAACCGCCACAAGGCAAAGTCCATTACGCAGATCGAATTATTATCCAAACCACCGGAAAAAAGAGCGGAAAGTACGCCTTGGCCATTATGGCCGATGATGCTACGGACATCTTCCTCACATGAGGAAGGCTGCGAGCGCGGCTGGAGCATCATGACAAAGGAGTTCATAGGCAATGAAGCCGGCGAATTAACCGGTTTGAAGATCGTAGAGATCGAATGGAAAACTGTGGACGGAAAACCGCAACTTGTTGAAATTGAAGGCACAGAACGAATTTTACCTTGCGAATTAGCGCTTTTAGCCATGGGTTTTGTCCATCCGCAGCACGAGGGCTTGCTGGAACAGCTAACTGTAGAATTGGACGAAAAAGGAAATGTTAAAGCAAACAATTACGCCACCGGCGTGGATAAAATATTTACCGCCGGAGATATGAGAAGAGGACAAAGTTTAGTAGTTTGGGCTATCTCTGAGGGCAGGGAATGTGCGCGGCAGGTGGACATTTTCCTGATGGGCGAAAGCCTCCTCGAAGCGAAAGATGAAGGATTGCTGTATGTTGGGTGAAGTCAGTTTTTACGACTTATGACTTACAACTTACGACTAAAATAAAGCTACTTTTTTTGCGCTTGCTGTTGCTTTAAAGTGGCTGAGTCCCGACCGAAGGTTGGGACTTTTTTTTTGAATTGTGAAGATGAATTTAGAGCGCGTGAGGGATAGCAGCGAAAATACTTTTTGTTGAAGATTTTTGATTTTCAGTGCAAGACAAACGACAAAAAGATTGGAGCGGATAGCCCGACCCGCAGGGGCACGCCATCATATAAAACTATGGTGCAGGATTTGGAAATTCCAAATGAATCTTTTGAATTTCACGTAAGATATCATCTGACAAAACAACATCGATGCTTTCAATATCTTCTTTCAATTGGAACATTTTTGTTGCGCCGATAATATTCGCGGTGACGAATTTTCTTGTGTTCACATACGCCAGCGCCATTTGTGCAGAAGATAAATTATTTTCTTTGGCGAGCGCAGTATATTTTTCTATTGCTTTCATCGTATTCGGGTGCGCGTAACGTGCCAGATAATTCGGCCACAAAGTAACCCTCGCCCCTTCCGGTCTTTTCCCATCTAAATATTTTCCACTCAGCAAGCCCATTGCTAACGGCGAATAAGCAAGCAAGCCCACATCTTCACGTATCGACATCTCTGCTAACCCAATTTCAAAAGTGCGGTTCACTAAACTATAAGGATTTTGTATCGACACAATTCGCGGAAGGTTTTCTTTTTCTGCTGTCGTTAAATATTGCATCATTCCCCATGGCGTTTCGTTGGAGATGCCGATGTATCTTATTTTTCCCTGTTGAATAAAATCATTCAGCACATTCAATGTCTCTTTAAAATCGGTCACCGCATCATTAGACGTATGCTCATAACCCAACGCACCGAAATAATTAGTAGGTCTTTCTGGCCAATGCAGTTGATAGAGATCGATATAATCGGTTTGTAATCGCTGCAAACTTTTATGCAAGGCGCTTGTCAGATTTTCTTTGTTGAATTTTGGTCCCGTGCCGATGTGCGTAAGGTTTGCACTCGGTCCGCATACTTTAGAAGCGAGGATAATATCATCGCGCTTTTTTCTTTTATTCAGCCATGTCCCGATAATTTTTTCTGTAGAGCCTTGTGTTTCTGCTTTCGCAGGCACAGAATACATTTCAGCAGTATCTATAAAATTTATGCCCTTGCTTATAGCATAATCAAGTTGTTCATGTCCTTCGCTTTCAGAGTTTTGTTGTCCCCAGGTCATAGTGCCTAAGCATATCTTGCTTACTTTGATGTCGGTGTTGGATAATAAATTATATTGCATGAAACTTTAATTGAAATGTTTAAACCACATAGAAACATAGTTTGCTATGTGCCTATGTGGTTTATTATTTTTTGTTTACTCTTCGCTTGTTAAACTTGCGAATGCGAATTCGCGGTTCAGGCGCGCGATGTTTTCCAGGGAAATTTCTTTCGGGCATTCCGCTTCGCATGCGCCGATGTTCGTGCAGCTGCCAAATTCTTCCTTATCCATTTGAGAAACCATATTGAGTACTCGTGTTTTTCTTTCAGGATTTCCCTGCGGCAATAAAGCCAGCTGAGAGATCTTCGCAGAAACGTAGAGCATTGCAGAACTGTTTGGACATGCCGCTACGCAAGCGCCGCATCCGATACATGCTGCAGCAGCAAACGCGTTGTCCGCTTTATTTTTTTCGATAGGAATAGTATTTGCATCTACAGCATTTCCTGTGTTCACAGAAATATATCCGCCTGCCTGAATGATGCGATCAAATGAGCTCCTGTCAACGATAAGATCTTTAATTACAGGAAATGCTTTTGCGCGCCATGGCTCGATGATGATCGTATCGCCATCCTTGAAGGCGCGCATGTGCAGCTGGCAGGTTGTTGTAGCATGCCATGGTCCGTGCGCACGACCATTGATGAACATCGAACACGTTCCGCAAATTCCTTCGCGACAATCGTGATCAAACGCAACGGGCTCTTTATTTTCTTCAACAAGTTTTTCATTTAGTATATCGATCATTTCCAGGAAAGACATTTCAGAAGAAATATTCTCTACCTTATAATCGACCAACCCGCCTTTATCGCTTTTATTTTTTTGACGCCAGATGCGGAGCTTGAGGTTCATGTTGTAATGTTCCATAAGTAGAATTTAGAACACGGATTATTATGATTAATCAAATAATTCGTGATGTATTTAATTTTTTGAATTCGTTACTATATACTTTTCTTTTTAACTGAGCTGTACTGCCAAAATTCAGTAGTAATCCTACCTCAATTTCGGTTGCTCTCAAATAGTTGGTTAACTGAGCTTCATGTTCTTCGCAAAGACTCTCACATGATTTTAATTCAACGATAACTTTATTTTCAACTAATAAATCTGCGTGATAATTTCCCACTTCCACATCATTATAAAAAACTTTAACAGGTATCTGATTAACAACAGAAATATTAAGATTCTTCAATTCAATTATCATCGCATTTTCATAAATTTTCTCTAAAAAGCCATGACTCAAATTGTTATAAACGGAATAAAATGCTTTTATGATTTGATCCGTAATATGTGAATGCTTAAAATTATTCATACTTTATCATAACGATCATAATAATCCGTGTTCCATTCTATTTATAACTCCTCGCAGCAATTTTGATATTCTCATAAACGAGATCCTCCTTGTGCAATTCCCAATCGCTTTCATTTTTAAATTCCCATGCTGAAACAAACTGATAGTTTTCATCGTCACGCATTGCTTCTCCTTCCGGTGTCTGGTATTCTTCACGGAAATGCCCGCCGCAGCTTTCATTACGGTCTAATGCATCCTTGCACATCAATTCTCCTAATTCAATAAAATCAGCAACCCTGCCTGCCTTATCCAGTTCGGGATTAAATTCATTTATAGTTCCCGGGATTTTGAGGTCGCTCCAGAATTCTTTTTTCAATGCCTGTATCTCTGTGATCGCTTGTTTCAATCCTTCTGCATTTCTTGCCATTCCGCATTTATCCCACATGATCTTTCCTAAACGCTTATGAAAACTTTCTACAGATTTAGTTCCTTTAATATTCATCAGCTGATCAATACGCGACTTCACTTCACTTTCTGTTTTTGCAAACGCTTCATGTGAAGTAGGAATTTCAGCAGTGCGGATCTCATCAGCCAAATAATTTCCAATCGTATAAGGGATCACAAAATATCCGTCTGCCAAACCCTGCATCAACGCAGATGCTCCAAGCCTGTTTGCCCCGTGATCAGAAAAATTCGCTTCACCCAAACAATACAAGCCATCAATCGTCGTCATCAATTCATAATCTACCCAAAGTCCGCCCATTGTATAATGCACCGCAGGATAAATTCTCATCGGCACTTCATAAGGATTTTCTCCCGTGATCTTTGCATACATATCAAACAAGTTGCCGTATTTTTCTTTCACGACATCTTTTCCTAATTCAATTATTTTTTCTTTCGAAATATTATCGAGTCCTTTCTTTCCCACTTCAATATTGCCATAACGCTCAAAGGCATCAGTAAAATCAAGGTATACCGCCATCTTAGAAGATCCTACTCCATAACCTGCATCACATCTTTCCTTCGCAGCACGCGACGCTACATCCCGCGGAACAAGGTTTCCGAAAGCAGGATATCTTCTCTCTAAATAATAATCTCTTTCGTCCTCCGGAATTTCATTCGGCTTACGTGTATCGCCTTGTTTCTTTGGCACCCAGATGCGTCCGTCATTTCTCAGTGACTCCGACATCAGCGTTAATTTCGATTGATATTCTCCTGAAACAGGAATGCAAGTAGGATGAATTTGCGTAAAACAAGGGTTGCCAAAATACGCGCCTTTCTTATGCGCTTTCCAGATTGCAGTAACATTGCAACCCATTGCATTTGTAGATAAATAAAATACGTTTCCGTATCCGCCACTGCATAACAAAACGGCATGACCGAAATGTCTTTCCAATTCTCCCGTAATTAAATTGCGTGCAATAATTCCGCGCGCTTTTCCATCGATCGTAACGACGTCGAGCATTTCGTGACGCGTATACATCTTTACATTTCCCAATGCTACCTGGCGCTCTAATGCAGAGTACGCGCCCAGCAACAACTGCTGCCCGGTTTGCCCGGCTGCGTAAAACGTACGCTGCACCTGTGTACCTCCGAATGAACGGTTGCTCAGCAAACCGCCATATTCACGAGCGAAAGGAACGCCCTGCGCTACGCACTGATCAATGATATTTGCTGAAACATCTGCGAGGCGATACACATTTGCTTCGCGCGAACGATAGTCGCCACCTTTTACAGTATCATAAAATAAACGGTAAACGGAATCACCGTCATTCTGGTAATTTTTTGCTGCGTTAATTCCACCTTGTGCAGCAATGGAATGCGCACGACGCGGGGAATCCTGAAAACAAAATGCTTTTACTTTATAACCTAGTTCTGCAAGAGAAGCTGCAGCCGAAGCGCCTGCTAAACCTGTACCTACGATCACAATTTCCAGTTTGCGCTTATTGGTTGGATTCACCAACTTCACGTGACTTTTATAGTCTTCCCATTTTTTTTCTAATTCGCCTGCCGGTATTTTTGAGTTGAAAGCCATTTTAATTTGAGAATTTGAAGATTAGTTAATTGAAAATTAATGCACCCATCCAAAAAATATTGCCAACGCGATCAATGCGAATATGCCGGGAACGATAATTGAAAATGCGGTTCCTAAAAATTTTATTATCGGTGTATATTTTTTGTGATTCAATCCTAAAGTTTGAAATGCACTTGGAAACCCATGCAGCAAGTGATAAGCCAACGCGATAAATGCACCGATATAAAAAATTAAGTTGATGGGGTTTGTCAACGCGACAATGATCATCGAATAAGAATCTCTTACATCTTCTCCGCGGATATAAGTATGTATTAGCTTATGCG
>JAQBNI010000115.1 GCA_028288625.1 Bacteroidota bacterium | reverse complement strand
CCCCGATCAACTTTAAACATTTTTGCTGTATGGTATAATAATCGTTATCATTAAATTGCTTCTTGAGGTAATGTACAAACCCCGAATCTTTTACCGACATTTTTTCTACAAATACAGAATCATCTTCTGAATACTGGTTGGCAGACTTATGATTTTGGATGAGGAAATATTTTTTCTTTGCTTCATAGAAAAGTGTATACTCTTTTTCCTTCTCGGCGTATTGTACCGGCTGTACAGTTATAGATGCATCCCGATTAGACTTTAAAAAATCAGCGATCTTATCTACAAATTTCTCTTGTTCACGTCTCAAAACAGTTTGACGCATTTCCCATTTCAGCGTAAGCGATTTTTCAATTTCATTTTCTACATTTTTTACTGTAAATGAATAAGGTGTTGTAGGAGGCTTTACAAAGATATTTTTAAGAAGATCGAAAATAATATCCTTAAAGTGGATCTTCGGATTTTTTAGATCTCCGGTAACCGGAATGTGGTAATCGATCACATTTCCCCGTTCCCTTACAAATGCCATAATTAAAGGCACCGGGATCCATTTCGTATCTTTTTTCCTGATGCGTTTTCCCACTCTCGGATCGAGTATAACCAGGTGATTGAAGCTATTTATATTTCCATTCTGAACACTCATGTTACCATTAAATTCTAATGAGCCTCTGTCTAACGGAAAAGATGTATACGTGATCAGGTAAGGATTAACTAACGGGATGGGAATCTTCTGCAAATTATAATCCGCATCAAAATACTGGTAATCGTTAGGGTCGACATTCATATTTACTTTCAATGTTCCGTATGGCTTCACATCTGATCTCAATTGGAAATATATTCTTTCATGATTCTTATTAATAGAATCTGCATGCAGATAAAGAGGATTTAAGCTTATTGCAAATTTTTCACGAGGCGAGTAGTCATTAAACTTAAGATCTCCACGGTATAATGCAACCCTGTCAATCTTATAATAACTTTCCAGGAAGTTTTTTGCAAACTGTTGAACGGATTTTGCAATTTCAATAATAAGGTTATACTTGGTTGAATCCGCATGTGCCTCTTTTATCTTCGATCCACCTTCTCCGAACATGCGCTGAAGATTATCGAGATAGTCATACGTTTCATATACAAACATGGGGTGGTCGATAATTACTGAATCCAGGTAATACTTGTACTGCTGAGGGTTTACTTCCCTGAACTGCAATAATAACTTGTCGAATGAAAGAAAGTCCTGGTCCGGTGTTTTTCCGAAATGAAAATCATTTATGGCGAGCAAGCCTTTCGCCTTAACAGATAGCAGGGCTTTAACATTACCGGAAGCATGCACGTCTGCATCAAGATTCGCAGCTAAATGACCGTAATTAGCCATATCATGCAGATATTGCTCGAGTAAGCGAAGATCAAATTTCTTTATATTCACATACAGTGCGTAATCCTTGGTGTTTAAATTAATTTTGAAATTTCCTTTGATCTTACCACTTGCCGGACCATTGGAAAAGGAAAATTTAATATTCATTGTATCCCGGTCCCAATGCATTCCCTCGCTAAAGAGGTTTACCTCTTTGATATAATAATCAACCGGAATAACTTTTTCCTGATAGTGTATCTCTGCATTTTCAATATTGATATTGAGTATACTCAACTTTGTCCTCGCCTTCTTCACCAGTTTTTTTTCCTTTGGAGTAAACTTATCGATGATGTCGTTGAAATTAAAATTTTTCCTTGTTTGCACAACATACATCTTTGCGTTGCTGAAGGTCAGATCTTCGATAATGTACTCACCGGAGAATAATTTTGTCATGTTGAAGTTGACAGTTGCACGACCGGAAATAAAAACCTTGTTACTTTTTAATTCGTACAATCTTAAATTACCCATACGCACAGTCCCTGTAAACGGATTGGCATACATAATTCCCGTTTTTACTTCACGTCCAAGGTATTTTATATCGTATTTCTCGATCAGATATTTTGCGATGGGGGAAAAAAATATGATCACCACTGCGACAAACGTAACTATGACAAAACTGGTGATGATGAGGGTTCTCTTTACCCAATGCATCGATTTGAGTTTTGCTTTGATCTTCTTTCTCATTTGGCTAAAAATTTATAATGCTACTTCAAAAGAGAAAGCAGCAATGTATTTCAAATTTCCGTCCCTTATTAAAATATCGTGTTATATAACCTGTAGAAAGATTTACAAGATTTACATGTGTAAGAATTGTTAACCGTAGAATAAAATAAAAATAGGCTACACTTTTCAGTGTAGCCCGTTGGGGAACAATTAAACCGAAGATGGTTTAATCTAAGGTAATATCCTTCATGGCATTAGGTCGAATTTCTATTTTTCCAGGATCTTCCGAGTTATTGTAAATCATGTAATCTGAAAAATTAGATTGCTCGGATGGCATACTGTTATCCAGCTCCATACCATAGCGTTTATATGCGGGTTCCTTTTCCAGCTCATATAAACTGATATTATGTTTTTGCATGTCAAGTGTGATTCGTTTTTTTATCAGGTCTCTTTCCAGCTGCTGGTCATCCACCTCTTCCATCATTTTTTCCGGATGTGTTTCAAATAAAGAAAATTGTGCTTCCCCGGTTGGTTTTGTTGTCTCCGCAATTTCCTGTTGCTCAATTTCCTCGAGGTTGATCCTTGGCTTGTCTACTATTTTAATATCCGACCTGCTTTCCGGCTGCGGTGTCATAGATAAATTGATCTCAAATTCTACTTCGTTATCTTTTGTTTCTTCATCCATCATGGGGCTAAAAAGATCATCTTCCGAAACCGGTTCTTCTATTACATACTCTTCTTCTTTTTCTGCAACCACTTCATTCACTGCATTGATCACCGGTTCCTGCTTGTCAATGATCACTTCTTCTTTTATTTGTTCAATCTCCTGTTCGATCTTTTCAACTTTTGTTTGCAGAGAATAAACAATTTTTTCCTGCTGTTGCTTTTGTACCGTCTTTCTTTCCTTGCTGGTTTCACCGCTTTGAAAACCTGTAGCCACCAGTGTGATCGCGATATCATCACCTAAAGAATCATCCTTGCAAACACCCCAGATAATTTCGCAATCCGTTTGTGTTTGTGATTGAATGCAATCCGTGATCAGGTCGAGCTCGCGCATTTTGATGCCGTTGCCGTAAGTAATATATAGTACAATTCCCTTTGCACCGAAGATATCTGCATCTTCCAGTAGTGGCGATGTCATTGCTTCCTGGATAGCAACTGTTGCCCGATTTTCGCCGCTACCTTTTCCAATGCCTATGATCGCTACTCCACTGTTTGACATCACACGTCGCACGTCATTAAAATCCACATTTATTTTTCCGGGCTTGGTGATGATCTCGGTGATCCCTTTTGCAGCAGTGGTTAAAATATCATCTGCTTTAGAGAAAGCTTCATCAATATCGAGATCAGGAAAAATATCGTACAATTTATTATTCGACACAACGATCAGCGCGTCAACATTTTCTTTCATGTGCTGAATTCCTTTTTCCGCTTTATCGCGTTTCGGTTTTCCTTCGTTTGAGAAAGGGATCGTAACAATACCTACAGTAAGTATGCCCAGTTCTTTCGCGATCTTTGACACGATAGGTGCCCCGCCGGTTCCGGTACCACCGCCCATTCCTGCAGTAACGAATACCATTTTGGTATTGTTCGACAAGTACATGCGTATCTCTTCTTCCGATTCCAGCGCTGCGCGTCGTCCTTCTTCAGGATCCGCGCCTGCTCCTAAGCCTTCTAACAGGTTAGTGCCGAGTTGAATTTTTGTTGGTACAGGACTTTTCAAAAGATCCTGTTTGTCTGTGTTGCAAACGCCAAAGTTTACACCCGGGATGCCTTGCTCGTACATATAATTAACGGCATTACAGCCTCCACCACCTACACCGAGTACTTTGATGATAGAGTTATTTTCGCTGAACATTTCAAATTCCATGAGATATATTTTTATAGTGATTATTTTTTGTCGTTAAAGTCTTCGATGTCTTCTGTCATCCACTTCGTCATCTTATCTTTCCACGAAGACACGATCGATACCTTTCTTTTTTTCTCAGGATAAATATCTTCCTCTTCTTCTTCTAATTGTACTTCTTCCTGTTTTGCGACCGGTTCATTTATATTTACCTTTGTATTTTCTATAACCTGTGCAATCGTTGTTTCTTCTTCCACCTTTATCTCTTCCTTTATAGGTTTCTCCAGCAACACTTTATTTTTATCCTGTGAACATTCTTCGTCAAACTGTTTGAACGCACGGATCAACAAACCAATTCCTGTTGCATAAATAGGACTGTCTGCTTCAGTTAATTTTGTAGAAGATAAATGTTCTCTCGGCAATCCAATCCTTGCACTTTGTCCTGTTTCAGATTCCGTTAATTGCGGCAAATGTTTTAGCTGTGAACCTCCGCCTGTCAACACGATTCCCCCGATCAATTTTCTTTCAAAATTAGATAATTTTATCTGGTAGGCAACGTGCGCTAAAATTTCTTTTACACGTGCAGAGATCACTTTTGATACACTTAATAAATTCAATTCTTTTTTGCCGGTATCTTTAATACCCTGAATGGAAACGTGCTGATTTCTCAATTCATCGAACACCACCGCACTTCCGTATTTCACTTTTAATGTTTCCGCCTGATCGCGTAAGATTTTAAAATCGCGAAGATCTTCCGTAATGATATTTCCACCGAACGGAATTACCGCAGTATGCCGGATCACAAAATTTTCGAAGATCGCAATATCCGTGGTACCGCCGCCAATATCTACTAAACAAACACCGCCTTCCAACTCTTCCTTGCTCAACACAGCATCCGCTGAAGCCAAAGGTTCCAGTTCAATGCTTGCAACTTCCAATCCCGCGATCGTTATGCAGCGCTCGATGTTTTGTATCGCAGTTTCCGCACCGGTGATGATATGAAAATTTCCTTCGAGGCGGATTCCCATCATGCCGATCGGCTCCTGGTAAATGCCCGGCTCATTATCTACAATATATTCCTGCGGCAGCACGTGTAAAATTCTATCGCCGGGAGGCAATGCCAATTTGTACATTTCATTTTTCAGCTTCTGAATGTCCTCGTAGCTGATCCACGTATCATTGTTGTTACGCGTAAGAATACCGCGGTGCTGCAGACTTTTGATGTGCTGTCCCGCAATGCCCACATGCACCTTCGTAAATTTAATTCCCGACTGCCGCTCCGCATCTACCACCGCTTTGCGGATAGATTCAACCGTCTTGGCAATATTTATCACAACGCCGCGCTGAACGCCGAATGAAGGACAATTACCAATTCCGAGAATTTCAATTTTGCCGTACTGGTTTCTTTTGCCAACCAATGCAGCTACTTTGGATGTGCCAATGTCAATGGCGCAAACAATATTTTCACTGGGATCTACTAGCTTTTTTTCCATACCGGAATTCATTAGATTATTAACTTGCATATTTCTTATTTTTATTTCAAACAAACAATTTGATCTTTGTACATTATGTTGATAACCTTGTAGTAGTCCCAGCCTATTTTTTTAAGCACACGGAAATAAAACACGTCCAACTTTTTTATTTTCTGTTCGCAATTTTTATCATCTCCAAAAAGAATTGTAGAATTTCCAAAACGCGGGATCAATTCTACCTGACTTTTATCATTGATATTGTATTGCCCGACCATCGCTTTCCATAAATCATTTTTATTAAACGACCTGATGATATTGAATACTTTTTTAAGTTCTATGCTTTGAATTTTCTGATTTGAATCGCATCTCTCCGTGATGTTACCCGTGATAACAGGTACTTTCGCGGTATAATATTCACTGACAGGAAATTTTGTGCCATCGAGATCTACATAATACGATTCTGCCTGTAAATTATAGACACGGCAGAGTGGCTGACGCTGTTCGATCTTGATGTTGAGGTTACCGTGGTCGTCAGTAAATGCATTGGAACTCTTCACCTGCGGAATTACACTTACTGCTTTTTCAATCTGACCCAGTTGATTTCCAGAAAGTATTTTATTTTTCACATCGAAATTCTCTTCAATAAAATTCAACACCTGGTTTTTTGTAATAAAATTATTGCCATCACATTCGTCGATACCAACATTTATTTTTTTTATTCTTGTTTCATCACGGTTCATTTTCGCGATCACAATTAAAAAAATAAATGCAGCTAAACCCGTTAGCATGGATAAGCGAATGATAATATTTTTTGCTGTTTTATTCATGAAAAATCTTCTGTCAATTATAACTGATTTGTTGTATAGTATCTGATCTTTTTATTAATAGTTCTTTTATTGTGTTGACAATATTATCGATGTCCCCGGCGCCCACAGTGAGCACAATATTTATGTCGTTTTTCTTTTCCAGAATTGATATAACTTCTTCCTTTGTTGCCAGAGTTTTTTCCGCAATCGTTACCCTATCTAAAATAATTTTTGACGTGATCCCTTCAATAGGTTTTTCACGCGCGGGATAAATATCCAGCAAGATCAACTCATCTGCTTTAGATAAGGAAGCAGCAAACTCTTCTGCAAGGTCTCTTGTGCGTGAAAATAAATGCGGCTGGAAGATCACTGTCAGTTTTCTGCCCGGATATAATTCTTTGGCAGCTGAAATAGCAGCGTCTAATTCCCTTGGATGGTGCGCATAATCATCTATATACACCATTTTTTCATTGCGGACATGCGTTTCAAACCTGCGCTTCACTCCCTTAAAAGTTGCAATGCCATTTTTGATATCTTGCACAGAAACACCTGTTTCTAAAGCTATTGCAGCCGCACCTACCGCATTTTCTATATTGTGCTTTCCCCCGTAATACGACTTCATCTCTTTTATAGTTCCCCTTGGGTGAACCAGATCGAAAGTATATTCTCCATTATTTATTTGAATATCCTTCGTATAGAAATCCGCCGTGGAATCCGATAAGCTATAGCGATAATTTTTCACTGAAGTGTTCAGTATCTTGTCAGGCACAGAAATATTTGTGATCAGCGTTCCTTTATCGCGGACCTTCTTGCAGAATTCCTTAAATGATTTTTCGATCGCTTCTAAATTCCCGTAAATATCGAGATGGTCCGTATCAACGGAAGTGATCAGCGCAATATTCGGTTCGAGATATAAAAACGAACGATCGAACTCATCTGCTTCAGCCACGGCATATTCGTTCCCATTGATAAAATTTGAATTGAAGTTGATAGATATCCCTCCCAAAAATGCGGCGACATCTTTATGTCCTGATTTTAAAAGATGTGCAGTGATGGACGAGACCGATGTTTTACCATGTGACCCGGCAATACTGATGTTAAACATCTGGTTGGATACAAGTCCAAGCACCTGGGAACGTTTCAGCAAAGCATAATCGTTTTCCATGTACCAGTTCAGCTGGAGGTGGTCTCTCGGAATTGCAGGCGTATAAATAACCAGGTCTGCATTTTTATCAAGCGTATCGATACTATCTGTGAACGTGATGTTGATCCCTTCTTTCTGCAAAGCTTCGGTTAATGCCGTCGGCGTTTTATCATAACCTGTAATCGTTTTACCGTGAAGATTAAAATAACGAGCGAGCGCACTCATGCCAATTCCCCCGATGCCGAGAAAATAAATACGCTGTATGTTTTTTAAATTGATCACTTAATTCAAACTAATTTCTTTGATAATCACTTCTGCAATCTCATTCGCGGCATTTGTTTTCGCCATGAGCTTAATATTCGCTGCTAAATTCTTATACGTTGACTCATCCTTCATCAACTCCACTATCGCATCTCCTAATTTTTCAGGAGCTTCGCTGTCCGTTACTAAAATCGCGGCATTTTTATTTACTAAAGCCATTGCATTTTTTGTCTGGTGATCTTCGGCTACATTCGGTGAAGGAACAAGAATTATCGGTTTACCAACAATGCATAATTCCGAAACAGATAATGCGCCAGCCCTTGAAACAACGACATTCGCAGCACTGTACGCCATATTCATTTCTTTGATAAATTGGTGGATCTTCACATCATCCAAAGATTTGTCTTTCGCTCTCTCAATAATTTTATCGTAATAAATTTTTCCGGTCTGCCATAAAATCTGATACCCGTTGGCGACCAGCATATCCACATTTTTTTCCATCGCATCATTTATTGTCCGGGCACCCAAACTTCCTCCTATAACAAGGATCGTTTTTTTATTTTCTTTCAATCCAAAAAATGACAAAGCTTCGGAACGGGATGGGAGCATTGAAGTGATATCTTTGCGAACAGGATTGCCGGTTAGGATCATTTTTGATGGATCGAAAAACCGGTTTAAATTATCATACGCTACAAAGATCTTTTTCGCATATCTCGATAAAAATTTATTGGTGATCCCCGGGTATGAATTTTGTTCCTGAATAAAGATCTTCATTCCTGATAATGCGGCAATCAATAAAACGGGTCCGCTTGCATAACCGCCGACGCCGATGCATGCAGAAGGCTTAAACTCTTTTACAATTTTGGAAGCCTGCAACAAGCTTTTCGATAGTTTATATGGGAACAAAAAATTTTTTAAGGTGAAGCTTCTTTGCAAGCCTACAACTTCCAGTCCTTTAATTTCGTAACCTGCCTGCGGCACTTTTTCCATTTCCATTCTTCCTTGTGCACCGACAAATAAAATTTCGCAAGCAGGCATCTGATGCTTCAACGCATCAGCTATTGCAACTGCGGGGAAAATATGTCCGCCGGTGCCCCCGCCCGCAATAATAAATTTATATGGTTGATCTTTTGACACTTATTAATCAGAGTTAATTCTTTTTGTATACTTTAATAGGATCTTCATTAATGTTTAGTGAGACATTGTTATATTTTAAACTCACAATTTCATTAAATGATAACCTGCAAATACCTTTTGCTGTTTTAGCTGTTTTTTCTTCATATTGTATTGAAAAAGTATCTACATCATTATTTGAAAATTTAATAAAACAAGTGGATGCATTATTAAAAACGACGTTAACAAATGTATCTGTAGAATTATATGGAATTGAAACAATATGATAAAAAGTATCATTATCATATCTTACAAAAATTGAATCTTTATTATAGACTTTGTTAACACCAAACAATAAATTATATCCGGAAGTCTTGTCTAAAAAACAAATATTTCGGCTTATATCACCTACGATAAATTCTTTAGAACAACATGCCTGTATAATAATTAGTGTTGTAACCATTAGAATATATGATTTGTTTTTCATTTTATTCTGATTCGTTTGATTCGTTCATTATAATTTAAAATTCAACATTTAAAATTTTTATTACGCATCGATCTTTCCAAAATCTTCTCGGTTTTATTTTCTACGCTTCAACTTCTTCCAATGCAGCTGCACGCGGTTTCACTTTTTGCGCACTGCGTTCGTCTACATGCCGGCTCACACTTAAAATAATTCCAATAGCAAATGCATTGAACCATATACTTGTTCCGCCCCAACTTATAAACGGCAGCGTGATCCCTGTATTCGGAAGCAAATGCACATTCACTCCCATATGTATAACCGCCTGTAAAACCATGCTGACGCCCAATCCGACTGCCATCAACGCGCCAAAAGCACGCGGACTATTTTTCACGAGAATAATTAGCCGGTACATGAAGAAGAGATACAGGAATAAAACAAAAGCTCCTCCGCATAAGCCGTACTCTTCTATTAAAGTGGAATAAATAAAATCCGAAAATGCATCCGGTAAGAAATTACACTGTGTGCTTTTCCCGGGAGCGATGCGAAACAACCCGCCCTTTGCAATTGCGATATATGCCTGCTTTTGCTGGTAAAATTCGTCAGAGTTAAAATCAGGATGACGCCAGTTTTCGATACGCTGTATCCATATATCAGCGCGACCATGATCTTTTATAACAAACCATGAAAATGCTACGATCAGTGTTACCATAACCAAACCGGAACCCACAATCGCTAAAATAAATTTTGTACTTACTCTTCCAATAAATAATACTACAATACATGTTGCAAATAAAATTCCTGCACTGGAAAAATTATCAAACATGATCAGCCCGCAGATCATCAAAATCGGCAACATGATGTGAAGCGTGACTTCTTTAATATCCTTGATGACTCCTTGTTTTTTTGATAGCATCCGCGAAGTATACATAATGAGTGCGAGTTTTGCAAAATCCGAAGATTGGAAAGTTAACCCGATCACAGGAATACGCACCCAACGGCTTGCATCATTTATTCGAACTCCAAAAAACTTTGTGTACAATAATAACGGAACGGAAAGTATCAGCATCATCTGAGCGATACGTGAAAAATAACGGTGATCGATCTGGTGAACAATGTATGTAATGAATAAACCAAAACCGAGCATGAACCCATGGCGCACTAAATAGTATTCAGTGTTTCCATGTTCATTTTTATATGCAAGAGAACGCGTAGAGCTGTACACCAGCAATAAAGAAATAGCGCTCAGTGCAGCAACGATGTACCAGACATATTTATCTCCCTTTATATTATTGATAATGCGACCTAACATAATTTGGAATTGGTGATTATAAATTCAATACATTGCGTTTAAACTGTTTGCCACGATCTTCATAATTTTCAAAAAGATCGAAGCTTGCACAACACGGCGACAGCAACACTACATCGCCCTTATCAGTAATATTATAAGCCATCTGTACGGCTTGTTCCATGCTTTGCGTATCAACAATGTAACCGACCTCCGAAGCAAACGCTTCATGAAGTTTTTCATTATCTTTTCCGAGGCAAATAATTGCCTTCACTCTTTTATTTACTAATTCTTTTATTAGTGTATAATCGTTTCCTTTATCTACGCCGCCTGCAATCAACACCGTAGGCTTTGTCATAGATTCCAGCGCATACCATGTAGAATTTACATTGGTGGCTTTTGAATCATTAATAAAATCAACGCCGCGAATGGTTGCAACAAATTCAAGGCGATGTTCGAGGTTTTTAAAATCTTCCAGGCTTTCACGGATCTTATCGTTCCGGACACCTATTAATTTTGCTGAGATGGCAGCAGCCATTGAGTTGTAGGAATTGTGCATTCCGTGTAAAGACAGTTCGCTGATTGGCATAGTGAAGTTGGTTTTATCGAGTTTTATAATTATTTGCTGGTCTTCAACGTAAGCGCCGTAGCTTACATTTTCAAAATATGAGATTGGAATTTTATTCACTTCCGGATTTGCTTTATCCAGATATTCCATGGTTACCGGATCATCTGCACAAAAGATGAAGTGATCGTGTTCATCCTGGTTTTTTGTAATGCTGAATTTTGAATTGATATAATTTTCAAAAGAATAGCTGTACCGGTCTAAATGGTCTTCGGTAATATTGCAGAGGACGGAGATGTGCGGCTTAAAGAATACGCAATTGTCGAGTTGAAAGCTGCTGATCTCCAAAACAAAAAAATCTTTATCTCCATTCGCCACCTGACGTGCAAAGGATGTTCCGATGTTTCCGCCGAGCCCAACATTCAATCCCGCTTTTTCGCAGATATGATGTGTTAATGCAGTTGTGGTTGTTTTACCATTTGTGCCCGTAATAGCAATGATCTTTGCCTTTGAGAACCTGTAACCGAATTCTATTTCTGAAATGATCGAAATATTATTTTCAATTATTTTTTTAATGATGGGTGCTTTATCGGGAATACCGGGACTTTTAATGATCGTTGTTGCAGACAAAATCTTTTCTTCAGTATGCTGCCCTTCTTCGAAAGGAATATTTAAAGAAGTGAGTTCATCTTTATATACTTGCTTGATCTTTCCGAAGTCGGATACAAACACATCCATGCCTTGCTTTTGTGCAAGTATGGCAGCGCCTACACCGCTTTCACCACTTCCTAATATGACTATCCTGTCCTTCATTCTTTTTTGCTACTACCTGATTTTTAAGGTTACAAAGGAGATCACTGCCAGCAATATGCTGATGATCCAAAACCGTATTACAATTTTTGCTTCATGATAACCGTCTTTTTGAAAATGATGATGCAGCGGCGACATTTTTAAAATTCTTCTGCCCTCGCCATATTTTCTTCGGGTGTATTTGAAGTAACTTACTTGTACAATGACTGATAAATTTTCTACGAAAAATATTCCGCAAAGGATCGGTATTAATAATTCTTTGCGTACTATTAAGGAGACTGTAGCAATAACTCCACCGAGCATAAGGCTTCCCGTATCGCCCATAAATACTGTTGCGGGAAACGCGTTATACCAGAGAAACCCAATAGTTGCCCCGATCAATGCAGCACACACAATTACGACTTCTTCCGAGTTCGGAATATATAATACGTTGAGGTAATCGGCGATCTTGACGTTACCTGAAATATAAGCGAAGATGGCAAGTGTAATTAATACAATGACTGAAACGCCTGCTGCGAGTCCATCAATTCCATCGGTTAGATTTGCAGCATTTGAAACTGCCGATATAATAAAGATCACGAAAGGAATAAAAAATATCCATCCCCACTTCTGATAATTTTTTGTGAATGGCTTTAAGAAATAAGAATAATCGAGAAGGTTATCTTTAAAGAAAGGTACATTGGTTTTAAGCGCTTTTGTTTCATGTGATAAAAATTCATTTCCAACTCTTATTCCTTTTGACTCATACATCACATGCGCTGAGGAAACTACCTGCTCCGGTTTATCCCAATCGATTTTACCCTTCGCATCGATCTTATAAATAAATACATTATCGAAATCGCGAACTTTCACAGAAGGGTGAAAATACAATACACATCCCACCACTAATCCCAATACGACCTGCGCCAGAATTTTAAACATACTGCGCAATCCTTCTTTATCTTTCTTAAAGACTTTAATATAATCATCAAGGAAACCGATACCTCCCATCCAAACCGTAGACACTAAAAGCAAGATCACATAAATATTATCCAGCCTTGCAAATAACAATGTGGGAATTACGATCGCTGCAATAATAATAATACCACCCATTGTCGGTGTTCCTTTCTTTTCTATTTGTCCATGTAATCCAAGATCACGAACCGATTCTCCGATCTGCATCTTCTGTAACCACTTAATTACTCTTCTCCCTATCAGCATGGAGATGACAAGGGACAAAATAATTGCCATGGAAGCACGGAAGGAGATGTATTGAAATAACCTCGAACCCGACACGTTAAAATTTTCCTGCAGATATTTGAAGAGGTAGTACAGCATTATTTATTTAATTCCTTAAATGTTTCCTGCAATATTGCTTTATCATCAAAAGGATATTTTACATTGTTTATTTCCTGGTATTTTTCATGACCTTTTCCCGCTAATAAAATGATATCATTCTTTCGTGCCAGGTTACACGCCACGCGAATCGCTTCCTTCCTATCAGTGATCGACATCATCTTATTATAATTATGCGGCGGAACACCGGCTTTCATGTCATTAATAATTTCTTCGGGAATTTCATTGCGCGGATTATCAGAAGTAAGAATAACCTTCGTAGATAATTCGCTGGCGATATGCGCCATATCAGGGCGTTTAGCTTTATCGCGGTTACCGCCACAGCCTACTACAGTAATGACCTGTTCATTGTGTGAACGGATCTCGTTGATCGTATCCAGTACATTTTTCAATGCATCGGGTGTATGTGCATAATCTACAATGCCGATTATTTTTTCATTTGCAGAAACGATGTAATCAAATCTTCCTTCCGCTCCTTTTAAAACAGAGATCGCTGCAAGCGCTTCTTCCTTCGGCATTCCAAGCAATACACATGTTGCGTAGATAGCGAGTAAATTATAAGCGTTAAATCTACCGATCATCTGCAGGTGAACATCGAGGTTATCGCATTGTACGATCAATCCTGTAAATGAATTTTCTAAAATCTTAAACCTGAAATCTCCCAGGCTTTTCAATGCATAAGTATATTTTTTAGCCTTTGTATTTTGCAGCATCACTTCTCCGCGCTTATCATCAATATTCGTCAGAGCAAAAGCTGTTTCCGGCAACTGATCAAATAATTTTTTCTTGGCATAGATATAATCCTGGAAAGTTTTATGATAATCCAGATGATCATGAGTGATGTTTGTAAAAATTGCACCTTTGAATTGTAAGCCAAAGATCCGGTCCTGGTCTGCTGCATGTGAACTCACTTCCATAAATGCATATTCACAGCCTTCTTCCACCATTTGCTGTAAGAGCTGGTTGATCGCGATCGGATCAGGTGTTGTATGAGTTGCAGGAATTGCATCCTGGTTTATTTTATTGACGATCGTAGATAATAAACCCGCTTTATAATTTTTCTTGGTATAGATCTCATGCAATAAAGTAGCAATCGATGTTTTTCCGTTCGTACCGGTAACACCGATCAGTTGTAATTTTTCCGAAGGATGATCAAAATAATTATTTGCGATTATCGCGGATGCTCTTCTTGCATCTTTCACTTGTATATAGGTGATCTGGAAATTTATTTCAGCCGGAATTTCTTCACATACAATTACACTTGCTCCTTGCTCAATAACTTTTGGTATAAAAGTATGTCCATCCGTCACTGTTCCTTTAATTGCAAAAAATATATCCTGCTTATTCACCTTTCTCGAATCTAATTGCAATGTGTTGATCTCAATTTCCACATTGCCAACGATCTTTACCGGTTGAACATTTTCTAATATTTGATTTAATTTTTTCATTTTTCAGACGCATCTAACGTCTTTTTTATTTATGATCTTAATATTAATAGTATGGAACTCCCTTTTACTACAGGGCTTCCCGGTCCGACCGATTGACCTGCAACTTTTCCTTTTCCAGTAAACATTACTTTTAAACCACGATTCTCCAATAAATAAATCGCATCGTCCAACAGCATGCCGTTTACATTTGGCACCCTGTCTTCCGCAATATCTATTCTTCCTATTCCAATTTTTCTTGTACTGTCGCTTCTTACAAATGCATAATTCCAGTCTTCTTTGAAATCAAATTTTATGTTGAATTTTTTATTGATCTCGTTAATGGCAGATGTTGCACCAACAATAAAAGGAACCGGTTTATTCACCAGCGTTGAATCTTTATCTATAGATTTATTTCTCGAAATATTGGAGGTAATGATCTTATCCGCCATGATTTTAAATATCGGTGCAGAGATAGCGCCGCCTGTAGTAAATATGCCTTGTGGTCCGCCAACAACTACAATGCATGAATAGAGCGGATCATCCGCAGGAAAAAATCCTACGAACGAAGAAAGATTTTTATTAGAATATCCTCCCGTTGGCAATGCCATTTTTGCAGTACCTGTCTTTCCTGCAATGCGATAATTCGGTGTAAAGATCTTTCGCGCTGTGCCATTAGGATCTTCTACAACCCGAAGCATAATTTCTTTAGCCCATTGCGCAGCCTGCAGTTTGCAGATGGGCTGCGTACTTCCTTCAGGTTTATATTCACGAATTACTTTACCATTATCCAAAACTTTTTGTACCAGGTATGGCTTCACTCTCACACCATTATTTGCAATGGCATTATAAAATGCGAGGATCTGAAGTGGTGTAATTGTCAATTCATAACCGTGCGCCATCCATGGAAGCGATAAGAAACTCCATTTTTCCGGTTTGCTGATCTTTGGAGCCACTTCTCCTTTCAGATCGATGTGCGTTGTAGATGTTAATCCAAACTGCTGCAATTTTGCATAAAATTTTTCACGGTCATTGTTATAATACTGCGTGATCCATTTTGCAACTGCTACATTGGATGAAATGGCTAATGCTTTTCCCGGGGTAAGAAAAGTCCATTGAGTATTGTGACCGTCATCAGTCAGGTTAACGCCCCCGAAGTTTGCACTTGCATGATTTGAATTTATAGAATCCAACGGCGTAATAAATCCGTCATCAAACAATGCAAGATAACTTGCCACTTTAAAAACGGATCCCGGCTCGTTGCGCAAACTCAATGCATAATTGTATTTCTCCGAGTAAGTTCCGTCCGTATTTTTTCCCAGGTTCGCAATTGCTTTAATAGCCCCGGTTTTCACCTCCATTAAAACAGCGCAGCCAAATTCTGCCTGTGACTCCGTCACCTGCTGCAATAATGTGGACTCTGCGATATCCTGCAAGCCAAGATCTATAGTTGTAATAATATCATAACCGTTTTTCGGCTCGATCTCTCCTGTTGTTTTTATCGGGATCCATTCACCTCCTGCAATTTTTTGCTTCAGCATTTTTCCCTGTATGCCGCTCAACAAAGAATCGGATGCTTCTTCCAAACCGATATCCTGCGCATTCTCGCGGATCAAGCCGATCGTACGCTGCGCAAGGTTGCCGTAAGGATTTCTTCTTTCCTGGTGTGTTTCTATGATGAGGCCGCCTTTGAATTTTCCTTCCCGGAATAAAGGCCAGTCTTTAATTTGTTTTAATAAAGAATAATCCGCATTGCTGCATAACGGGAAATAACGCTTCCGCTGACTACGTGCAATGATCAGCTGATGCTTATATCCTTCTATAGAACCCTGGTGAAAATATTTCCACATATAATATGCTAACGAATCAGCATTGCGCTTAAAAACTTCATTCGTCATCGCTTTCGACGCAAAGTCAATATGCAACTCAAAGAATGGAACAGATGTAGCTAATAATTTATCATCGGCTGAATAAATATTTCCGCGCTCTGCAGGAATTTCAAATATAGAAGTGGTTAAACTATCCGCGAGAGATCTCCAGTATCCGTGCTTATATGTTTGAATGGTATATGCCTTACTCAACACCGCGATACCGAATATGCAGCACAAAGCGCCGATAAAGTAAATGCGAAAAAGGATGTTGGATTTAATATTCATTTGTTGGGTAATAAAAAGTTTTATGGTTTATATTTTTTTCATTCGTTACTCAGCACTCCTTTTTTTACTTCTATTTTTTTCGGCGGCTCCTGCAATGATTTCAGTCCATACGGCTCCAGTACCTGCTGCAATACCGACTGCTTGCTTTTCTGGTTCATGTCTGTTTTAACTGTCATGTACTCCCACCGCAATTCTTTTATCGTCTCCTGTTTCTTTGTAATGCTGCGGTTTAAGCGAACTGCTAAATGCGTGTTGAATATTTCCAGTACACCGACAAACACTATTGCGACAACGAATAAAAAATTGTGTATGACCTGTGCATACGAAATAAAATCGTCGATACCGAACAGGTGCAGCATGCTTTCGATGATCCGCTGTACGCGGTTTTGCTGTTTTGCTTCGGGCGCTTCGATGATTATTTCTTCTTCCGTTATCATTTTCTATTCTTATACTTTTTCCGCAATGCGCAACTTTGCACTTCTCGCCCGCGGATTTTTTTTCAGTTCTTCCCTGCTTGCTTCAATTGGTTTTTTTGTGATTACTTTCAGGTGGTGTTCAAAATTTCCATAGAGATCTTTTTCCGGTTCCGCATCGAATACTCCATACTTCATGAAATTTTTTGTGAGCCTGTCTTCCAGTGAATGGTAACTCATGATCACTAACCGCCCGCCTTCATCCAATACTTCCATACTTTGTTTGAGAAAATCTTTGATTGCATTCAGTTCATCATTCACATCAATTCTTATTGCCTGGAAAACCTGGGAGAGATATTTCACTTCTATTCCCTTAGCCACCATTTTACATACTTCTACCAGGTCCTTTGTTGTTTCAATCGGACTTACTGCTCTTTGTTCGATGATTTTATTTGCTAATGTTTTGGCATTAGAAACTTCACCGTAAAAGCCTAAAATATTCTGAAGCTGTTCTGAAGAATAATTATTGACGACATCTTTTGCACTGACCGGCTGCGTAACATCCATCCTCATGTCAAGTGGTGCGTCGAAGCGGGTAGCGAATCCCCTGGAAGGCTCATCGATCTGGTATGATGATATGCCAAAGTCTGCCAGTATGCCGTTAACGCTTGTTACTCCGTGCAATTTTAAAAATCGTTTTAGGTGTCTGTAATTCGCTTGTATTAAAATGAAGCGCGGATCATCAATTTTATTTTTTGCTGCATCCTTATCGACATCAAATGCCAGCAATTTTCCCTTCTCTCCTAAACGCTCCAGAATTTTTTTTGAGTGCCCGCCTCCGCCAAAAGTCACATCGACATAAATACCATCCGCCTTAATCTGCAAACCATCTATACATTCATCCAGCATTACAGGGATGTGATACATCTTTTTTTCCCTTTTTATAGAACTATTTGTTCCCGTTTAATTTCGCCCAGATATCATCAGCCATTTGAGCGAAGTTGTCCGGCTCCTTCACATTCTTATAATATATTTCGCTGCTCCATATTTCTATGACATCGTGAAAAGCCAAAATCACTACTTCATCTTTTATGCTCGTCGCTTCCGTTAATCTCTTTGGAATTAATACCCGGTCGTTATTGTCCAGTTCCACCTGGGTGGCAGCCTGGTAAAAAAAACGAAGAAATTCTCTTTCCCTGGATTGGAAATAACTCAGCTTATTTAATTCCTGCGTGATATTATTCCATTGTATGATCGGGTACAGCCGGAGACAGTTATCCAAACCCTTGTTTAATACATATTTTGAACGCGTGTCTTCGGGGATTTGGCGGAGCAAATCGGACGGTAATCGCAAGCGACCTTTGCCGTCTACTTTTACCTCATATTGTCCTGTTAATGCTGTCATGTTCCCCTTAAAAAATTTATTAGTCCAAAAATAACACAAAAGTTACACAAATTCCCACTTTCTACCACTTTTTACCGTTAATTTATTTGTTAATAACTCAAAAGTTGTGTATATCTCCACTTTAGATGTTTATTAAATGTTGAAAGCAGTTTGAGATGTCAATGTTTATTGGGGTTTTGAATGCACATATGGTTATACACTATGTTTATAGTATTGTTTGTTTTGGAGTTTTCACAAAAGAATTGAATCAATTATTAAATTTGAATAACTGAATTTTATTACCCGAATTAAAAAATGAACAGATTTACGCTCTTATTTATAACCGGAGTATGCTTTTGTAATGGTTTGGTTGCGCAAGATTTTATTGACAAAGACAGCATTTTCCAACGCGCTTCAACAGAACAAAAAAATATTTTTATGGTATTTTCCGGATCGGACTGGTGTGCAAACTGTATCCGGTTTGATAAACAAATTTTAATGAATCCGGACTTTCAATCTTTTATAAATTCGAATGTCTTTTACCTGAATGCTGATTTTCCGCAACGGAAAAAACAGCCGCTAGGTTTAGTAGCTCAAAACGAAGCTTTGGCAGAACGATACAATCCGAATGGAGTGTTTCCTACTTTGTTGCTGATCGCACCAAATAATAAGATCATACCGCTTTCATACAGGCAGGAAACTGCACATCAATTTATTGATAAGATGAAAAAAGCACTGCAGTCCCTAAAAACAAATGACTGAACACAAGATCAGCCTGAAATTAATGGGTTCATTATTTGAACTTATTGTAGTTCATAAAGATCCATCTCAAGCAGAAAATTTATTGAATGAAGGAGTCTTAGAAATAAAAAGAATTGAAACTCTATTAACGGAATTTTCGAATACTTCCATCACTTCTTTAATAAATGCTAATGCCGGCATCCAGCCTGTTGAAGTTCCTGACGAAGTTTTTCAATTGATAAAAAGAGCGCAGCACATTTCAAAGATCACGCAAGGTTCATTTGATATTACGGTAAGTCCCTTAAAGAAATTGTACAATTTTAAAAACAATAATTTTAATTTTCCGGATCACAAAAAAATACGCGATACACTAAAGATCATTGGATTTAATGAATTAGAATTATTGAATGGCAATAAAGTTTTTCTTAAGAAGAAAGGAATGCGAATAAGCTTTGCTGCAATCGGGAAAGGATATGCCGCAGATCGTGTCAGGAAATTATGGCAGGAAAAGAATGTTTACGGAGGTGCAGTAAATGCAAGCGGAGACCTCGCTGTATTTGGAAAACATGCAGACGGCAGCCAATGGAAGATTGGTATCGCAAATCCCGATAATAAAGAAGAATTACTGTTTTCCATTCCCATATTAAATGGCGCAGTAGCTACTTCAGGAGATTATGTACAATATTTTATGAAAGGTGGAATCAGATATTCTCATACAATTCATCCTAAAACAGGCTTGCCGTTAACAGGAATAAAAAGTGTGAGCATAATTCATCCTTCCGCTGAACTTTGCGATGCGCTTGCGACCGCAGTATATGTGATGGGTATTGAAGTAGGCTTGCATTTTATTAACCAGCTACCCGAAACACACGCTATCATTATTAATGCAGAAAATAAAGTATTTTTATCTGATCATATAAATTTAGAAAATGCAACTTTTTAAATTTTACTTCCTATTATGTTTTACGCTCTTGTTTATATGCAGTTGCCAAACCGTAAAACCATACCAACGGGTATACCTGAATGATCCGGAAATGCAAATGGGAAAGAACAATGCAGAAAGATATGAAGAACACGTGCAGGATATCCGCGAAGGCGCTACACCGCCCGGAGGTGCAACAAAATCAGGCGGATGCGGCTGTAATTAATTATGCTGAAGAAATATTTTATATTCGGGCTGATGGCATTTTATTATCCTTTAAAGGGACAAATTCCTGACAGCAGTTCCTTTCAAAAAAGAAAACTCAATAAAACAGAAATTGAGCTCACACTTTCCTATTATCACCAAAATGGAAATCATTCAGCTGTAACAGGCGGCATAGGAACGGAAAAATTAAACGTATACGCACCACATTTAAAAATTGCGCATCAGAATAAACTCAACACATTCGCACTCCAAATCGGCATGGATGTGATCAGCTCTGCATCCACCGATAATATAGACCATGAAATTTCTTCTGCTTCACTTGTCGACACGCATTTTCAATTCGACGGCAGTTATCAGCGTAAGCTGAAAAAAACAGATCTCACATTGGGTATCGCAACCGGCGTAGCGATGGAATCCGATTATCTTGCTTTGCCTGTTTCTGCTTCCATACAATATGTTGAGCCTTCAAAAATGCGCACTTATCAAATCGGATTTTCAGGAAGCTTTGACGATCTGCGCTGGGGACGTTTAAAAAGAGATGTGGGACATCCTGTAAAACTGGTTTATCCCGTTGAATTGCGTTATAAAGATTGGTTTGATACCTATCGCAGAAATACTTATGCACTCGATGCCGGCTTTACGCAAGTACTTTCAAAAAAGATGATCCTGGGAGTTTTTCCCGGGTTCATTTATCAAAAGGGAATTCTCGCGACGCCATTTCATCGCGTATATTTTAATGACAATTCGGAACGTGTAGAAAATTTGCCTAAGCAACGTTTTAAATTTCCGTTGGGAATAAAATTAAATTCGTTTTTAGGAAAGCGGTTTATTCTTAAAAGTGAATATTCATTTTATATCGATAATTTTGGAGTCGTTGGAAATGCAATAGAAGCGGAAGGCGCTGTGAAGATCAGCCCGTTGATCACCGTCTCTTCATTTTTCAGATTTTATCATCAGTCTGCATCTAAATACTTTGCACCTTATAAAGAACATTCTCCAACAGAAACTTTTTATACGTGCGACTATGATTTGTCGCGCTTTAATAATTATAAAGCCGGAGTAGATTTGAAGTTCTCTCCTATGGGGAAACTACAGAAGAAATTATCGTTCGACCATATACTTTTCCGTTATGCGTTCTTTTACCGCTCGGACCACATGCAGATGCATATGATCTCTATGGATCTGAATATTTCGTATGATTATCCGGGGAGAAAAAATAAATAGCTTACCGGTCTTCTCTTTCGCGTGCCCGCTCAACCATAGGTTTTCCGTCACCCCTGTTGCGTTTATATACTGCGAGAATTTGTTCAGCATCATCGCCATTTGTAGCGAAGAATGAAAAGTTATCGAGAATTTTTATATCGTCAATCCTGCGCGGATCAACACCCGCTTCCGTTTTCAAAATCTCAAGCAATTGCCGCGGTGTCATCCCGTCTGCCCTGCCTTTGGCAAAAAACAAACGCGTTTCGGAAGCGTTTCTTCTGCGTGGTGCAGATTCTCTCGTTTCTCTCGATGCGCCAAAACTCCTGTTCCTATCGCCGCTATCTCTTGGTGCACTTCGCCTGTCGCCGCCTCTTGGACTACTGTCTCTTGTGCGTTCGTATCTTCCGAATTCTTCCTTCGCTACTTCCTTGATCTGCTTGTATGTTTTCGGGTTCAATTCATCTTTTGCAAAATGTTTTATTAATGCCGCAATAATAACTTTCGGATCTGCATCACCTAATAATTCTCCTGCAAGATCAACATATTCTCCGTAATGTTCTGTGCCGATGATCGTTTCAACATGTTCCGCTAAACGTCTCTTCTTGATCATCACCATATCTTCAGCACTTGGCAACTTTCCTTTTTTCATTTTCGATTTTACCAGGCGCTCCACGAATTGTAGCTTTCTTCTTTCAGATGGAGAAATGATCGCGATCGCTTTTCCTTCTTTTCCTGCACGACCTGTTCTGCCGATCCTATGCACATAGCTATCCGAATCCTGTGGTAAACCGTAGTTGATCACGTGCGTAAGGTCCATAATATCCAAGCCTCGCGCAGCAACATCAGTTGCCACTAACACCCCATATTTATTGGTCTTGAACTGCTTCACCACTTTTTCACGCAGGTTTTGCTGAATGTCTCCGTGCAATGCATCAGTACTATATCCTTTATCATTTAAGTGATTTGCAATTTCAATAACTTCCGCCTTTGTATTGCAAAAAATAATTCCGTAAAAATCTTCCTCCACATCGAGCACCCGGCACAATGCATCAAATTTATCGCGATCGGGAACTTCAAAATAAGATTGATCGATGTTGATATTCGTTACTTCCTGCTTCTTGATTTGCACCATGTTGAATTTTCCCATATAGCGTTTCGCCAGTGATAAAATTCTATCCGGCATCGTTGCGGAAAACAACAGCATCCTTCGCTCAGGATTACATGATTTTAAGATCAGCTCGATATCTTCGATAAAGCCCATGTTGAGCATTTCATCCGCTTCATCCAGCACAACATATTTTACTTCATTAAGAATTAATTTTTTTCTTTCGATCAAATCGATGATACGACCGGGAGTTCCTACAACAACATGCGTTCCTTTTTCCAGTTCGCGCATTTGCGAGCTGATCGGGGCGCCGCCATAAACAGTAGTGATCCATATTTTTTTTGATCCTTTAAAACTTTTGATCTCTTCTGCAGTTTGTATCGCGAGTTCACGCGTTGGCGCTAACACCAAAGCCTGTATGCTTCTTTGGTTCGGATCAAATTTTTCCAATATCGGCAAACCAAAAGCCGCTGTTTTCCCTGTGCCGGTTTGTGCTTGTCCTACTATATCTAAATCTCCGTTTAATAAAAGCGGTATTGTTTGTTCCTGGATGGGTGTGGGAGATTCATATCCCTTTTTTTTCAATGCGAGTAAAATATCTTCGCTTAATCCTAATGCTCTGAAGCCTTCCATAAAAAATAATTATTTATATTGAAATGCAAAGATACGCTGATTATGTGAATGTTACAATTGATTAATGGCAAATGATATTGCTATTGGGTTATTAAAGCAGGTTGTTTTGCCGGAAACTGAAATAATTATTATGCCCGATGATAATATGGTCGAATACTTCGATTTCTAAAAATCTTCCGCCTTCAATTGCCTTTCGCGTAAGCAGTTTATCCGTTTCGCTGGGATTCAAATTTCCTGAAGGATGATTATGACATAAGATCACACCGCACGCTAATTCTTTTACCGCAGTATTAAAGATCATTTTCATATCAGCGACAGTACCCGAAATACCACCACTGCTGATCTTGTGCTTTGAAATAAAGCGACCGTTCCTGTTTAAGCAGATGATCCAGAATTCTTCGTGAGGAAGATCTGATAATAAAGGCGACATCATTTCGAATGCGATCTTATCGGAAACAAATTTATCCAATGGTTTTGATTCTGATTGCGCACGCCGTCTTCCCAACTCCAAAGCGGCGACGATGGCAATCGCTTTCGCTTCACCAATCCCTTTAAACTTTGTGAGATCATCAATTGTCTTTTTTCCAAGATCGAAAAGATCATTTTTCACAGATGCTAAGATCTGTCTCGATAATTCTACTGCAGACTGCTCTGAGTTGCCGGAACCTATAATGATGGCTATCAGTTCCGCATCAGATAAAGTTTGTTTTCCTTTAAGCTGTAATTTCTCCCGCGGGCGATCCTCTTCCGCCCAGCACTTGATCGTTAGTTTATTCTCTGAAAGCATAAAATGAAAAATGGTGTACCATTGAGATACACCATTCGATCACTTTCCATAAAAATGGAAATATTTATTTTGCTTTCAAGCTATTGACGTGTTTCATTAGTTCTGATTTCAAATGACCAGCCTTGTTTTTATGGATCTGGTTGCGTTTTGCCAGCTTATCTACCATAGCTACTACGGATGATACTGATTTTTCAGCCTCACCTGTATCAGACAATAATAAAAATTTTCTCAACGCATTACGGGTTGTTTTACCATAATAACGGTTTTCCATTCTTTTTTTAGACGTTTGTCTGATCCTTTTCTTCGCAGATTTATGATGTGCCATTTTTTTATTTGAGTTTGCAAAGATAATCAAACGTTTATAATAAAAAAAGTGAATTTTAGGTTAATTGTAAACTTTTTAGAGAAAAACCCAGTGTTATATAGTTCGAAACAAAGGCTGATTATTGCCTGTTTTCTATTCAAAAAACCGATATTTGCACACTGATTAATGATTACTTAATATGGAAGATTTATCTATACTTTCTAATGCCGAGCCTGCCTATATCGATTCCTTATACCAAGACTATTTAAAAGACGAAAAAACAGTCGATCCGGAATGGAGAAAGTTTTTCGCCGGTTTTGATTTTGCTTATAAATTCGGAGAACATAACGGGGAGCATAAGAATGGAGCAGTTGCGGAAATTCCGCAAACTAAAGAGGTGGTTTCACCAAAAGAATTCAGGGTTTTAAAACTGATCAGCGGGTACCGCAACAAGGGACATTTACTCGCCAATACAAATCCAATTCGCCCGCGTAGAGATCGCCATGCAGATCTGGACATGAATTGTTTTGGTTTGGATGAAAATGATCTCGATGTGGAATTTCACGCAGGGAATGAAATTGGAATCGGCAAAGCAACACTGCGTGCTATTATCGATCGATTGAAACAAGTGTATTGCCGCACCATCGGCTGGGAATATAATTATATCCTCGATCGCGATGAGCGTGCATGGCTTCGAGAACAGATCGAACATGGATACATCGCATATGAGCATCCCCTCGAAAAGAAAAAAAGAATACTCGAAAAATTAAATGAGTCTGCCGTTTATGAAAAATTTCTCGGCACGAAATATATCGGTCAAAAGCGTTTTTCTTTAGAAGGAGGAGAATCTACAATTCCTGCATTGGATGCAATGTTCAACGTTGCTGCAAACCATGGCGTGCAGGAAGTCGTGATCGGCATGGCGCACAGAGGTCGTTTAAATATTCTTGTAAACATTGTAGGAAAAACATACGAAGAAATTTTTTCTGAGTTCGAAGGAATTTCTCCGGATGATTTTTCTTCAGGCACGGGCGATGTAAAATATCACTTAGGTTATTCTTCGCAATATGAAACCATGGATAAGAAAGAGCTTTATATTAAGCTGCTGCCGAATCCATCACATCTTGAAGCGATCAATCCCGTTGTACAGGGATTTTGCCGTGCAAAAGCGGATGCGATCTACGATGCGGATTATGATAAAATTCTTCCGTTAACGATCCATGGAGATGCTGCAGTTGCAGGACAAGGCATTGTATATGAAGTATTGCAAATGCAATTGCTTGAAGGTTATACGGTCGGCGGAACCATACATTTCGTGATCAATAACCAGATCGGTTTTACCACTGATTTTGATGATGCGCGTTCTTCCAATTATTGTACGTCCGTTGCGGCAACCGTGCAAGCGCCTGTCTTTCATGTGAACGGCGATGATGTAGAATGTGTAACGTATGTTGCAGAGTTAGCCGCGGAATATCGCCAGCAATTTAATAAGGATGTTTTTGTGGATATGGTTTGTTACCGCAAGTGGGGACATAATGAAGGTGATGATCCACAGTACACACAGCCGCAAATGTATAACCTGATCAAGAACCATACCGGCGTAAGAGATCTTTATCAGAAAAAATTATACGACTGGGGAATGGCGGAAGGGGAATTTGCAAAAAAGATGGAAGAAGAATTCTGGCAGGAGTTGCAGGCACGCTTAAATGATTACAAGCAGCTACCCAAAAAATATAAACCGCAAATTACCGAGTTAGCATGGCAGGCTTTGGAAACTGCGACACAGGAAGATTTTGAATCTTCTCCTGAAACAAAAATTTCGAAAGAAGATCTTGTAAAAATTATTAAGGCGATGGTGAAGATCCCGGAAGGATTTCAGCCGCTGAAAAAAATACAGCAATACCTCGAGCAGCGCCGCGTGCTGATGCGCGAAAACAATACGGTTGATTGGGCTGCAGCGGAATTAATTGCGTATGGCTCTATTTTACTGGATGGAAATGATGTGCGGTTAAGCGGGGAAGATGTAAAACGCGGAACATTCTCTCATCGCCATGCATGCTTGTATGATGAAGTGACTGGCGAAGAATATAATCGACTTGAACATATTGCTGAAGACGGAAAGCAGGGAAGATTTATGATCTACAATTCGCTTCTATCTGAATATGGCGTTTTGGGGTTTGAATTCGGTTATTCGATTCCAAGCCCGAATCCATTGACGATCTGGGAAGCGCAATTCGGAGATTTCGATAATGGCGCACAGATCATTATCGACCAGTTCATTGCATCGAGTGAAACAAAATGGAATAAAAATTCCGGTCTTGTTTTATTATTGCCCCACGGATATGAGGGCGCGGGACCTGAACACAGCTCTGCACGTATGGAACGCTTCCTGCAAATGTGCGGCGAATTAAATATGGTGGTCACAAATATTACCACGCCTGCAAATTTCTTTCATGCAATAAGAAGACAATTGGCATGGTCGTTCCGAAAACCATTGATCAATATGGCTCCGAAATCATTGTTGCGCCATCCAAAGTGCGTAGATAATATTAAAGAATTATACGAAGGAAAATTCCGTGAAGTAATTGATGATGATAATACACTCGAGCCTTCCAAAGTAAAAAAAGTATTGTTCTGCTCCGGCAAGATCTATTATGATCTCCTTGTAAAAAAAGAAGCAGATAACAGGACTGATGTGGCGATCGTGCGTTTGGAACAATTATATCCTGTAGCTGAAAAACAACTGGATAACATCATAAAAAAATACACGAAAGCCACGTTTCACTGGGTGCAGGAAGAACCGATCAACATGGGTGCGTGGACATTCCTCATGCTGAATTACAAGAAAGCGAAATACCTGCAATGTATTGCACGTCCGCAAGCTGCTTCTCCCGCTACAGGTTTTAGCAAGCTGCATGAAAAAGATCAGAGAGCATTGGTGGAGCTTGCGTTTGGGTAGAAGTTGGATGAGGTGGCGGGTCTTTCGACCCACCACAAACACACCGGTTGCGCTTATCACATCATTATTAAAATCGATCAACAAAAACTAAATAAACCACTAACTTTACGTCTCAAGTCTTGAATCTCAAAATCTAAAAATCTGAAATGAGTAAAGTAGAAATAAAAGTTCCGGCAATCGGTGAAAGCGTAACAGAAGTTACTTTGGCATCATGGCTGGTAAAGGATGGCGATTATGTAAAGATGGATCAGCCGTTAGCAGAGTTCGAATCTGATAAAGCAACATTTGAATTACCGGCGGAAGTTGCAGGAACAATTACGCGTGTTGCAAAGGAAGGTAATGATATAAAGATCGGTGGAGTGGTTGCGTATATTGAGACGGATGCAGCGGCGCCCAAAGAGGAAGAGAAGAAAGAAGAAGTAAAAAGCCCACAGTCCACAGTCGACAGTCCACAGAAACAAGATGCAATAAAAGAAGAGAAGAAAGAAAGTCCACAGTCCACAGACGACAGTCCACAGAAAGAAAATCAGATAAAAAAAGAAGAATCTAAAATACCTGAAAATAAAACCGTGGACAGTGGACAGTCGACCGTGGACACTAAAACCTACGCAACCGGCACGCCATCTCCATCTGCGAAAAAAATACTGGAAGAAAAGAATATCGAAACAAAGGATGTGAAGGGCACCGGCGTTGATGGAAGAATTACAAAGGATGATGCGCTGAAGGCAGAAAAAAGTTCACAGATAACAGATAACAGTTCACAGCAAAAAACGGTGAACCGTGAACCGTTAACTGTGAACAAGAAAGATTTCTCCCGTGAAGAGAGAGTTGAAAAAATGTCGCGCATTCGCAAAACAATTTCACGACGATTGGTGGAAGTGAAGAATCAAACGGCGATGCTCACGACGTTCAATGAAATTGATATGACGCGCATCAACCACATTCGCGATCAGTATAAAAAAGCATTTGAAGAAAAAAACGGAATAGGTTTAGGCTTTATGTCATTTTTCACAAAAGCATGCGCACTGGCATTACAGCAATTTCCTGCAATCAATGCGTATATCGATGAAGAAAATATCGTCTATCATGATTTTGTAGATATATCGATTGCAGTTTCTACGCCGAAAGGATTGGTTGTTCCTGTGATCAGGAATGCGGAAAGCATGTCGTTTGCAGAAATTGAAAAAGAAGTGAAACGACTTGCATTAGCTGGTCGTGACGGCGCATTGTCGATGGAAGATATGGAAGGTGGTACGTTTACCATTACCAACGGCGGTGTGTTTGGCTCGCTGATGTCTACGCCCATCATCAATCAACCGCAGTCTGCAATTCTCGGCATGCACAAGATCCAGGATCGCCCGATGGCAATCGACGGAAAAGTAGAAATACGTCCGATGATGTATGTAGCATTGAGTTATGACCATCGAATAGTAGACGGAAAAGAAAGTGTAGGATTCTTAGTAACGGTGAAAGATTATTTAGAAAATCCTGAGAAAATGTTAGTGGGTGTTGATCCGGCGAAGGCGTTATTGGAATTATAGTATAGCGTATTGCGTACTTAGTATTGCGATATATGGATAAAAATTTAGTCAGTGCTATTAAATAAAATCATTACAAAAATTATTTAAAACTTTTGTCGAGATACTCAATACGTAATACGAACTACTCAATACTACAATGGAAAAATACGACATTACAATTATAGGAAGCGGTCCCGGAGGATATGTTGCGGCAATACGTTGCGCACAACTCGGTTTTAAAACCGCAATCATTGAAAGATATAACACACTTGGAGGCACTTGTCTGAATGTCGGTTGTATTCCATCCAAAGCATTGCTCGATTCTTCAGAACATTTTCATAATGCAACCCACACTTTCAAAGAACACGGCATTGATATTTCAGAAGCGAAAGTAAACTTTGCGCAAATGATCGACCGGAAAACAAAAGTGGTGCAGCAGATGAATTCGGGCGTGGAGTTTTTGATGAAAAAAAATAAGATTACGGTGTATAACGGTCATGGATTTTTTATTAATGAGACAACGATAAACATCAACAAAGCCGATGGCACCGAAGAACAAATTGAATCTACGAATACAATTATTGCAACAGGTTCAAAACCATCTACATTGCCTTTTCTCACCATAGATAAAAAAAGAATTATCACTTCAACAGAAGCACTAAGCTTAACAGAATTGCCGAAAACTATGGTGATCATCGGGGGCGGTGTTATTGGCTTGGAATTAGGTTCTGTTTATCAGCGACTCGGTACAGAAGTATCCGTTGTTGAGTTTATGGACAAGATCATTCCAACGATGGATGATGATATGAGTAAAGAATTGCAACGCAGCTTAAAGAAACTTGGTGTGAAGTTTTATCTCTCTCATAAAGTTACCGGTGCAAATAACAACGGCGATTCTGTGACGGTTACCGCTATCGATAAAAAAGAGCAGGAAATAAAAATCGAAGCCGATTATTGTTTGGTTGCGATCGGCAGAAAACCTTACACGGATAATTTAGGTTTGGAAAATGTCGGCATTAAAACTACTAAGGGAGGACAAATAGAAGTGAACGAACATTTGCAAACTTCCAAACAAAATATTTATGCAATTGGTGATGTGATCCGCGGAGCTATGCTCGCACATAAGGCAAGTGAAGAAGGCGTGCTGGTGGCTGAATTTATTGCAGGACAAAAACCGCATATCAATTATAATCTAATTCCGGGTGTCGTGTATACATGGCCGGAAGTTGCCGCAGTTGGTCAAACGGAAGCGCAACTAAAAGAAAAGGGCATCGCATATAAAGTGGGTTCATTCCCGATGCGCGCGCTAGGACGATCGCGCGCGAGCATGGATATTGATGGATTGGTGAAAGTACTCGCCGATAGCGAAACTGATGAGATCCTTGGCGTGCACATGATCGGCGCGCGCGCGGCAGATATGATCGCGGAAGCCGTTGTTGCAATGGAATTCAGGGCAAGCGCAGAAGATATCGGGCGCATCAGTCATGCTCACCCTACATACACGGAAGCGATGAAGGAAGCAGCGTTAGCTGCCGAAGGCAGGGCACTTCATGTATAGCTCAATGCAGTTGCTGGAGATATCCTTCTTAAAAAACTTAGTAAAAGATAATCCTGTCGAATTCAATCTGCAGCCTTCCCCCTTATCAAGGGGGGCAGGGGGATGTGTTATTCCTGAGATGTGAATGATTATTTAATTATTCTTTCTTCTTAATCTTCAAAATAAATTCTTTGATAAGTTCATAAACCAGATCAATATCATTGATGATCTCATCATCAGAAAATCTTAAAATTGAATATCCAAGTAATTTCAGATATTTTTCTCTTGCAATATCCTTTTCGCATACATCTTCATAGTGATGCGTGACTCCATCTATTTCGATAATCAGCTTTAATTCCTTACAGAAAAAATCAACTATATATTTTCCAATTGGCCGTTGTCTCAAAAAACGAAAACCCATCATTTGTTTTGCGCGTAATAATTCACTCCATATTTTTATTTCTGCGCTGGTACTATCATTTCTTAAGTTTTTTGCATATTGTTTTAGCCGGTTATTGTAATGATAATAATTGTATTCTTTCATTGATAGATCTTTTGTTTAGCATTCATTTAAATTCAACTCATCCCCCTTTATCCCCCTTGATAAGGGGGAGGCGGTAGATAAGCTTTTACATTGAGATACAAATTGAAACAGTATTCCATAAAAGGGGTAAATTTATTTTTTATAGAATCTGCACATCCCCCTTTTATCCCCCTTGATAAGGGGGAAGGTATTGGGCTGGTAGTAACATTATCATTCTAAAATAACTTAATATTATATGTAAGTTTGAAAAACAATCTGCCATAGATTCATGGAGCAATACATCACTACACGCAGCTACATTCTCCTGTTTATACTTTGTGGGCTTGTATATTTCCTTGGATTGCTCTTTCCGTTAATGGATCCCGACGCGAATGAATATGCAGGCATTGCCATGCGCATGTACCAGCACAGCGATTTTATTAATATTATCAGCCGATCTTCCATCACTCTAAAAGAATACGATTACCTCGACAAGCCACATCTTTTATTCTGGCTCGCTGCTTTTTCATACAAAATTTTCGGTTTGCATGATTGGGCTTACCGTCTGCCTTCTTTAATGTTTACGCTTATTGCAACCTATTCCACCTTTGGCTTAGGTCGTACACTTTACAACAAAGAAGTCGGAAGGATGGCAGCCTTAATATTTATTTCTTCGCAAGCTATAATGCTTGCAAATCATGATGTGAGAACCGATGCCATTTTAACCGGGGCTGCAATTTTCGCCATCTGGCAATTAGCTGAATTTATAAAAAGCAACAAACTCATTAACGTTATTGCAGGTGCTACAGGAATTGCGCTGGGCGTAGCTACAAAGGGATTGATCGCAGTCATTACAGCAGGAAGTGCAATTCTCTGTTTTGTTGTTTACCTGCGTCGATGGCGGACATTTTACAACTGGAAATGGCTCGCAGGATTATTTACTTTCCTCATTGTACTTTCTCCGGTTTTTTACTCTTATTATTTGCAGTTTGATTTGCATCCCGAAAAGTTTGTGAACGGTGCATACGGACAATCCGGTATAAAATTTATTTTCTGGACACAGAGTTTTGAGCGCTTCGCAGGAAACCGTTCGTTTGTTCACAGCTCAGATCCTTTCTTCTTTTTTCACACCTTACTTTGGGCAATATTGCCATGGAGTCTTTTAGTTTATATTTCGGTTTTCGTAAGAATAAAATTATTCTGCAACACCAGGTTTAAAAGCATGGGAGGCATGGAACTTCTGACATTGGGAGGAATCCTCATCGTTTTTTTGTTCATGTCTGCATCAAGGTTTAAGCTTCCACATTACCTGAATATATTATTTCCTTTATTTGCCGTTTTATCAGCTTCTTATTTGGATCAGCTTTCAAAAACAAACGACCTGAAAATGCTCCGCATTTTAGAAGGCATACAATTGTTTACACTAGGTATTTTGTTATTGTTGCTCCTGATCGTGAACGGATGGTTCTTCCCTGTAAATAATATTTGGGTGATCGCAGGCGGTGTTATTTTATTGTCTTTGCTATTATTTTTTATTTTTCGTCGACGCGAACATGGGATTCTTTTTAGAATAATTGTTCCGTCCGTGCTGGCAATTTTACTGTTGAACTTTATGCTCAACACAAATTTCTATCCTAAATTATTAAAATACCAGGCTGGAAATGAAATGGCAAAAATTGCAGCAGAAAACAATATCCCAACTGATCAAACCTTTATTTACGGAAAAGCATTTTATTCATTTGATTTTTATTCTAAAAAAACAATACCTGATCTTAGCCTCGATCAAATACAACAGAAAAATAATTCCACGGAAAGATTTTACCTGTTTGTTACAGATGTATTTAAAAAGGATGTCGACCATCTTTCCCTGCACGTTACTCATACTTTTATGACGCCACAATATTATGTTACGCGTTTGAAATTAAAGTTTTTAAATCCTTTTAGCAGATCTGAAACGCTTGGCAAAGCTTATTTGTTACAGGTTAATTAAATCAAGCTGTGATCACAATTTAAACATTCTTGTAAATTCAACACATCCCCTTTATCCGCTTGATAAGGGTGAGACTGTAGGCAGATAAAACTTTTTTATTCATTACCTGTTTTAAACTGGTTAGAAATTTCTTCACTTTAAAACCAACAACATGATACTCATTAGACAGGTTTTCCGGTTAAAATTCGGAAAAGCAAAAGAAGTAAAAACCCTGATGCAGGAATCCAAAAAACTAATGGATGAAAGAGACTTGAAAAACTCCCGCGCCATGTTTGATCTTACCGGTCCGGCATACACGCTGGTTATGGAATTTACGAGCGACAGTTTATCACAATGGGAGAGCGAAATGAACAATATGAATAGTACAAATAACAAAGAATGGGGTGAATGGTACCAGAAATTCAGTCAGTTGGTAGAAAGCTCTTCGCGTGAAATATATACGATCGCAGAATGAAGTATCGTTAGTGTTTAACAACAAACTTTTTTACAAGATCCTTAACCTGTAAAATATAGGCTCCATTTGAGAGTTGTGAACAATCAATTGCTAATTCGTCGCTTTTAATTTTGATCTTAAAAATTAATTCGCCTTTTGCAGAATACACAACTACATTTTCGCCAATCAAGGCATCTAATCCTGCAACAGATAATTTTTCATTTACAGGATTTGGCAACAAGCGGATCACCGTTGATTTATTTTGATTGATACCGGAAGGAACAAATGAATAAATAGCGGAAGTATCAGAAAAACATCCGTTCACTTCTACCACTAAAAGGTAATTTCCTGCAGAAGGAGGATTGATCGCAGAAGTATGTGCTGGTAGTAAGTTTCCATTTAAATACCAGTTATAACTCGTTCCGGAAACAGAACTGGAAAGTGTATTGCCGTTGCTTAAGATCATTGGAGTCGCTATTGTAGTCACTTCTAAATTCAAAATAAACAAAGAATCCTGTCCGAACTTATTATTTGTGTTTACCGTATCAAAATAAATACCTGATGTAGTCAAATAATTTCCATTAAATAAAATACTGTCGCCATCACACAATGTGTTTGTACCCGAATCGATCTTAGCCGGCAGAATCAATATTGCATTTGCAACTGCCCTTTCTCCAAGGTGATCAAAAACATTATTATCAGATGGATAATTAACGACACCATTATCGGGCTGACCATCAACCCACATCGTCGTAGAACCGCCTCCATCTAAATTAAATGCATCTTCACAATGAAAAGCCCTCGTGATCTTTGCAATTTCGAGTATCGACATTCCATCTGCCTGTGCAGCTCTGCCATCCACCGTAAAAAGCAACAAATGATTTGCACTTGATACCCCTGCAAATGTGCGCGGGTTCCTCACTGAAGTAAAATTATCCGCTGCATTCGGTTTTATTTCATGAGCGGAAAGCAACCTCGGTCCGCAGCTGATCATAAATTTTTGCTGCGGCGCAGTTGACCAGTTTCCGCCCGCAGGCGCAGACATGATCTCTACATTTTTATTTTGCGAAACAGTCAGCGCGGCTTCATCTCTCGGCGTATTCATAAAACTCGTACCGTTGTTGATCACCGTATAATTTCGTGTGATATAATTTACACTTCCGCCGGTAACCGTATTAAAAAAATTACCATTGACGGCAGCAATTGCTTTATTTTCTTTTCCAAAATCACTTGTCTTTTTGAAACCGGTGGAAACACCGTCAAATACAACATCAACCTTCGCAGTATCCAAATTAATATCCAGCACATTTATACTTTGATGACTGTTGAATAAGGTATCAAAAATATATGAACTCCATTCAACACCGGGATAAATGGTTTGCCTGTTCCATGCACTCCGGCTTAGCTTTTCAGATAATGATTCCTGCCTCCACCACGAGACCGTATTATCCAGGTATGCAGCAGTAACCAGGTCTTTTAATCCATCGGAATTAATATCTCCTATCCGCGCAAACGACGCGCCGCCAACGGTGCTGCTAATTTGCCAGGTATAAAAATTGGCGCCGCCATCATTCTCCCATATCATTAATTTTCCATTACTTGAAGTTGCAAGAATATCCTGGTTGCCATCATTATCAAAATCATCAATGGAAACATCGCTGCCGTTTGCAAAAGCTGCATCTAACACATGTTTTGAAAACATTCCTGAGCCTATATTTTCATACCATGAGATCTCACTGATACCCACAACTGCGATATCCGCATCTCCGTCTTTATCGAGATCTTTTACAAACACAGATTGCGGAGCGGAAATCATACTGTCAATTACAGTTGTGATAAAGCTTCCCGCATTATTCTTAAACCAAAAAACTTTGTTTGCTAACCGTGCCGTAGCAATAATATCGATGTCGCTGTCGCCATCAATGTCTGCAGGATGAACGATCGTTGCACCTGCAATACCAGAACCAATAACCGACTTCGTAAAATTCTGCAGACTGTCATTGTACCAAACTGCAACCTGTTCCCCGGTTTCCGCGGCGCCGATAATATCTATATCTCCGTCGCGGTCGATATCAATTGGATAAACACTATATGCTCCGTCAAATGTACTGTCAATGTCATGTCTTGTAAAAGATTGCACGCCGTTATTTTCCCACCACGTCACCCTGTCAGCACGGTTAGCACAACCCACAATATCAATGTCTCCATCTTTATCTATATCAATTGGAAAAACACTATATGCGCCATCATAATTGGATACGATTAATTTTTTAAAAAATCCCTGGAAGCCATTGTTCTGACACCAATCTATTTCATTAGAAAGGGAATTTGCAACGATGACATCGGTAAGATTATCTTTATCGAGATCTGTAATTCTTACACACTTAATTCCATAAGAACCGCCATCGATGAGCGCAGGATGAAAGTTCTGTGCCAGTGAAATATTTCCAAGTAAGAGAATATAAAGTAAAGCTCTTTTCATTTGTGTTTTTTAGAAAAGGAAATAATGCATCGTTTGGTTCATTAAAAATGAAAAAACTCTAAAGCAAATTTATCAATTTTTAAAGAAACACGATAACAAGAACCGCCGGCGAAAAACGTTACTTTATTTTTACGGGTGCGATGAGTGATACAAACCAGGTCTTAGCTTCAAATATCGCTAAGGGTGCACAGCCTTCGTGACCAAAAGTGCCGACATTCATCAGTGTGCAATCCGCACCACGCGAACGGAAAATAGAATCTGCACAAACAGCATTGCTATAGAATACATTATCGTCGCCTGTGCAATGATACAATCTCATGGGTGTGGAAGGCGTCCAGTCATCAACAAGATCATATGCTTTTGCCGCAATGCGGATCGGGTGATTCGGATCGTTCCTGATCGCTTCTTTCACAGAGTCGAGAAGGATTGTACTGATATAGTATGGAAATTGTGTGTTCGCATATCCTGCAGAATGATAACCATCAATTATATCCGGGATCTTTGTATCATAAGGTGGTTTAAACAACTGGCTGTAAGATGTATATACGTGAAAAGTATTGAATAAG
>JAQBNI010000103.1 GCA_028288625.1 Bacteroidota bacterium | reverse complement strand
AAGTTTAATGAAGTATTGAGAAAGGATTCAAAAAATGATGCCGCATATTACATGCTCTCAAAAATTTCTTTTGAAGCAGGTAACATGGATAAAACGATAGAGTATTCACAGGATGCTATAAAGTTGAATCCGCAGAACGAATATTATTACCAGTATCTCGCGGAAGCTAAAGGGGAAAAGCAGGATTTTGACGGAGCTTCCAAAACTTACGAAGCGCTGATCAAATTAAAGCCGAGGGAATACGATTATTATTATGACTGGGCATACATGTTGTCCAAAGCGGGAAAATTTAAGGAGGCGATTGATGTATACAATCAGTTAGAACAAAAAACGGGTGTGCAGGAAGAGCTTATTTTTCAGAAGCAGCCGCTCTATATTAAATTAGGAAAGATCGAGGAATCTATAAATGATATAGAAAAGCTGGTGAGATTATATCCTTCCGAAACACGTTATATAGGGCTGATCGGCGAAGTGTATGAGTCGAATAAAATGTATGATAAAGCTTTGCAGGCGTATAACCGGATATTGAAGATCGATCCGAATAATTCAGATGCCTTGCTTGCACTGGCGGAGACTTACCGCAAGAAAGGAGATATCGCAAAGCATGATGAACTGATACAGCAGGTTTTTAATAATAAGAATATTGATATTGATGCGAAGATCCTCACCTTCATTCCATATATCGAAAAACTCGCGAAGGATACCACCATGCGCGAAGAAGTGATGAAGATGGCGGATATGATCGTGACAACAAATCCCAACAACGTAAAAGCAACTACTGCGAGAGCGGATGTTTTATATAATATCGGTAAGAAGAAAGAAGCAGAACAGGAGTACATCAAAGCCATTAATATGAGTGATGTGCCGACAACTGTTTGGATACAATTGTATATTCTGAATGCCGAGCTGGAAGAATATGACAGTTTGATCAACAACACAAAAAAAGGAATGGAGAAAAATCCAAAGGAAATATTTGGTTATTTTTATAATGCAATTGCGCACCAGCAAAAGAAAAATTATAAGGAAGCGTCAGATGTTTTACTACGCGCTTTTAAAATGCAGAAAGGGAATAGTGATAATGTAAATCTTCTTACGCCGCAATTAAAATTACAGATGCTGATATCGCTGGGTGATGTTTCTTTTGAGTTGAAAGATTATTCGCGTTCCGATAGCGCCTATGAAGCTGCTCTTGAAATTGATCCGAATAACGCAACCGTTTTGAATAACTATGCATATTATCTTTCCGAGAGAGATGACAAGCTGGAGAAAGCGGAAAAGATGAGTAAGAAATCTAATTTACTGGTAGATAACAATTCTGCATTCATCGATACTTATGCATGGATCATGTATAAAATGAAGAACTACAAGGAAGCATTGGAATGGATGGAACAGGCAATGCAGCTGCCGGATGCAAAGGACCGACCGGAGTTGCTTACACATTACGGCGATATCTTATTTAAAGCGGGACAACAGGACAAAGCGATTGAGCAGTGGGAGAAAGCCCTGGAAAAAGGCGGTGATAAGGTGGTGCTTGAGAGTAAAATTAAAAACAAGAAGATCAATTAAAACATATGCCGGCTTTCGTGTTGGTTGATCAAACTATTCAAATGAAACACTGGAACACATTTTTTCGCCCGCTCGTATTCACATTTTTTTTATCGATCATTCTCATCGGCTGCCATCATCCGAAAACGATTTCTAAAACAAATACGGATACAACAGTAACACCAAATCCTGTTGTTAAGCCGATAGATGCAAAAGTTTACGAGCTCATCCGTCACTTAAAAGGAAACGAAATATTATTTACAGAGCTCGTGGCAAAATTAAAAACCAAAGTTTCATCATCTTCATTAAATCAAAGTTTCACTACTAACATACGTTGGAAAAAAGGCGATAGAATATGGCTGTCAATGTCTATTATTGGGATCGAAGGCGCACGCGTTTTAATTACCCGCGACAGTATTAAAATAATGGATAAAATAAATGAACGCTATATTTTGAAACCTTTGTCATACATAAAAGAAAAAACATTTGTCGATCTTTCTTTTTCCGATATTGAAAATTTACTGCTCGGTCAGTTAATATTTGTGGATACCTCGAAAGCAAAATATGCCGATAATCCTGCAAACATTACGATGAGTTCCGCAGGCGTGCAATTTCTCACCAATGTTGTTTTTGATAAAGCCACGAAAAATCTCAACAGTATCTTTGTTACCGATAAAACACATCCGCAAACTGTTTCATCAACATACGGCAATTATGAAACGCAGCTGGGAAAGCCATTTTCAATGGATCGGTATCTTGAAATAAAAAGCGGACCGGAAACATTTACAATGGATGCGAAATTTCAAAGTATAGAAATAAAACAGAATTTAGAATATCCCTTTGCCATAAATCCCGGCTATACGATTGAGAGATAATAACGACATATCACCCGCAAAAGAAGAAACTTTTCGCTTACATAAGAACAAATTTTTTGGAATTGTAACTGCAATTTTAATGTTTGCATTCTTTGTATTTTCCTTCTCCTCTTTTT
>JAQBNI010000067.1 GCA_028288625.1 Bacteroidota bacterium | reverse complement strand
AGAATATTTTTCCTGTTGAGATTTATAAAAATTATTTCTCCATCCTGAAGGAACAGCTTTTGCTGTTGTGCGTTCACCTTCTCTTTGCAGGAAACGGTAATGCTGCAATGCTGCAGTAAGAATATCTAATGTTTCCTGAGGATATTTTTCTCCTTCGTATTTAAATTTGTTGTCTAAGAAATGTGTATCAAAATCTCCTTTTTGAAAATCTTTATTTTGCAGGATGGCTGTCAGGAAATTTTTATTCGTGGTGAAACCGGTCAACACTAATTCCTGTAGTGCCAATGTCATTTTTGAAATGGATTCATTCCTGTTTTTTCCCTTTGCAATGATCTTAGCGATCATCGGATCGTAAAAGGTAGAAATTTCACTGCCGCTTTCAATACCTGTATCATAGCGCAATACCGGTATGTCCGGTGTTATCCAGTCGAGTATTTTTCCGCTGACTGGTAAAAAATTATTTGCAGGATCTTCGGCATACAAACGCACTTCGATTGCATGACCGTTTTGTTGTATATCTTCCTGTTTTAAACCGATCTCTTTTCCTTCGGCTACTTCAATTTGCAACCTTACTAAATCAAGTCCCGTTACTTCTTCTGTCACCGGGTGTTCTACCTGCAGGCGAGTGTTTACTTCCAAAAAATAAAATGATTGATCGGGAGCAACAATAAACTCTACTGTTCCCGCATTATCGTATTGAATGGCTTTGCAAGCTGCTATTGCGGCATCGCCCATCTTTTTTCGAGTTTCCTCTGTAATAAAAGGAGAGGGGCTTTCCTCGATCACTTTTTGATAACGGCGCTGTATGCTGCATTCGCGCTCAAAGAAATGCAATGCGTTTCCATGTTTATCGCCAAAAATTTGAAACTCAATATGCCGTGAAGTATCAAAATATTTTTCTATCAGCAAAGTATCATCACCAAAACCATTCAGCGCTTCGTTTTTTGCGCCGGAGATCGCTTTATCGAGTTCACTTTCCTTTCTAACAATGCGCATTCCTTTACCGCCGCCGCCTGCACTTGCTTTCAGTAATACCGGAAACCCAATTTCTATTGCTTTTGTTTTGATTGTTTTTTCACTTTGATCATCGCCCTGGTAGCCCCGAATTACAGGCACGTTGTGCGATTGCATAATTTTTTTCGCATTGATCTTGGATCCCATTACTTCTATTGCTTCCGGATGCGGACCCACCCAGATCAACCCTTCTGCAATTACTCGTTTTGCAAATTCAACCTTTTCACTTAAAAAACCATAACCGGGGTGTATTGCATTTGCTCCTGTTTTTTTTGCAGCATCAATGATCTTGTCTATCACGAGATAAGATTCATTGGGTTGCTTTCCGCCAATGCGAACGGATTCATCCGCCATCTTCACAAACAATGAATTTTCATCGGCATCGGAAAAAACTGCAACCGTTGCGATACCCATTTCCCTGCATGTTTTAAAGATGCGAATGGCGATTTCACCGCGATTAGCAACGAGGAGCTTGGTGATTTTATTGTATTGAGGTTGACTCATTAATTATTTAGTTCTTTGAAATTATTTTTTAATTATTTTTTCATTTCAACTTTTTAGATCCTGACACGAGCGCAGCGAACTAGCGAAGCAATCAAGTTCAGGATGACGGACTACGAATGACGCTCGCTTCGCTCGCGTCACATTCTATATACTCCCCAGCTTTGACTTCCTTTCACTTCATTCATATAAGTCAACGCTAACACTAATCCGAAAATATGTCTTGTATCCCGCGGATCGATAATGCCATCATCCCATAATTGTCCGCTCGCAAAAAACGCATTGCTTTGTTTTTCAATTTCCGCCTTCATAAATTCTTTCATCTGTGCTGCCTGAGCTTCATCAAATTGTTGCCCGCTTTTTGCTGCACCTTCTCGACTTACCATTTGCATCACACCTGCTAATTGTTCGGAGCCCATCACTGCAATCATCGAATTCGGATATGTAAATAAAAATCTTGGATTATATGCACGTCCGCACATCGCGTAGTTGCCTGCGCCGTAGCTTGCGCCCATGATCAGCGTAAACATCGGCACTTCAGAATTAGAAACTGCATTGATCATTTTTGCGCCATCCTTTATCATTCCTGCTTGCTCATATTGTTTGCCTACCATGAAGCCGGTGATATTTTGCAAAAATAAAATTGGTGTATTGTTCATGTTACACAGCTGGATAAAGTGAGCGCCCTTATTTGCAGAATCATTAAATAACACACCGTTGTTACCAATGATTGCTGCAGGATAGCCGTGTATCTTTGCAAAACCACAGATCAATGTGGTGCCGTATTCTTTTTTAAATTCATGAAATTCCGATCCGTCAACAATTCTTGCAATGACTTCACGGCAATCAAAAGGAACTTTTATATCTACAGAAACTATGCCGAGCAGTTCGTCAATATTGTATAAAGGTTCTTTAAAAATTTCTTTCTGTTGACCCTGGACGGTCGACTGTGGACTATTTAAATTCGACAACAACTCTCTGGCTATTCTAATTCCATCCAATTCATCCTGCGCGAGATAATCAGAGACGCCGGAAATTTTACTATGCATTTCTGCACCGCCAAGTGTTTCATCATCCACAATTTCATTCGTCGCCATTTTTACAAGCGGCGGTCCCGCTAAAAAAACCTTTGCTTTTCCCTTAATAAAAATAGTATAATCACTCATACCGGGAATGTAAGCGCCGCCGGCAGTTGAATTACCGAAAACAATCGAGATCGTAGGAATACCTTTTTTAGAACGACGAGAGATCTCCTTAAAATTATTTCCTCCTAAATTAAAAACCTGTGCCTGGTCGGGTAAATTTGCACCCGCACTTTCTACAAGATTAATTGCAGGAAGATTATTTTCAACGCCGATCTCGCTGATACGCAAAGCTTTTTTTAATGTAGCAATATCGATCGCGCCGCCCTTATTTGTTCCGACGTTTGCAGTGATCATGCACATTTTTTTGGAGACAAAACCTATCCCCGAAACCATGGTGCCGCCGGTTCCAAAGCCACCTTTAACGCCTAAGCCTGCTAACGGTAATAATTCTAAAAATGGGGAATCCTGGTCGAGTAATAATTCTATTCTTTCGCGCGCTAAAAATTTTCCCTGAGCCCTTGCCTTTGTTTGATGCTTTTCCTCTCCCTGGAATAAAGAAGCCTTCAAATGCGTTTTCAATTCCTCAATTTTACCGAGCATCTTCTCATAGTTCTCCTTATACGCTGCGGAATTGGTATTGATCTTTGTTTTTATGATGGACATAAGCTTTTAATGTTTATGCTGCGACAATTTACGACTTGGTACAGCATATTACAAATATGTACAATTTCTTTGTATTTGACTAAACGTTTGGTATAAATAAGTATGTAATTTTTACGTTAATTATTTTTATTGAGTTAATACTCAGCTTTTTACAAATTTTTAACAAACGAACGTTTGGTATGAATTTGCTTATTTGAGATAATAATTTTAGTTTTGAGGATAAATTAAATTTATCACAGTAAAACAATAAAGATGACAGCAAGAGAAATCATTTTAGCACTACCATCCAGATTAAAGCAGGAAGAAGCAGCCGGACAAAGCGGTGTATTTCATTTTCAATTAGAAGGAGAAACCGGCGGCGAGTTTACAGTAAGTGTGGCGGACGGAAAATGCGAAGTGCAGGAAGGCTTGCATGGTGAGCCGGATTGTGTGATCACAGCAACGGCAACAGATTTTGAAGATGCAGAATTGGGGAGAGTGAACAGGCAGATGGCAGTAATGATGGGAAAGATCAGGATCAGCAATTTAGGCGCAATGCTGAAGTTTATCAGCATATTCAGGGATATGGAACCTGCATAACGTATAATAGTTTTTTGAAATGTAAATTGTAAATGCAGTACTCGTTGCTGCATTTATTTTTTTGGTAAAGTTGAAAGCAAAAAGCTTTTAGTATTTTTACAGGAATGAAGATGAGCATTAAATATTCAGAAATTATTAAGCAGGTGATAGGTCTCATCACGATCCCTCTTTTGTATTCCGGAGTCTTTATAGCAGTTATACTTTCGATGCATTCATTTCATCTTTCCGAAACGATGGAGGACGTTATTGTTTTTGGAGGATCTTTTTTGTTGATCGGCGTTAGTGTATTAACGGTACTAAAATTTATTATGGTGAATGGCGAGATAGAATACAATCCAAACGGTATTCATATTCACCTCGACAACAGATCTTTTTTATTTCCTCACGGGGATTTTTTTATTAGCTATTCAAATGTAGAAAATGCAGCGATGAATGAAGATAGTGCAGGAAGAAGTTTTGCTACATTAAAAATAAGATCGCCAAAGAAATCTATTTTAATATTACCGGTAAAGTCAACAGACACAGATTCGTTTGTATCCTACTGGGAAAATCTGCAACAGCAATTCAACAGCTATAATGCAGTAAATACAGGTCATCCCGAATTAATTATAAAAAGCAAAGGCTTTTACGAAAGCGGATTTATGAAATTCCTGGCGTTTCTTTCTCTTTTGTTTGCAGGATTTTTCACAGGCTTAAAATTTATGGATCCTTCTTCAGTATCCACATGGAAATTAATTGTATTTTATTGTTATGCGATTCCGTTTTTATATACTGTTATAAGATCGAACAAAAATAATTCACCGCTAAATATGAGTACTCATGAAAAATAAAGTTGTAGTAATTACCGGTGGAAATTCAGGGATCGGCAGGGTAACAGCAACGGAGATCGCTAAAATGGGCGCACATGTTGTACTTGTTTGCCGGAATGAAAAGAAAGCAAGAGCTGTACAGGAAGATATCAATGCGCTGACAGGAATAAATAATTGTGATCTGTATATCTGTGATTTCAGCTCGCACGCTTCTATAAAAAATTTCGGATTACAGTTCAGGGAAAAATATGAAAAGGTAGATGTGCTGATCAACAACGCAGGCGCTATTATCGGAGAACGACAGCTGAACGAAGACGGATATGAAATGATGTTTGCAACGAACCATCTTGGATATTTTTTAATGACGCACTATTTACTTGATCTTTTAAAAAAATCGGAAAGTGCAAGAGTAGTGAATGTTGCGTCTCTCGGACACCGATTCACTAATATGCGCTGGGATGACATCCACGCCGAAAAAAGATTCATCTCCTTTATGCAATACGGATTTACCAAATTGTGCAATATATTATTCAATAAAGAACTGGCAAAACAATTAAAGAATTCCACAAACATCACGGCGAATTGTTTACACCCGGGAAATATCAATTCAAATTTTGGAAGAACGGGTCAGCCTGCTTTTAAGTTCCTGATAGAAACGTTTGGTTTTGTATTGACAAGTCCCGAAAAAGGCGCAGAGACATCTATTTATCTCGCTACATCACCCGAAGTAAAAGGCAAGACAGGCAAATACTGGTATCGAAAAAATCCGACGATCCCATCTCTCGAAGCTATCAGTTCTGAAAATGCCGCCCGCTTGTGGGAATTAAGTATGCAGATGACCGGGTTGAAGGAATACGGGAATATAAATCTATAATGAAAGATACTGTTGTTATCACTTATACAACTGCATCCGTTGAAGATGCAAATGCGCTTCTTTCTCTCATTCATCAGCTCGAACATTTCATGTCCATTGATTCACTGGTAAATAACGTTAAAAAAAATATTGCCAGAGAAGATTATCATTTATTTGTAATGAAAGCAAATGATGAAGTTATCGGTTTTGGAGAAATACATTTTATGCAGTTGATACATGAAGAAAATCGTCGTGCGCGCTTAACGGCATTTTGCGTAGACGTAGCATACAGGAATAAAAAATTGGGTGCTGGATTTCTGAAATACATTGAAGATTTTTGCTTTGCTCAAAATGTTTTTTTTATCGAATTAACAAGTCACACAAGGAGAGTCAACGCACACCGGTTTTATGAAAACAACGGTTATTCAATTTCCTCCAGATTATTTTACAAAAAGCTGTAATGCACTATATCAATATTTTATTTCATTTTTTTATTGATAATTTTCCATCCTTAAAACTGATCAGCTGGCTGTTCCCGGTTTCTTTGGTTTGGAGTTTTTCCGTCTTATATCTTGCAGGATCTTTGAAAATTAAATTTCTATGGAAGACCGGTTATACGCGTAAATTATTTCATTTTCTTATTTTTTTTAGCGCTTGTTTATACCAGCAATTACTGGGGCTTCCGGGTGTGTTTATACTGGGTTGGGCAGTTTCAATAGCGGTTTTATATGCATGTTACAAAGGGAGTAATAACCTTTTTTACGAAGCGCTTGCCCGCGAAAAAGATGCACCGTATCGAACAAAATATATCCTGTATTCCTATATCGCTACTTTTATTGGCGGCGTGCTTGCAAATTTATTGTTCGGACATTATGCAATTTTCGGATATGCTGTTACAGGAATTGCAGATGCCATTGCCGAACCTGTCGGCATAAAATGGGGCAGGCATGTTTATAAAGCTGTCAGCTTCGACAAAAAGATATCTGTAAAAAGTGTGGAAGGAAGTTTGGCAATAATGATCAGCTCAATAATATCTATCAGTATGATCGTTTACAGTTCCGGTGTATTTGTAACCGCATTTCCAATGATAATTTTGATCGCCTTTGTCTGTACAATAGTAGAAGCCTTTTCACCTTCGGGGACTGATAATGCGCTGCTGCAGTTAACCGCAAGTTTCTTGTGCAGCGAATTTATTTATCAGCATTTATAACTATTTATCCTCTGATTTATTTTTTTTTCTTTCTGCCACTGTGTCCTCAAATTTTATGAAGTCGACCATATTCTCTATTGGAATATTTTTGGCGATGATCCTGAAATCAGGCGTGATGATAAATACTTTTGGCGTTGCGATAACATCGTATTCTTTCCTGAATGCACTAACACCGCGCATATCCAGCGCAGTTACCCAATCAGGTGCACAGTTCTTTGCAGCAAATGCACGGAACGAGCTGTCTGTTTGTTCCGTAGATACAGAAAATACACGAAGACCCAATGCCTGGAGTGAATCGGTATATAATTTTTTCAATTTAGGAATTTCATGCTGGCAGTGACCGCAATCCGAATTCCAGAAAACCAGCAATGTATATTTATTCTTGGGAACGAAATCATGGAACACCAGCATTCTTCCAACGGAATCCTGCACAATAAAATTCGGTGCAAGCTTCCCGATAAGTGTAGGTTTTACTGACTCTACGCGATCTCTTAACTCCACTAACTTTTTCGGATCAACCCACCACGCAGCACCGCTCAGGTAAAATTTATCAGCCATATATACATACACCGCATCCTGTCCCATAATTTCACTCTTGGCATATTTCATAAATAATTCATTTACGGTAAACTGGTACATTTCTGCATTCACTTTCGCCTTTTGCGTAATATATTCAATGGTTTTTATGATAGAATCCGGATCCGGATAAACATAGCTGTCAAAATATTTCAGGAACTTGCTTTGAAAGATTGGGCTGCGTATAATACCGGAATCAGAAAAATCAACATTATCGAAATAATGCTCCTGTGTATAATGGAAATTGTAAAAAGTATCTACAAGACTTCCGTTAGGTCTTCTCGGTCCATCCGGAACTTCCAGGTCAAGCATCATCTTCAAAAGCTTGGAATAAAAAGTAGCAGGATATTTTTTTATGAGATCTTTTCTGTGATCAATGATCTTCTTAGAAATGGCGTCGATATCTTTTGCAATCTTAGTGAATTCAGGATCAGTTTTTTTATAAGGCTTTAATTTTTTTTGCAGGGAATCATTTACACTGCCAAGCGGAATCATATAATTCATGTCTTCAAACATCTCCTTGTTTTCTACAGAATTTTTTACACTTGCATTCTTGACAAAATTAATTGTATCTGTCGAGAGACTAAAGCTCGCTTCCTTTATGAT
>JAQBNI010000057.1 GCA_028288625.1 Bacteroidota bacterium | reverse complement strand
TATAAGACCGGTAAGCCTTTATTTACAGGGGTTTACTACTATGTCTGCGATGTATACTATCAGACTATTGAAGGTTCTAAGAAAACCGATAAACCGTTGAGTGGTTATATTCATTTATTCAGAGAGTAAAAAAAATGATGAATGTTGAATGATAAATAATAAATAAAATAATCCCTGCTCATTTCTTTTCTCTATTCATCATTCATCATTAAACATTAAAAGAATTATGTTCACGGGTATTGTTGAGGAAACAGGAGAAATTATTGCTGTCAAAAAAGATGGGAGCAACATTAATCTTACTGTAAAAAGCAAGCTCTCCCAAACATTAAAAATAGATCAGAGCATATCGCATAACGGCGTGTGTTTGACTGTTGTAAAAAAAGACAATGCTTCACATACGGTAACTGCGATAAAGGAAACACTAGACATCACGAATCTTTCTCATTTAAAAAAAGGAAATAAAATTAACCTGGAAAGAGCAATGCAAGCCGGCGCGCGACTTGACGGACATATGGTGCAGGGACATGTAGATCAAACTGCAACGGTAACAAAGATCGAAGACGCGAAAGGAAGCTGGAATTTTTATTTTGAATTTGATAAGAAACCGAAATTCACACTGGTCGATAAAGGCTCGGTCTGCATTGATGGCGTGAGCCTGACGGTTGTAAAAGCGAAACATAAAAAATTTTCAGTTTCCATTATCCCTTACACTTTTGAGAACACTGTTTTTTCTACTTACAAAATTGGCACGCAGGTGAATGTTGAATTTGATGTGATCGGAAAGTATGTGGAGCGTTTGCTGAAACAAAGAAATAAATGATCCTCTTTTAAACTCTTTCTACAACTTCAAACAAAAAAATAACCCGGTTTCCCGGGTCTTAACAAAGGTCCCTTATTTTTTATCCTTTGGGTGGTAGCACATGTATTGATTATTGTTTTGTTTTTGTTTTAATTTGCCCCATGTGCCGCATCCGGAACCGCGTGAGCAGGAAGTTGTTCCGATTAATAAGATTGCACAAAAAATGCCAAGGATGGATTTTTTTACCACACTCATATTTTCTGTAATCAGATTTTTGAGTTCGTAAGAATTTGTTTTCATAGTTTTTGGTTTTGGTTATTTAAAAAATGTTATTGTTACTTGATGATGTAATTTGCAGCAACCGGGTGACAGCCATTGTATTTATTGCGTATTCGGGCATTTATGTTTAGCGAGCGGTAAAATCGCTTAACATTTTTCGGCTTTGGCGCAATATTTGCTTTCTTTACAAAGCGATAGAACAACAGCAAAAATTTCAACCTGGTAAAACTTTCATCATGCAAAAAAAATATTCTTTAACAGCGCTCCTGATCTTCTTTTCATCTATGATCTTCGCGCAGGACTGGTCGGATTTTAAAAAGGGAATAGAGAAGGTGACCAATACAAATACGAACTCAACCAGTGCATCATCTTTTACAGAGAATGAAGCTGTACAGGCGATAAAGGAAGCGCTGAATAAAGGAATTCTAAATGGCGTAGATAAGGTTTCCGTTGTCAACGGTTACCTGAAAAATGACCTGATCAAGATCCCTTTTCCCGAAAACGCAAGAAAGGTGGAGTCTACACTTCGCGGCATTGGCTTGGGCAGCCAGGTGGATAAAATGATAGAGACACTCAACCATGCGGCAGAAAATGCGGCAAAGGAAGCTGTTCCGGTATTTGTATCCGCTATTAAGCAAATGACGGTAAAGGATGCCATCAGCATCATCAATAACAAGCAGCAGGATGCTGCAACGCAATTTTTACAGAGAACAACTACAGAGCAATTGGTTATTGCATTCAAGCCTTCTATAAAAATTGCATTGGATAAGCTGAATGCCACAAAATATTGGAGTGATATAATGACGCAGTACAACAGGATCCCGTTTCTTGAAAAAGTGGAAACCGATCTGCCTGATTATGTAACGCGAAAAGCGATCAGCGGATTATTTGTAATGGTGGCGCAGGAAGAAGCGAAGATCAGGAGGGATCCGGGAGCGCGCACGACGGAAATGCTGAAAAAGGTTTTCGGAAATGTGAAGTTGTAACAATCGTGTAGTAAAATCTCATCCACTTTAATAATGGGGAAGGCTGTGTACAAATTACAGCCCCAGATCTTTCAGAATTTTCTTTGGCAATTTATCTCTGACGAGCTCATAAGATTGCGTGATATAATGTTTCCATTCTTTTTTTGAAAACCGGTTCACATCCGTGATCAATATCCACTTATATCTTGCAACATAAGGTGCAGGAATAATATTTGGTGAAACGCTTAATTCATCGAACTCATCATCCTTCACTTTTAAAGAGATCTGCATGGGAGACGATAAACCGGCAACACAAAACATTTTTCCGGCAATGCAAAAACACAGATCGTTTCCCCACTTAATATCTTCCGTTACTTTTGGCAATGCCGTACATATCTTTCTTAATTCTTCAACATCCATATTTAAAGATAAAATTTTATGCCGTATGCGTGCAGAAAATTCTATTGAAAAGGGAAAGGCCCGTACTTGACTACCGTCCATACGATCCACGTAACAGACAACACCTTCATTATTTTTACAAGTTTTATTTCTTTCAGCGTTCCTCCGGATAAGCCTGCGTGCAACTCCATCGCAATACCTGCAAAAATTATGGGGACGCAGGTGTAGATCAGCCGGAAATTATAATATCCAAGCAACCAGAAAAATATAAAGTACAACACAAACATCCACATAATAAACGTTCTGAAAATTGTGATTGGATAAGCTATTTCTTTTTTATGATTGAGCGTTATCAATTTCCTCCACGCAATAAGATATACCGGCAGCGTAATGAGCACGGGATATAAAAATCGCGAAGTATGGTGAAGAAATAAAGAAAGCAGAAATGCAGGTCCGCCTTTCCAGCCATCTGCTATCCATATAAATTCCCTGAATGATTCCACTTCTGTATTGAGATAATGCCCCGAATAGATAATGCAGATCCACATCCATACCAGGTTAGGCAAAGCAAATATTACAGCATTCAAAAACAGGAAAAATATTCTTTGAAAAGAAAAATAGGGTTTGCGGTCGAGTAAATAATTTGCAATAAACAAACACGGGACATATAAAACAAGGCTTCCGTATGCCAGGCACAACGATCCTGTAAAAAAGGATAACAAATATACTTTGCGATCTGATAAGCCTGAAGTAAGATAACTGTAAAAAATATTCATTAATAAAATACAGGCAACGATGGCGAACATTTGCTCGTGTGCGGAAAAGAAAAATGCTTTAACAACCCCGCTGCAAACAATCAAAAGATTTAAAAAATATATAATGCATTGTTTTACGTTCATCAGTTTTAGCAGCCTGTCAAACAATAACAATGCAGCTAATAAAAAAATAAAATTCAGGAAGAGATAAGCCAGGTAATATGGAAACATCATCATCACGAGATTTCCATTTTGATTTACTTTATATTGTTTTATAAAAGGACTGCTGGCGAGTTTCTCATTGATATTTTTTTGACCCAGTATTTTTTTAAGATATTCATTTACGAAATCCGAAGAATCATTTTTTAGCAGCCAGTCGAAACACTTACCGATCAAAAAACCTGCATAAATATACATTGGTCTGTTTTGTCGTACGGCGTTAAAATTTTTATCCAATAACAAAGAAGGGCGGCTCGATAAAAATGTGTACTGATAGGAATCGCTGAATAATACAAAACCTGCCTTTGAAATATGTATGTATTCTCCCGAGTAATTATTCGCTTTCGTCAAAGGCTTTGGAGAAAATAAAAAGAGACCGTTTATAGTGATGATAAGAACGCTGTAAGTAAATATTTTATACCACATAAACTCAATCTTTGATGGATTGAATTTATGTGTAAATTCTACATATTAAAAAAACAAATTTCTATCGTTGTATATTAATTATTTTCAAACATTTTCTTTATTAAGATGAGAACTAACAACTTATGGAAGAATGCTCACTATAATAAAAAAGCCCACTCTGGCGAGTGGGCTCCAAAAATCTATAAAAAATGCTTGGTGTGGATTAAAGATCTATTCTAAGACTTTGATATGATTCTCCATGCTGTGTAATATCCAGTCCTAATTCTTCTTCTTCCTTAGTTACACGCATAGGATCAATAAAATTAGTGATGTAATATAAAATGTAAGAACCGACGAATGCAAACAATGCTACACCAACGAGACCAATAAGATGATGTGAAAACGTTTTGAAGTGTCCGTATGCAAGACCCCAGTTTGCACGACCGTTAGTTGCCTGGTCGAGTATACCGCCGACACCGTAATCTGCTGCGAAAATTCCCGTAAAGATCATTCCCATCATACCGCCAACACCGTGACAAGGAAATACATCCAGCGTATCATCAAGTGTTGATTTATTTTTATAATGCACTGCCATGTTACTCACCATTGCCGATACCGCACCGATCACTACACTTTCTCCTACGTTTACAAATCCGCATGCAGGAGTGATCGCCACTAAGCCAACTACGGCACCAACGCATGCGCCAATGGAAGAAACTTTATTTCCTCTCATTGCATCCATCAAGATCCATGCGATCATCGCAGACGCTGCAGCGGTGTTGGTTGTTGCAAATGCATTTACCGATAAGCCGTTTGCAGCTAAAGCAGAACCTGCATTGAATCCGAACCAGCCAAACCACAGTAAGCCTGTTCCGATAATTACAAAAGGAATATTTGAATATTCATTCGTGCGCTCGCTTTCCGTACGCGGACCCATGAACATCGCACCCGCTAATGCAGCGAAACCTGCAGACATATGCACCACCGTTCCTCCCGCGAAATCGAGTATGCCGAATTTATGCAGCAATCCGTCCGGGTGCCAGGTCATGTGGCATAAAGGCGCGTATATAAAAATGAAAAATAAAGTGATGAACAATAAGTATCCTGAAAATTTTACGCGTTGTGCAAAAGACCCCGTGATCAACGCAGGTGTGATGATCGCGAATTTCAATTGGAACATCGCAAAGATCACAAACGGAATGCTTGCAGAAAAAGTATCATTCGGCATTTCCCCTACTCCGCGAAACATAAAGTACGTCATCGGGTTACCGATAATTCCGTGAATACTTGGACCAAAACATAAGCTAAAACCGAAAACCACCCAGATCACACTTAATAATCCGAGGCATATCACACTCTGGAAAACCGTGGAAACAATATTTTTCCTGTTTGCCATACCTCCGTAAAAAAAACCGAGAGCCGGTGTCATAATAAGTACCAGCGCTGTTGCAATCAGCATCCATGCTGTATCGCCGGAATTAAATTTAGTTCCCGCCGTGTTGCCGGTTAACACTTGTCCGGGATTAAATGCGCCCGCTACAATTATTGCTAACAAGATCAGGAAGGGAATCATGTACTTTTTTCGCATCGCCATAATAGAATAATTTTTGTGGTTAAGAATTGTATTCGCTAAGTAATCAAAATATTTTTAAACTTTTTAACTTAAGAGACTGGTTTAATCATTTATTAACCAAAAATAATTCACATTTTTATTTTTATAATGTTACTAAGTTGGGGGAAAATTGAATAAGGAATTGATAGTTAGTCCTTTCCCCAAAATATATGGAAATAAAACTAAAGTGAAATAGCGGGAATTACAAAGGGAAATTTATTTATGGTAATATTTCCTTTAAATGAAAACCAATTAATAGCCTAATACTTTCAGCATCGCTTCGGAAGATTGTTCTTCCGCAAATACTTCGTAAGTAAATTTGCCGTTGGCATCCTTATCGATGATAATATTTTTTGGAGATGGAATAAGGCAGTGCTTTGTACCTCCATATCCGCTTAACGAATCCTGGTACGCACCGGTATGAAAAAAACCAATATACAGTTTCTGGTCGCCGATGATCTTTGGCATATACACCTGGTTGATATGAACTTCAGAGTTGTAATAATCACTGACGTCACAGCTGAGTCCGCCGATGATCGTACGCTGGTACGCCTGGTTCCAGCTGTTGATCGGCAATAAAATAAACCGCTGGTTCATTCCCCATACATCGGGAACCGTAGTCATGAGAGAACCATTGATCATATACCATAACTCACTGTCGTTTTGTTTTTTCTGACCGATCACTTCAAAAATATTACATCCGCTTTCTCCTACCGTAAAGTTTCCAAACTCCGTGTAAATATTGGGGTGTTCGATTTCCGCTTCATCGCAGAAATTTTTGATCTTTGTAACAATCTCTTCTATCAGGTAAGGATAATCATACTTTGAACCCAGCGAATAACGGATGGGCAAGCCGCCGCCGATGTTTAAACTATTCAGTTCCGGGCAAACCTGTTTCAGCTCCACGTACATCGCAAGACATTTATTCAATTCACTCCAGTAGTATGCGGAATCCTTGATACCTGAATCGATGAAGAAATGCAGCATCTTCAGTTTTATCTTCGGGTTGGGTTTCACCTTCTCTATATAAAACGGAATAAGGTCGCGCTGACGGATACCCAGCCGTGAAGTATAAAACTGATAGTTCGGTTCCTCTTCAGCAGCAATACGAACGCCGATCACCAGGTCTTTTTCAAAATTTAAAAAAGCATCGAGCTCATCCATATTATCCAGTACGGAAACCACGTTGGAAAAACCATCACGTATGATGCTAAGGATAGAATCCGTATAGCGTTTCGGCTTAAAGCCGTTGCAAATAATGCGGATCTTCTTATCCAGTTTCTTTTTTTTCAGCAATGCGCGGATAAGATCAATGTCATAGGCGCTTGAAGTTTCCAGGTGCGCATTATTTTTCAGCACTTCGTTCAACACGTGGGAAAAATGGTTGCTCTTGGTACAATAAGAGTAATAATAATGCCCGTTGTAACCAACGCTTTCAAAAGCTTCATAAAACCACCTTCGAGCCCGGTTGATGTTGTCACCGATCTTTGGCAAGTAAGTTATCTTAAGCGGTGCGCCATGCTGTTCTATGACGCTCTTCAGATCAATTTTGTGAAATCTCAACCAGTTATCTTCCAGATCAAAACTGTCTTGGGGAAAATAATATGTTTGTTCGATCAGGTCTATATAACGGTCTCTCATTCTTTAATACGGGAGTTATGTAATTGCTATTGTGAAAAATATTTTAAACAACCACAAATGTAAGAAGTTTGAAGCAATTGTAATTGATTAATATATATTATGTCAACTCTCTGGTTTGCATCAAAGTTCTTGATTATTTAATGAGGAGGGAAATCAAATGTAATATCTTTGCATACGATGAATATTTACGAGGAGATACAGGATGCGGTGGTTAAAGCTTTCCCAACTTTATTTGGCAGTGACATCATTTCCGATAAGATCACGATCAATGATACACCGAAAGAATTCACCGGTGATATTACGCTTGTTGTATTTCCTTTATTAAAATTCACGAAAAAGAATCCCGAAGAATCTGCCAAATTGATTGGCGAATATTTAGTGGCAAATAATTCGAAGGTTGATGCTTATAATATTATCAAAGGATTTTTAAATCTTTCTGTTTCCGAAAAATACTGGCTGGATGATTTCACCAATTCTTACCGGCAAAATTCACACGAAAAAATCATCGCAAAAAACGAAACAGTTCTCATAGAATATTCTTCACCGAATACAAACAAACCGCTGCATCTCGGACACGTACGGAATAACGTGCTGGGATTTGCACTTGCAGGCGTTTTTAATGCAAACGGATATCATACGGTAAAGGCAAACCTTATCAACGACAGGGGCATTCACATTTGTAAAAGCATGCTCGCCTGGCAAAAATTTGGCAACGGTGAAACACCTCAAACAGCAAATGTAAAAGGCGATAAGCTCGTCGGAAAATATTATGTAGAATTTGATAAGCACTATAAACAACAAATAGCGGAGTTGATTGCTTCCGGAAAAACCACGGAAGAAGCGGAAAAGCAGGCACCACTTATCCTCGAAGCCCAGGAAATGCTGGTAAAATGGGAGAACGGTGATTCGCAAGTGATGGAATTATGGCAAAAAATGAACAGTTGGGTGTATGACGGTTTTGCAATCACCTATAAAAATCTGGGTGTTGATTTCGACAAAATATATTATGAATCGGAAACCTATCTTCTTGGAAAAACTATTGTAGAAGAAGGATTACAAAAAAATGTTTTTTATAAAAAGGATGATTGCAGCGTATGGATCGATCTGACTGCAGACGGGCTTGATAATAAGCTTGTATTGCGCGCCGATGGTACTTCTGTTTACATTACGCAGGACTTAGGCACCGCGGATCTGAAGTACAGCGACTTTAAAATGGATCAATCTATTTATGTTGTAGGCAACGAGCAGGATTATCACTTTAAAGTATTGAAATTAATTTTGCAAAAACTGGATAGACCTTATGCAAACGGCATGAAGCATTTTTCTTACGGCATGGTAGATCTCCCGGAAGGTAAAATGAAATCACGTGAAGGCACTGTAGTAGATGCGGATGATCTTATAGGAGATATGATCAACGCTGCAAGAGAACAAACTGAAGTACTCGGAAAAATTGATGATTTCACAGAAGAAGAAAAAACCGCGTTATTTCGCACCATAGGTTTGGGAGCACTGAAATTTTTCCTGTTAAGAGTTGATCCTAAGAAAAGAATATTATTCGACCCTAAAGAAAGTATCGACCTGCATGGATACACAGGACCGTTCGTGCAATATACCTATGCGCGTACAAGAAGTGTATTGAGGAAATTTGAGGGTAATGTAAATGCAGATCATGGGAACACGGCATTGCATCCAACGGAATTAGAAATGATAAAATTATTGTATAAGTATCCTATTGTATTGAATGAAGCATGCACAGAAATGAACCCTTCAAAGCTTATTGATTATGCATACGAGATAGCAAAAACTTATAATAAATTTTACGCGGATTGTTCTATCTTAGCCGCCGATAAAGAGGAACAAAAGATCTTTCGAGTACAACTCACCGACTTTACCGGAAAAATGATCAGGAAATGTTTTTCAATTGTAGGAATTGAAGTACCGGAGAGAATGTAAATTATCACTAAACAGATTTCTCACAACTAAATACAAAAGTATTTGTATTAATAGATTATAAAAATGGAACTCTACATAAAAAAAGTACGGAAAAAAGGCAGGGGCGTATTCTGCACAGAAGACCTGAACGAAGGCGACCTCATCGAAGTTTGTCCTGTTATTGTTTGTCCCGCGAAAGATTGCAAGCACCTTGATAAGACGCTTCTTTATCACTATTATTTTCAATGGGGCAATGATGGAAACAGTGCAGGCGTGGTGTTAGGGTATGGCGCGATGTATAATCACTCGTATGACCCGAATGCAGTATATGAAACGCCTTATAAAAAGGAACTCTTTATAGTAAAGGCGCGAAAATTTATAAAAGCGAATACTGAAATCACAATAAACTATAATTTCTATCCTGAAGACCAGACAAAAGTTTGGTTCGATTTATAATTTAACTCTTTCAATTCGTATTTTTGCAGCTCATCAGCGTGAATGCACCATTCCTTCCTAAAATACTTAATACTGCTTGTAATTGGCGTAAACACACTATTGTCGTTTTCTCAGAATACTTTTACATTAAAAGGAAAAATTACAGATAAGAATTCACTCGAAGCAATTCCTTTTGTAAACATTTATGATTCCATCAGCGGCACACTGGCAGCATCGGATTCCATGGGTTTTTACGAACTCAAAGTAAAAGCAGGAACGTACGCTTTTGAATTTTCGAGTGTGGGTTACGAAGTCATTAAGAAAGAAGTACGCATTGAAAAAAACATGGCGCTCGATATTTCTTTAAACCCGGATAACAGGCTGGGCGAAGTTGTTGTCACTTCAAAAAAAATTAGCAAGACCGTAGAGATGAATTCCTCCGGCGTGACGACGCTCACCAGTGCGAGTGTAGAGCGCCTGCCCGCGTTCGTAGGAGAAAAAGATATCCTAAAAGCAATTCTGCTTACACCGGGCATACAGGGCGGACAGGAAGGCGCGCGTGGCATCTTCGTGCGCGGCGGCAGCCCCGATCAAAGCTTGCTGTTGTTTCACAATGCACCGGTTTATAATGTCGCGCATATTTATGGTTTCCTTTCTGTATTCACTGCGGAGGCATTATCGCAAATGGAGATTTACAAAACGTATATTCCCGTGCAATACGGAGGGCGTTTATCTTCAGTCATTAATATCGAACCGAATTTCGGCAACAAGGAGCACTGGAAAGGAGAATTCACCATCGGCGCCATCACTTCCAAAATTCATATTGAAGGTCCGTTAAAAAAAGGTAAAACCTCCATGAATTTTACAATGAGAGAATGTCATGCAGGTTTGTTCACCGGTCCGCTGTCGAGAAAACAATACCGCGCAGCGGGAGACGACGGTTCCGTAAAATATTTCTTCTATGATATCAACGGAGCGATCGAACATAAGATAAACGACAAACACACTTTGAGGTGGAGCATGTATGCCGGGCAAGATTTTTATTCATTTAAACAAATCAAGACATTCCCCAGGGAAACAAATTTTACTGAAGACAACAGTGGAAAGAAACTGAAGTGGATGAATATTACAAATACACTTGAATGGAGGATCAAGCTAAAAAAAGTGACGATCTCCAATTTTTACAATTATAGTTTTTACAAAATCGATTCAAAACAAAAACTGGAATCTACTTTCCGCGATTATATCCGCTATATCAATGCTATCAATACTATTGATTACAATACGCTTTCGAAGATCAGTGAAAATGGCTGGCAAACAAATATCGCGCACCACATCAATGCCATGCATCATTTGAATTACGGTGTAAAATTCGCAGCACGTACATTTTCCATCAATACAGTAAATATCACCAACAAGGACAGCACAGGAAATATTTATTCAAGAGATACTTTTACAAACCCCAAAGTAATAGGCTTTGACCTTTACACATACCTCGATTATTTATTTACCTGGAAAAATAAGATCGATATAAAAACCGGTGTACAATTATTCATGTATCACGCGAAGGAAAAAACTTTTTTTTATGCGGAGCCGCGTGTAGAGGCCATCTATCATCCTGTTTCCAATTTAAGCATTCGCGCATCGGTATTAAATACTGTGCAGCCGATGCATTTGCTGACCAACAGTACCGGTGATATTCAAAATGATGTTTGGGTGCCGGCAACTTCTAAGGTTCAACCTGAAACATCGTGGCAATATTCGGGCGGAATCCAATATGATCATCCCAAAGGGTATTCTGCAAGCATAGATGCATATTATAAAACCATGCGTCACCTCTCTGAATACCGTTACAAGACAAGTTTCATTCTGGATAAAATTTCGTGGGAAGACCAGTTGTTAAACAGCGGAACTGGAAAAGCATACGGTCTCGAATTTTTCTTCGCAAAAACCAAGGGACAATTTTCTGCGTGGGTGAAATATAATTTAGGCTGGAGCACAAGGCAATTTCCCGAGTTGAATGAAGGCAAGGAATATTATTATAAATACGACAGGCGCCATGATATATCCATCGTTTTACAATATAAACTGAAGAAGCATTTTGATTTTTCTATTGCATGGACGTACGGTACCGGTTGGAGAATGACCACTCCAAACTCTAAATTTGCAAGTGATAATACGATTACAAGTTATGACGCTGCTAATACACCTTTAACAGGCGATCAAAATATGAATACGTATTGGAATGCAAAGAACAATTATGTGTTGCCGGCGTATCATCACCTGGATATCGGGATGAATTATATCAAGAAAGGAAAGCATGTTACACACCAACTGAATGTGAGCGTTTATAACGTGTATAACAATTTCAATATTTTCACGGTTTACAGGCAAGGCGATGTTGACAAAAATGGAAACAGGCAACGCAAATATGTGCAGCTGAGCTTATTCCCGGTTTTGCCTTCTATTAGTTATACGATAAAATTTGAAAAGTAAAATGAATTTCAATTCGCTAAAATATAGAGTTACTGATTACGCATTCATCATAATCTTATTTTGTTTATGCGTGATGAATATTTCCTGCCAGAAAAAATTCAATTTAAAATATGAAAACACGCCGGTAAAACAAGTAATCCTTGCAAACCTCACACCGGGAAATATTTTATCCGTGAACATCAGCAAGAGCAAACAACCTGATGATTTTAATCCTGTAGAATTTTTATCGGACTGTAAAGTAGATTTGTATGAGAATGATGTTTTTAAAGAAACGCTGACATACAAATTAAAAGATACACTATCCGGATTAGGCAATTATGTTTCTTCTTTTCATCTTATTCCTAATAAAACTTATCATATTGTTTCTTTGCATCCGCAGTTAGGCACTGCAAATGCAACGGAATATTTACCACCACCACCTAAAGTATTGTATGCATCGTTAGATGAACATGCTAATCTTGCAAACCCCCAAACCACGGGAAGATATTCTATAACTTTCTGGGATAGCGCAGGCGTACAAAATTATTATTTAGCAACAGCATTTTACAAGATATTAAAACCTGTTGTCGATTCACTAGGTGATACCAGTTATGTAAACGATCATATTTTTAATATCCCTTCTTATTCTCCTGAAATTCCAAACCCATCAGGTTACAGTTTCTCATTTTTTACAGATGCGGGTTTTGACGGTCAATTTAAAATATTGAGCTTTACTTTTCCGAGCCAGTATAATAATATCTACCGCGAAATTACTTTCATCGTGCAATTATATAACGTAGGTAAAAATTATTATGACTGGAATATACAGCAGATCCCGGTTGGGCAGGATTTTTTAAATGAAGGGCAGCAAGAGCGAGCAAACCTGAAAAGCAATATTGAAAATGGGTACGGGCATTTTACTGCAAGCAGCGGTGTAACCATTGCGTTTCCCGTAAAATAAAAACCGCATCAATTGATGCGGAATTATTTTAAAAATGAATGATGATCAATATTCATCTTCATTAAAAAGGAAATCTTCTTTTGTTGGATATTCGGGCCAGATGTCTTCAATGCTTTCATACAATTCTTCATCGTCATCCAGCTCCTGCAGGTTTTCTATCACTTCCAGAGGCGCACCTGTGCGAATGGCAAAATCTATCAATTCATCTTTTGAAGCAGGCCAAGGCGCTTCTTCCAGGTACGATGCTAATTCTAAAGTCCAATACATATTTTCTAAAAATTTTTAAGTCGTGATTGCAATTCCCGTATTTCTACAAGACTGCAAATATATACCTAAAAATCAAAAATCAAAATTAAAAATGAAATACTTGCTTACTGTTGATTATCAACTATATATATAGATATTTTAACGAGAAATTCCAAAGATGAATAATATAAGATGATGAGATAATTAAGTTATTGGATAATGTAGTGCAAAATTCGTAATTCTCAATTCCTAATTCTCAATTTCAATGTGCTTTAATGTGTTATAAAAGTATTTAATGCGCACATTGAATCACTTTTCAGAATTGCAATACTTGTCAATGTGATTTCCACACAATTTCCGGCTGGTTTGCATCGTGTGCAAATTTCCGTGCAAGTACAAATAAAAAATCAGACAACCGGTTGAGATATTGAATAATGATAGGTTCGATCGTTTCTGTTTCTGATAAACGAACCACACATCTTTCCGCTCTCCTGCAAACCGTTCTTGCCACGTGACAAAAAGCAGATGCATTATTTCCACCGGGTAAAATAAAAAATTTTAATTCCGGTAATGCTTCATTCATCTTATCGATATACTGTTCAAGTATTGTAATTTTTTCTTCAGCGATCTCCGGCAATATGAGATTTTTTTTACCGGGCTCTGCAGCTAAATGTGTTCCGATATCAAACAGCCTGCTTTGAATATCTGTAAAGAGATCGCTGTATTCTTTTTCCTGAAGGTTTGCTGCTACAAGCCCGAGAAAAGAATTCAATTCATCCACTGTTCCATAAGCTTCTATGCGCAACTCTCCTTTCGACAATCGTTTTCCGCCATATAAAGCGGTTGTACCTTTATCGCCGGTTTTTGTATATATTTTCATACGATGATTTTACCTGAATTATTTTCATCCTAATTAAATTTAAAAATACTAACAAAGGATAAACTTTATCTTTTTATTTCTACACAAAAAAAGTCTCCCGTTGGGGAGACTTCTACTATAGTTCAGCAAGAAATTATTTTTTTTCCTGTTGTTGTTTCTTCATCGCTTCTTCAATCATTTTCTGCATTTCTGCATTTCCACCTTGCTGCGGTTGATTCTTTTCGATGCTTTTTAATTCTACTTCAAACACCAAAGTTTCGTTCGGACCGATTCCTGCTTGCTGCTGACCCTGCGCGCCATATGCAAGTTTACCCGGAATGTATAATTTATATTTAGATCCAACCGTCATTAATTGTAATCCTTCTGACCAGCCCGGAATTACGCCATTCAATGGGAATGTTGCAGGCTCGCCACGCTTAACGGAACTGTCAAAAACAGTACCGTCCAGTAATGTTCCAGTATAATCAACCTTTACAACATCAGAGATCTTTGGCTTTTCTCCCGTTCCTTCTGTGATCACTTCATATTGTAAACCGCTCGCTGTTGTTTTTACGCCCGGTCTTTTGCCATTCTCATCCAAAAACTTTTTAGTTTTTTCTTCGTTGGCTTTCATACTCGCATACATTTGCGGATTAAAGTGTTTCATCAAAATTCCGGTGATCGTATCTCCTGTGAATAATTGTTTTTTATTGTTCATCGCTTCGTATAAACCGCGCGCTAACATATCTATATTTACTGTACTGTCCAGTCCGTTTGCTTTCAGGTTTTGTCCCATTTGCAAACCGATCGCATAGGAAACTGAATCCATTTCTTTTTTCGGCGAAGAATTTATGTAACCTTGTTTTGAATTGCACGCCGACATCATTGCAATTACAGCTACGATAATTAATTTGGTGGTATTGTTCATTGTATTTATTTATTTGGTTGGTTGATTAATTATTGTCCGTTTGGATTGATCGTGTTTGGCACCTGCGGTACTTGCGGGGCAGGCTTTTCAATACTTAATAAATCTACTTCAAAAATAAGTGTTTCGTTAGGTCCGATACCCGCCTGCGGAACACCTTGTTCGCCGTATGCAATACTGCCCGGTATGTAGAATTTATATCTCGAGCCAACAGACATCAGCTGCAAGCCTTCTGTCCAGCCCGGTATTACCTGGTTCAGCGGGAATGTAGCTGGCTCCCTTCCTTCGGTGCTGTCAAATACTTTGCCATCGAGCAATGTTCCTTTGTAATTCACTTTTACAACATCAGTAGATTTAGGCTTTTGCGCTGCAGAATCTTTCAGCACTTCATATTGTAAACCGCTTGGTGTAGTTTTTACGCCCGGGCGTTTTGCATTCTCTTCAAAAAATTTCTTTGCCATTCCTGATTTTTCTTTATCTTTTTTAGCTTGTACTTCTCCAAAATAAGCTTGTGCAACAGTTCCTGCTACTTTCGGATCTACCTGCGGTGTATTGCCTTTCAATGCATCTGCAACACCTTTTGATAATGCAGAAGCATTAATATCATTGGCGCCATTTTTTTTCATATCTCCTCCGATCTGTAGTCCGATAAAATAAGATACTGTATCCGCACGATTTTTAAACGGAGAAACTGTTTTTGCTGTTGTTGTTTTTGCAGTAGTTTTTACAGTTGTTGTCTTCGTCTTTGAAGCTGTTTTCGCACCCGTCTGGCTGAAAGACAAACCGGTTATAAAAAGTAAAATAAGTGTAAGATCTCGTTTCATATTGTAAAATTTGAAGTGCAAAAATACAGTATTTGAATTTATAAATTCACATATTAACGAATTTTAATGGTCGTTTTTATACCGATTCTGATAATTTCCTCATGATCGGATACCAGTCCACTCCTCCACGATCTTTTCCCAACCGGATAACAATAACCTTCTTCGTTTCATTGATCAACATGATCTGACCGTTAAATCCTGCGGCATAATATACATCGCTGTTTTCATCGTCTATACAATAATACCATCCCAGGCAATACTTATCTTCTTCACGGCACCGATGCATGGTATCATTACAATAATTAAACCATTCCGGTCGCAACAATTGTTTGTTCCTGAATTTTCCATCTTGCATCACCATCACGCCGAATTTTGCAAGATCGCGTGCAGACATATTCAATCCTCCGTAGTATTTTGGATTGCGTGTAAGACGGCTGTCCAGCGACCAATAAGCAGTATCCTGCATGCCCAACGGATCGATGATCGTTTCTTTAAAATAATCGAGCAGTTTTTTTTTGCCCAGTGCTTTCTTAATGCATTCGCCCAGTATTTGTGTATCGATGGATTTATATCTGAATTGTTTTCCCGGTGGTGTTTCAAATTGAGCGCCATAAATAGAACGCGTTAAATTTTTGTCGTAATAATATTGAAGTGTTTGAAATATTCTGCCGTATTCATCATAATCCAAACCGGATTGCATTTGTGCAAGGTGACGCAAAGTAAGCTGATGAAATTCTTTATTTTTCAGATCACTAAAATAATTTGTTACGGGAACATCGGCATCTGCAATATATTTATCACGGATAGCCATCCCGAGCAGTGCGGTTACAAAAACTTTGGTGATGGAAAAAAGCTGCGTGTTCTCTCCTTCCCTGATACCATTTAAATAACGCTTAAAGATCACGGTATCGTTGCGCACAATAAGGAATGCAGTGGTACTTGTATTTTGTAAAAGGAAATCGGGATACCGGTAACGCGCAGCAGTGATGCTGTCTGCCCAAATTGACATATCCGGAAGTGCAATTTGTTTTTCGGGAAGGTAGTATGGCGTTGATGAAGTTTTAATACGTGCAGCAGTATAAAATTTAGCATCGAGAATAGAAGGCACCCGCAAAGTTTCATTATAGATCAGGATAACACTGCTCAGCACGAGGATGAAAAGTACCAGAAAAATTTTGCCGAGCGTGATCTTTTTCGTCATTGTGCGCAGTTAACCTGAAGTTTATTTTTGTGGATGAATGGTAATGTTATAACAGATGCCTGCGTTCAAATGGACATTGCTGAATGTTGTTTTCTGGTAAGTATTGCGTTGAAAGATATCACTGTAATCTTTTCTCCTGTAATAAAGGAAATCATAATCAACGCCAACAGTTAATCCGAATTTTCTTTTGATGAGGTAGCGGATCTTGCAATCTGCCCCGAGGTAAAGCTTGCGTCCTTTTCCGCTGTCATAATAATCATCCGCTGTATATCCGCCTATTCTAAAAGAGGGTTCTATCTGCAGGCATTTATTTTTCAGGAATGAAAACACGTAACCAAAATTCGCGGATACCAGGAAAAACATCGAGTTCACTTTTGAAAGCAGGTTGCCGTAACTTGGATCTTTCTTATATTTTTTTACACTGAAGAACTGGTAATTCATACCGATATATAATCCTTTCCAGAAATTCCCCTGCAGGCTGAACTGAAAATTTCTGACCGGGAAAGATTTTGCTAAATTATTTTTTGTATTCCTTTCCGTCCATACCGGTGTTGAATCTGCAACAGGATAATACGGTCCTTTAAAAATATCTTTCTCCACTGAAATAGGGTTATAATAAGAATAATTCAGGCTGAACATCAAATGCACATTATCGAACCTAAATTTTTTCTTTCCGGGATGAAGTGAATTTGATAATTGTGAATCGATCACAGGTTTTTGTAAAGGAAGAGAAACCGGTATGGAATCAACAGGAAGAATAGCCGGTATTACTGTATCGCCGGAAATATTATTTTGTGCGATCACAGTATATGAAACAATAACCAAAAATACCGCGAGTAAATTCTTCATACTTAAAAATAAAAAATCCCGATAAAAATCGGGATTTAAATCGTGATAACTATATTATTCTTTTATGAACCTCGACTGGAATTTATTTCCGTTGGTTTTATTTTGAAGGTTGATGATATACATACCTTTCGCATAATCTGTGACATCGACCGTGAGTGTAATTAAGCCTGCATTCATTTCGTGAATACTCTGATGCATATTCTGACCGATCGCATTAAAGATATCCAGGTCCAGTCTCTGATCAGCGCCTGCCTGGTAAACGATATTTATCTTATCATTTGCCGGATTCGGATATATCCTTACAATTCCATCCGTATTTGCTGATGTGGAATATACCTTGATCAATATTTTTTCGGAATATTTAAACTGTCCATCTTTGTCGATCATTTTTAACCTGTAATAATTTTTCCCTACAACCGGGTACGGATCATCCAAAGTATAATGCAATGGAACATAACTATTCCCTGCGGCAGGACGCTCACCGATATAGGTAAAGTTTTCGCCATCGATACTCTTTTCTACAACAAATTTTAAGGTATTCATTTCCGAAGCGGTGATCCAGTTGAGCACATTAATATTTCCATCGTTATATCCGGTGAAAGAGGTGAGCTCAACAGGTAATACTTGTGTAGGTATTAATATACTCTGGAAGATAACGATCTGTCCGCCCGAAGCACAGTCGCCATCGTTTTGATTTGAAATGATCTGTACCACATACGTTTTGCATTCTCCGAGTACCCAGGTTTGCACCACATTTGATGCGGTAGAACCGCCTGTAACATCTTCCCAAACCACGCAATTCAATAATGTATTCTGAGGATTTCCGTCACACGGTGTTGCATCTTCAAAAATAGACATGGCAGTTTGTGTGCCGCAGAATATACTGCTGCCGCCAATATCGGTTACAGAAAATACCATGGTTACCGTATCAAATCCGTTAACGCCGCAATCCGTATTAAATACAAAGTAATTTGCGGAGTTATTACTGCCAGGAAGGCAATCATAATATAGCGCACCTAAATTTGCTCCATCAACATCCATGTTCCAGCATTGCGGCTGATCGTATATTAATGTAGCCGGCAGACAAGTTGGTTTAGCAGGGCATACGGGCGATAAGCACAATCCAAAATTATTTGCAGAGGTGGCAGGAGCCGTTCCCATGACACCTGCTGAATTATGTACGCTGAGGTATAATGTTTCTCCCGGCGCTGCTGCAATACTGTAATCCACATCGCCAAAGAATCCACCTGATCCGCAGGAAACTTCATTCATGGTACCGCTGCAATTTCCCGATGGTCTGTAGATCGTTACATTTTCGGTATGGTTCACGCTTTCATTTTGCTCATCTCCCTGCACGCGTATTCCGTATGCATCGTTCGGAACGGTAAACTTAAACCAGTAATCACTGCAGTTAAGACCATTGCACGGTCCGCCCTGCGAACTCCTCGTTGCCCTGTCAATATTCGGCGAACCGCCTGTTACTGTATATTGCCCTGTGTACGATGAAGTATTGGAAGGACATGGTCCCTGGATATCGGTGCGGATAAATTGAGTGATATCTATGGCACCGCATGGGTCATCATTCGGCACAGTTGATCCTGCTACAAATGTCGGATCAAGATCGCTGACTGCAACCGTAAATGAACCACGGTCAACAATTGATGCATCGCTTCCATCCACCTGCAGATAATATTTTCTTCCCGGAATTAAACAAGTGAGATCATGTGTAGTAGCAAGATTATTTCTTGGAATTGTAGTTGAACTGTTATTTGCCAAGCCTGTAAATTGATTTGGCGCTGCACAGGATATTGCAGGATTTCCGGCAGGCGCTTCCAGCACATTCAGATCAATATTTAACCCGACTGCCAGTACGCCTAATCCGCCAAAAGTTACGCGCGCAGCTCCTGACGGCGGGGCAATAAATGAATACCAAACGGTTTCGTCATATCCTGAAACGGTTGGATCCTGCGGCGCGGAAGGAGATAAATTCAGTTCATTGGCTTGTGTGCCTGCGCAGGTATTATCGCCTGCTACCGGCGCTGCACCTATAGTTAAAGGCACTGCATTGCAGATATCATCGTTAGGCACGGGCGTAGCAGCGTACGTAATTGACACATTGAAATTGTTGCCTGTTTCATTCAGGTCATTTCCATCCACCTGTATATAATATGTTTTGTTAGGTTCGATCTCCCAGCAATTTAAACTCACCGATTGCGATGCCGTACTTGCCGCAATATTTAAATTCTGTTTTACTAAATTAAGATTTGAAAAATTAGGTGTTGCTACCGGGCAAACCGTTGCATTCTGCCTGTAAATGCTGATACTCGGTGCAAGCAGATCAGTGGGTACTCCGTTGTTGGCAACTGTAACCACATAGTTACCCTTTACTGCATTCGCTGTAAACTTATACCACAGCGTTTTATCATATCCTAATGCTGTTAGGTCATGACAGTTGCCGCTAACGCTTGGCTCACCACATTCTTCCGTTGCGCACTGGTTATTTTGTGAAGTACTCGATGCGCCCGCTGCAGTAACTGTTCCCCAGTTTGTCGCTCCGCAGATCATATCATTTCCAACAATTGTATTTCCCGTATGAGATAACGTGAAAGAAAAATTACCGACATCGGCTGATACCGGATTATCGTTGCCATCAATTTGTAAGTAGTAGCGTTTCGCATCATCCAGACAGCTCCATGATTCCGTAAGTGATGCAATTGATGCCGTACCACTGGCTATTTCTCTCAGCTGAGACCATACCGGATCAGGGCAGCCTGTTATGGTTGCAGTGCCGGGCATTTCATACAACACATAATTATACCCAACTGATAAATTATTTAAAGTAACAATTCCATCAGATGGCGGAATAAATGAATACCAGACTGTTTCATCATAGTTATCCGCCGTTACATTATCGCCGGTGCCTCCCATATTGCCGCTTGTATTCGGCTCACCGATCTCTTCCCATGAGCATTTATTTGTACTGTTGGTTGCCACAGAACCATTAGCAGGAATTGTGATACCTGTTGCATTGCAAATAAGATCATTCGAAGGTCCCGGATTCCCCGAACCATCATCAGCTACCGTTAAAATAAAATTGCTCTGATCAACGGTGCCCGGAACAACATCATTGCCATCGACCTGCACCCAGTATTTTGTATTCGGCAGCAGGCAGGTATAAGTATTCGATGCAGAGGAAATACCAGTTGCTGAGCTTCCTTCCTGTATCAATCTTCCGGAAGGCGCTCCCGTGATCCTGTAAAACGGCGAAGTTCCGTTGTTATAATATATTCTGAAATTAGGAGAGAACGTTCCGGAAACTGCCGGATCATCCGCAACAGTTACGGTCGTTAATCCTGGTTTTAACGGCGTCGTAAAATAAAACCAAACGGTTTCATCTTCCGCATTTAATAAAGCAGTATGTCCTGTGCCGCTCGTTCCGCAAAAACTCAATCCACCCGGTTCATTATTTTCGCAGGTAGCACATTTATTATGACTGCTTACGGTAAGTGTTCCGCCTGCCGCAAGTGTTCCGGACTGAACCGGCAGCGCATTCGCCAGGTTATCATTTGTTGCCCTGGAAAATCCTGCACCATTGTCATTAACGGTAATATTAAATACACCCTGCTCGTTAACTCCAACTAAACCAAGCGGACCCACATCCCATCCATCACATTGTAAATAATAAGTAGTGTAAGGTTTCAGGCATGGAGCGGTAATTTGCGCATCATGGAATCCGTTGGAGAACGGCAACGACTGGATCATATAATCCAGGTTTGTAAATGAACATACGGCAGGAATGGCGAGCGCTTCAAACAAAGAAACGTTGCCGTAAAAATCAGCGATCGCATTTCCAACCACATCCATATTGATGGTTACTTGTCCCGGTGTTGCACTCGTTGTAAAATAATACCAAACGGTTTCATCATAACAAGATTGATCTGCAAGGCAGGATTGACTTGTATTCGGCTCATTCAACTCTTGTGTAGCACAATTATTATTCTGATTATTTAAAGTGAGTGTAGTTCCGTTGCCTAATATCCCCATATTCGCTGCATTACAAACATTATCGTTTGGCGGAAGTATGGCGGGAGAATTTGCGACAGAAATCGAAACATCAAATGTTCCCTGGTCCGGACCGAAGCCAGCGCATAATACTCCTCCGCTGCCTGTAACACGCAGGAAATACTGCTGGTTCGGCTTAGGACATGGTAGTGTAACTGTTTCTGACTGCCCGATACCCGCGATATCTCCGTTAGCGACACGGAAGAGTGGATTGAATTGAGAATTGGTTAATGCCATTGCATCACATGCAGATGTTGTGTAAGTTCCTGTATATTCAAACAGGTCTATATCTACGTCAAAACATATGTTTGGTTTTGGATCGGTTACCGCAATATTTATTGCACCGGGATTTGCTCCCGTTGTAAAAGTATACCATACTGTTCTGTCCTGCGCTGCAAAATAACTTACATTCCAGCCGGAGATATTCGGTTCATTTTGTTCTGATGTTGCACATCTGTTGTTATCATCATTCCTGAACACCGAACCACCGTTAGAGATCGTTCCGAAATTAATTGCATCGCACAGGCTGTCGTTATTTTGCGGAGGCTGATCTGCACGCGAGCCCATAGATTGATGCGTGAGCTTCAGATAAAATTCGCCTGTTTCCGTTCCGTTAGGATCTAATGGATTATATACTGCATTGCGATCTCCATCCACCTGCAAATAATAATATCTCCCCGGGACAAGACATTCAACATAAAAATCTTCATCAATATTAAACCCGACAGTTCCTGCATCATAATCCTGCGCAACCTTAATACCGGCAGCAGCATTGGCACAGTTTTCAAAAGGGAAATCATACAATGCCATCCCGATATCTATATTATCAAGCCCCGTGTTTTTTCCTTCTATCAATATACTTCCTGATGAAGGCGCTTTAAACTTAAACCATAGCGTATGCTCAACGGTGATCGTAAATGGAAGAATAATATCATCATCGCTTATTTTTTCTGCAACCTTTCCCGGACCTTCGATCAACGGTTGTATAGTAGCACATTCATTATTAAAATTTCCTGTTGTAATTGTTCCGTTCACCGGCATCGTTGCCGTTCCTAAAATTTCATACGCGTTGCAAACACTGTCGTTTACTGAACGCGATCCTCCACCAAGATCCTGTACGGAAATTCTGAAATCTCCAAGCACATCTTCAGCATTAGTGTTACAGGTATATCCCGCATCACCATCGATCATGATATAATATTTTTGCCCCGGTATCAAACATTTTACGGTATAATATTCGTCGTAACCGCATGTGGCATCTACGATACAAACACACACGCCTACATATTCATCGCTTGCAGGATTTGCTTCAGTCAACGCCCCATCAAAACCGCTTTCATTAAATGTCTGCACTTCTCTTGCCTGTGCTTTATCAAAGCAATAAAAATCATTGTACACTTCGAGCTGAAGATTGATATCATCATGCCAGTCCGCATCACCTTTTATCTGTCCAATATTTTCGGCGCGAATTTTTACACGACCGGAGGCAGGTGCAATAAACGAAGCCCACACTGTATTATCTGTTGATGAGTTTACAGATTGCCATCTTGCAGGAATCGGATCATTGATAGATGTTGCGCACCTGTTCGTCATTAATTTCCAATTGATCGGACCAGCCTGCGGATCTACTGTTAGTAAGCGTGCAAAGCAGGGCTCATCGTTTGTAAAATTTGGTGGATTGCCTGTATTATAATTTGTTGGCGCACTTGGATCTATCGAGCCTAATCCTGCATCTGCGATCTGAACTTTAAAATATCCCATGATACAATCACCGGCATCGAGCAGATCACATCCAAAATATTTTCCTCCATCAACTTGTAAAAAATATGTTTTGGTGGGATCGAGACACGGAACAATAAAACTATTTCCTTCATTGCATAAAATACTATTGCCGCAAGTGTTGTAAATATCATAATACGCCGTAGTGATGACGCCCGCTTCCGTGGCTTCCTGTATGCCGTGATCCTGCGCTAAGCGCGGCGTCCACAGGTAACGCAGATCTCCGCAATGATCATTTATATTGCTCCCCAATACCGGTTCCCAAAGCGCCATTTGTATATCGAGGTCATTATCCAAGCCCGGTGATCCGGATGGCGCGGATTGTGCAGTTACTCTTACGGAACCTGATGAAGGCGGCTTAAATTTTATCCATACATCGCGTTCCAGCGGCTGGTTAAAATCAGCTCTGAATTCCTGGCGCGCTGTTGCGCAAAAATTATCCATGTATCCCGTACCGGGCATCGTGGTGAGCGTACCACTGTTCGGCACTGTTCCCATATTGAATGCGGTACACGGCTCATCCCATGGATTTCCTGCATTTAAAGTCGGGGCAGTTTTTATCCATCCTTTTCCTGACTGGTTATCAAAATACCACAAGCCTTCTTCACACACAGAAAAAGAAGCGGCTTGTATCTGTACCCAATAGGTTGTATTTGGCTCAGGACATTTTAACCTGAACTCATCACGATAACATGGAGCGCCTGTTCCGATACCTGCTAAACAGGTTTCTCCGGAGAGTAATTTTTCGGGCTGAAGATCCAAATTTGTTCCAACAGGGCATGCTGCTGTTGAATTCGATTTATAAAATTCAACTTCAGAATTAAAGAACGAACTCAGCAAGCCGGGAGCTGCACAGGTGCCATCCGTTTCATACCAATCAATATAATCAGGAGCATTATTTCCCGTGGTGAATTTATACCACACGGTCTCATCCTGACCAAGTGTTGCATTCGGCTCGCCTGACTCCGTGCTCTTACACCTGTTAGAATGTGGTAAGCCTAAAAAAGGCGCGGCACTGAATTTATTGGAATTATTCCAGTTGATATTTGTTGCAGTACCGGAAGCAGTTCCGTTGCTGGTGATATATCCAAGGTCAAGTGCATCGCAAATATTATTCGGCGGACGATAGGCAGATTTTTTTACGTGGACATTAAATTCAACATAGTCATCAATTCCAAAAAAACATGTTGTGCAATTGTGATCCACTTGAATATAATAAGTAGTGTTGGGTTCAAGACAAAGATTTCTCAATGTATTTCCAATAGATGTCCACGCTTCCGATCCTAACGAAGAGAGGTTCGCAAAACTTGCGCAGTTTTCAGGCGAACACGTGCGAACGGTTGCAGCAGTTTGTTTCCATAAAGTATATGCCGGAATATGATCGAATGCGCCGCCGCCTGTGCGCTCTATTTCAACGGTATAAAGATTGGGCAATGTACCATCGGAATAATATGGAGGAGGTGTTGTGAACTTATACCAAACTGTTTTATCGAGCGACCCGGGCATATCATCCGGCTCGCAGCCACCGACCGATGCACAGCGGTTTGTCTGGTTGTATACATCCAGACTTAAACCTGCATTATTGGAAAACGTGCCGAGGTCATAAGCATTGCAGATCAGATCCGGACCTGCTGAAATATTTGGCGCATCTACACTTACAGAATAAGAGCCTGTAGATTCGCTGCTGAATACGCATATTACATTGTCGTTTGAATTATATGCAGTTCCTGCCTGTATATAATAGGTTTTATTGGGCGCAAGGCAATTTCCTTTTATGGATCCGCCGGATGAATTACACCACCAGTTAAAATCTTTTTCTATAAGGCTTCCGAATGCGCAGGAAGAACCTTCATAGAGCGTTAATGCTGAGTTGTTGGCGCCTGCGCCATTTTCGCTGATATTGATATTTATCCGTGCGGGAACATTTGTTGCAGGCGTGGTAAATTTATACCAGACCGTATTATACATTCCTGTTGGCGACGAGCGTGGCTCTCCTCCCTGGTTGCTTGCACAAATATTATTAAAGTTGAGTGCTCCGCTGTTGTAGCCACCATTGACAACTCCAAGATCTATCGCACTGCAGATATTATCATTTGCGGGTGCGGGATAAACGAAATTGCCGGTCACCTCCCATTGATAAGTAACCGTAATAGTGCCTGCGCAATTTCCGCTTCCGTTATAATTTGAGTTGTACGTGCAGGTTGCCGTAAAGGGACCGTACGTTCCGTTAGTTGTGGAAGGCCACGCCCTGTTTACATTAACGCGGCAAACAAGATCACTCACTGTAGCGCCGAAACCACCGCCGATACAAAGGTCTGCACAATCCTGGTCCCAACCTTCAACATTAAAATCGATATTACCCCCGGGCCATTGGCAGGAGCCGTCGTAGTTCCTGTTCCATGCTAAAAATCCCGGGCTCACCGAATTAGAATTCTGATCATCGCCCGCATCATAGCATGCTTCATCTACATCGGTACCGCCATCATCAATATCATATACCCAGTCTATCGGGCTATTGCTGCAGCAAATACAACTGTAATCACAATCTGTACCGGAAGAATTTGCTGAAGCTATCGTTAATATTCTAAGCTTGATATTTTTCTGAGCATACGAATAGTTACACGCTATCGTAAAAAACGAGAAGAGAATAAAATAACGGACAAATCTGTAATATTTTTTCATACAAGCCATACTAATGCGTAGTCTGCTGTGACTGCATATACGCTTTCTTTTTCTTTTCTAATTCAAGGGCTTGAATGTATTCGTTGTAGGAAGAAGTGTTTTTTACTTTTAAGAAATCTTCGGTAGGAATTGCTGCAAAGAAGGGAAGAACGGTAGCGGCGGCTTTTTCAAAAGAAGCCTGGTCGAAAGCCGGAGTGGTGAGCAGCATAAAGGATTCCCATTCTTTCATGGAAATTTTATAAATAGAAGGATCGTTTTCAAATGCTTTAAAAAGTTTGGAAATTGCACTCATGGAATTTCCTAATATAAATTTATAAGCATGCAGCTGGTATTTTAAAACATCTTTTTCGATGAGTCCCCTGTTCAGCTCGTAAGTTCTGTCTGTTTTTTTATCACAATTGCATGGAGAATCGGGATTGAGATCTATTTTCTGATAATACCCGTTTACAGGCTGGTTATTTATTTTAGTGGTATTGCTATCTTGTGCGTAAGAATGGGCTACGAAAACAAATAATAAAATAAACAATGAATGTATATTTTTCTTCATAATATTTTTCTTTACGGCGCGTAATAAAGTTAACTAAAAAATTGATCTTCAATATTAAGTTTTCAAATAATTCTAATATATGTTTATAAAATTTGCGATCATTTCCCAAACAAATTTCTTTACCTGAGCAGATGAAAAGAATACTAAGCGATCGATTTAAAAAGGACTATGTATTCTATATTCTTAGCTTCCTGATCATCGCATCCGTTTTCGGTCAAGTATGCCATTTTGATTACAGTCTGGACGACCAGTTAATTAATCAGGATATCCCCGGCAGAACAGAAGGCATAAAAGGTATCCTGCATCTCTTTGGTGAACGCTACAATAAGTCAGATTATCGTCCCTTCGTGACTACCAGTTATGCCATAGAAAAATACGTCGCCGGGGAAAACAATCCACATGTTTCCCATTGCATCAATCTTATTCTTTATTTCCTTATTGCAATTGCACTATATAAAACTTCAACCGGATTGTTTCGTAATGATAAACAAAAGCTGATCGTTAGTGTAGCGATATTATTGTTCCTTGTGCACCCTGTACATGCAGAAGTTATTGCCGGTTTAAAAAGCAGGGATAATTTATTGAGCATGCTGTTTGGAATATTGTCGGGAAACTATCTTTTTAAATATTCACTGATAAAAAAACAATGGCAATATTTTTTCGCAGGAATATTATTCTTTTTAATCGCCATTTTCTCAAAAGTGGATGCTGCCGGATTGATATTATTTATACCGCTTTCCATATGCATAATTAATAAAGAAAAAAAAGGAATTGCCTTGTTTTATTTCCTGCTACTCTTGTTCATTGTACTTTTAATCCGTTATGCTCTTATAGATTATTTAATACCTGTTAAGTCCTTATTTTTAAAACCATCCACCACTTTTACGGAGAATCCATTAAGCGGAAATTTTACTATTGGCAACAGGATCTCAGCAGCAGCAGTCACTTTATGGTATTATGTGAAACTCCTTGTAATACCTACGGATTACAGGTATTACTACGGTTATAATTATATCCCGTTCTATACGACCAGGGAATGGCAAAGTATTACAGCAATTATTGCAGGCATCGGATTATTTTCTGTGATCATAAGATATTTTTGGAGAGATAAAATTATACAGATATGTCTTGGCGGATTTATTTCTTTTATTCTATATGCTTTAAATTTCATCACGCCTGTCGCGGGCATTATTGCAGACAGATATATTTTTATCAGCTCTTTATTTTTTTGTGCAGCTGCAGTATATTTTATTTATAAATTGATAAATAATGAACAAAAATTTATTGTTGTTTCGGCAGTGATAATTATCATATTCGGGATCATAAGTTTTTGCCGCACAAGTGCATGGGAAAATAAGCTGACACTCGTTGAAAGAGACGCACCGGAACTTGGAACATCTTATGAAGCGATGCGAATTGCAGCTGCAACTTACATTGAATTCGCGGATAAAGAAACCAATCCGGTTACCAAATCAGAACTACTAAATAAGGCTATTGATTGTGCAGAAAAAGGGAATGCTGTATATCCCGTTAATGTGTTACTGCATAAGCTGGAAGCTACAGCTTACTTTAAAAAAAATGAATACGGAAAGGCTAAAGAATTATTTCATATTGCAATAAAGAACGACAGTGCAGAATATGAAACCCTGAACTTTCTGGGAGATATATTTTACATGGAAAAAAATTTGGATTCCGCGTATTACTATTATAATAAAGCGTTTGCATTCGACATATCCGATCCTACACTGATCAGCAATATTTCAAGTATATTATTTGAAAAGGGAGAGAAAAAAGCATGTGTGGATTTTAACCTTGAACTACTCGATAAAAACCAATCATTATATGCGGCATGGGAAAATTTAGGATATTATTATTTACAGGAAAGCGATACGGCAACAGCAATTAATTATTTTGAAAACGGATATCAACATGGATTAAAAAATCGGGATGCTGCTCAGCTTATTATTAATTACCTGGAGAGAAATAGCCTTGAAACAAAAGCTAAATCGTTCGCTAAATATGCGAAGTAAGTTGTTTCTAAAAATGAACATCAATGCTATAGCTGCCCTTCACGCTTACTTCAGCAAAATAACCTCCATCCGCTTTATTTAATTGGAAAGAGATCATATTATTTCCCGACAATTGAGGAACTCCGAAACGATCGGGAATCCATAAAATTGTGGTGCCTTCCGCATTGGTTTTTGCTTCCAGGTGCATTGCCCCGGTTTCCGGATCCGATGTTAGTTTCAAGGGTTTTCCCGCAATTGCAATTGGTCTTGTCCTGCTCAATACTTTTAAATAAAGATCATTTACATTTCCCGTAAACATTCCGTTCTTATCCAATTCGATTAACGCCATAGAAGTGTTGCCGTACTGAGTTCCGTCCCAACTAATGCCGTGTGGATCACCGGGAGACTGCGACCATTGCCACCATGTTGATCCGACGATATATTCATCTTCTTTTTTCGCAAAGCGTTTTACTTTTGAAACATCAGCATTCGGATCGCCGAAAAAGCCCCACTCACCAAGAAACATGGAAGTATTAAAAAGTTTGGAAACTAAATTCACTACATCAACTCCCTGCTCTATCGTCAGCTGATAAGAGATCGCTTCAAAATATAAATGCGGTGAAAAAATAATATTCTTATCTGAAGTAAAATCCGGAAAAGGAATAAACGGTGTTCCGCTGCCTGCTAATGTTACACTCATTTCAAAAAAAATAATGTGCGAAGATCCGTTTGCATTATTTTCTGCAGTGCGAATTCCTTTGATCAGTTTGTCATAATAATTTCCCAGTTTTCGTCCTTCCACATTTAGAGGTTGATCTCCAAGATTAGGCTCATTGATCAAATCATAACCCACAACATTCGAATAATTGCATGTTGCTTTTACTAATTCCTGCCATGCTTTTATACAATCATCATTAATGCCATTGGTGTTATTCCAGAAATTTTCGAATGCGTGAATTACCGCAGGTGCAGTTTCTCTTCCACCGGAAAGACAAGTGGAAGCGCTGTCCGTTAGCGTTGCCCATGCCGGTGCTCCGTCCCAACCTTTATTGGGGTTTCCACACATTTCACTTGCCGGAGAAACAATAAATTTTCCCCACGCATCCTGGTGCATATCGAGCAGGATATAAATATTATATTTTGCGGCATCTTCAATTACATGCTGCAACCTCTGAATATATTCGTAATTATATTTTCCTTTTTCGGGCTCGAGTTCACTCCAGCTGAACAATAAGCGAATACAATTCACTCCATACTTTGCCATCAGCTGCAGATCTCTTTCTTCATATTGTTTTGTTGTCGCAACAGCAGGATTGCCTTGCCAGTAATCACCCAATGCATTGTAATTTACGCCGCGCAACAAAATGTATCTTCCCTGCTGATCATAAATTCCCGGATCACTTCCACGGACAGCATGCAACAACTCCATAGTAGAAGTATTCATGCTTTCCTTCTTACACGAAAAAAGGGAAAAAGAAAAAATAAATATTGTGAAAAGTCTTTTCATTGCGAGGCACACTAAGCTAACGATATATTTTAAAAGAAAAAAGGCTGCCAATAGGCAACCTTAATCTTTCACTACTTATAAATTTATTCAGCAACCTGCAGCTTTATTAAATTCAACGCGCTACCCGCTTTGAACCAGCCAATTTGCTGATCATTATAAGAGTGGGCTACCTCGAAGCTTTCCGTTGAGCCATCTTCATGATGCAACACGATGCTTAAGTTTTTACCCGGTGCAAATTCTGTTAAGCCAACAATATCTATGGTATCTTTTTCCAGGATCTTTTCGTAATCATCTTTATTTATGAAAGTCAATCCGAGCATCCCCTGTTTTTTCAAGTTGGTTTCATGAATACGCGCAAAGGATTTTACAAGCACCGCTCTCACGCCCAAATGACGCGGCTCCATCGCGGCATGTTCACGAGAAGAACCTTCGCCGTAGTTTTCATCACCGATTACGATCGAGCCGAGTCCGGCAGCTTTATAAGCCCTTGCCGTATTAGGTACAGAACCGTATTCTCCCGTCACTTCGTTCAATACCGTATCTGTTTTATCATTAAATGCATTCACTGCACCGATCAGCATGTTATTGGAAATATTATCGAGGTGACCGCGATAACGCAGCCACGGACCAGCCATTGAAATATGATCCGTTGTACATTTTCCTTTTGCCTTGATCAGTAATTTTAATCCCAAAAGATCTGTTCCTTCCCATGCTTTAAAACCTTCGAGTAACTGCAAGCGATCGGAATCAGCTTTTACATTGATCAAAACGCCCGAGCCGTCAGCAGCAGGCTCCTGGTAACCGGCATCTTTCACTTCAAAACCAAGCGGCGGTAATTCGTAACCAGACGGTTCATCTAATTTTACTTCCTTTCCATCTTCATTAATTAATGTATCTGTCAAAGGATTAAAATCGAGGTTGCCTGCAATTGCAATCGCAGTCACTAATTCCGGAGAACCCACAAAAGCATAGGTATTCGGATTCCCATCCGCGCGCTTTGCAAAATTTCTATTGAAAGAGTGCACGATCGTATTTTTTTCCGCTTTCTCTGCACCTTCCCTGTTCCATTGCCCGATGCACGGTCCACATGCATTTGCAAACACACTCGCACCGATCTTTTCAAACAATTCAATAAATCCATCGCGTTCGATCGTATAGCGCACCTGCTCAGAACCGGGCGTAACAGTGAAGTGAGATTTTGGTTTCAGATTTTTCTCTATTGCTTGTTTTGCTAAAGATGCTGCACGGGAAATATCTTCATAAGAAGAGTTCGTGCAAGAACCGATCAACCCGAATTTCACATCGAGTGGCCAGCCATTCTTCGCTGCTTCCTCTTTCATCTTTGAAACGGGCGTTGCAAGATCCGGCGTAAATGGTCCGTTCAAATGCGGCTCCAAAGTGCTTAAATCAATTTCAATTACCTGATCAAAATATTTTTCCGGCTCGTCATAAACACCTGCGTCAGCAGTAAGATAATCCTTGATAGCATCCGCAAATGTTGCCACCTGCGCTCTTGCCGTTCCTTTCAGGTATCTCGACATAGAATCATCGTACGCGAAAGTGGAAGCTGTTGCACCAATCTCTGCGCCCATGTTGCAGATCGTACCTTTTCCTGTGCACGACATTGAAGTTGCACCTTCACCAAAATATTCCACGACAGCGCCTGTTCCGCCTTTCACCGTCAATATTCCCGCAACTTTGAGGATCACATCTTTCGGAGCAGTCCAGCCGCTTAATTTTCCCGTTAATTTTACACCAATTAGTTTTGGCCATTTCAATTCCCATGGCATTCCCGCCATTACATCAACAGCATCTGCGCCACCAACTCCAACTGCGATCATCCCCAAACCTCCTGCATTTACAGTATGTGAATCGGTACCGATCATCAAGCCTCCCGGGAAAGCATAATTTTCTAAAACTACCTGGTGAATAATTCCGGCGCCGGGTTTCCAGAAACCCAATCCGTATTTGTTACAAACTGATGCTAAGAAATTATATACTTCGTTGTTTTTGTTGATCGCTTCCTGCAGATCTTTATCCGCCCGGATCTTTGCCTGTATAAGGTGATCCGCGTGGACCGTGGAAGGCACTGCCACTTTCTTTTTTCCCGCCTGCATAAACTGCAATAATGCCATCTGCGCCGTTGCATCCTGCATTGCTACACGGTCCGGTGCAAAATTTACATATGATTTCCCTCTTTCAAAATTTTCCAGTTCCTGTTCAGCATGTAAGTGAGCATACAGGATCTTTTCAGAAAGCGTCAAAGGACGGTTCAACAATGCTTTTGCTTTATCCACTTTTGCCGGAAATTCCGAATACACCTTTTTGATCATATCTAAATCGAAAATCATAGGAATATATATTTAACTATTAAAAATTTTGCTTGCCGCCTGAGGCTGTCCAAGCGACCGCAAATGTACGATTTTTTAAAAAGAATCATTTGAATTCTATAAACATTAATGAGCTTTAACAGTTGATTAGTTCCGTTTTTCCCCGCAGGGAGCATTAAATAATTATCAGGAATTCCGGCTGATTAACTATTTTACCGCAAAATTCCTTTATGCCATTGCGTGTTTTCTTATTGCTGTACATTTTTGCCCGGCTGACACCGGTTTTTGCACAAACTTATTTCGAAGGAGAACTTGATTATCGCAATGCCTTTATCGACAAACAATCTTTCCAGCGTTTATATGAAGATATTTTGCAAACAGTAACAATCAAGGGTGGAAAATACAAGCTCAATGTGAATCAAAAGAACAAAATAAACTGGCAAATAGATGATTTTGAAAACGGGCACAGCTATGAATACCGGAATTTTGGTAAACCAAGAACAGTTATACAAAACGACACGATACATATTGTCGACACTTTAATCAATGCCACTATTTCTGTGAGAGATAGCATATCAATCCGGAAAGACACTTCAAATGTCCATCGTATTTTTGAAAGACAATTGTGCTGGGACAGTACAAAGTTTGCCAAGCCAAAAAATTACACCGGACTGAGAATGTTAGATACCATGATAGTAGTGGCAGGAATGAATTGTCATATCATGGAGGATATAAAAGATGGTTTTCGCAGTGCAGAATATTATTACTTTGATTCGATAAAAATAAATCCCTTGCAATACAATTGTTTTCGCGTAGATGGAGACGACAGGCTCTATAAATTCACTAATGGCTCGTTGATCACCAAGCGTATTCTTTATGATACTGATGACTACATTTACGTACTTGAGCTTGTGGCGATCCGCCCGAAAGAGATCAGCGATGAAGTTTTTGAATTACCAAAAGAGATTGAAGTGGTTCCGGTAAATAAACAATAACCTCCATACATTTCAATTTTATATCTTTAACTCATGAGTTTTTTCGAAGTCCTTGCGCTTGCTTACCGTTCAGTGCGAACGAATATTGTTCGTACGATCATTACGTGTTGCATTATCGGTTTTGGGATCATGGCATTGGTTGGAATATTGACTGTTGTTGATGGTCTCAAAAGTTATTTATCAAAAAGCTTCAGCAGCATGGGCGCAGGCACCTTCAAGATCAGGAATAAAAGTTTAGGCTTTAACCTCGATGCTGATAATTCCGAGCCTCAAAAAATATTCAGAAGTATCTCCTTCCTGGAATCGACTCAGTTCAAAGAAAAATTTAACGACAGATATTCCACATCCATACAATATCTCGCCAACCAGGGCTCGACTGCGAAATTTGGAAACAAAAAAACAAATCCGAATATTCTCGTGATAGGTTCCGATGAAAATTATTTAGTGAATGAAAGCTATACTTTATTACAGGGAAGAAATTTTACAACTCCGGAATTAAAACTCGGCAGCAATGTGATCATGATCGGTTATACCGTAGCGAAAAAATTATTTGGAGCAAACTACAATCTCGATAACATGATCATTCGCCTGGATGATGTAAAATATAAAGTGATCGGCGTGCTGGATGAAAAAGGATCGAGCTTTATTACTACAGATAATATGGTACTGGTACCTTTGGCAAAAGCGCGACAGCTGTATGCGCAGGAAAATCCTTCTTATATTATTAGTGTGAAAGGAGATGACCCGGAGAATATGGAACCGGTGCAGGAAGAAGCAACGCTGGTGATGCGAAATGTGCGTAAGCTGCATCCGGGCGAACAAATAAATTTTGATCTTCTGAAAAGCGATAGTATTTCCGGAATGTTTGTAGAGAAAATGAAGTATGCGACGATGGCAGGTTTTATTATCGGCATTATTACACTCATAGGCGCGGCAATTGGCTTAATGAATATTATGCTGGTGAGCGTGACGGAACGCACGAAGGAGATCGGCACTTTAAAAGCAATCGGTGCAAATAATCAATCTATCCGGTTGCAGTTTTTATTGGAAGCCATGGTGATCTGCCAATTCGGTGGCTTCTTAGGAATTGTTTTAGGAATTGCTGCGGGAAACGCCGTTTCACTTTCTATCGGCGGAGCATTTATTATTCCGTGGATGTGGATGCTGGTAGGAATTGCATTTTGTTTGATTGTGGGCTTGGTGTCCGGAATTTACCCGGCGTATAAAGCTTCGCTGCAGGATCCGATTGAGGCGTTGCGGTATGAGTAAGACCTTGATCTACCTGATTTATTTGAAATAATATTTTTTTTGGGGGTGTGCCCCTACGGGTCGCTCCCTTCCGGGCTCACTTCGTTCGGTGCTACGCACCAAGCCCTTCAGGCAGCTCACGCGCATTAGGCAATTTCTCAGTCTCACACAAAATAATAAGGCGAGGTTTCTCCTCGCCGCATCATTGTTTTAATTCAGCATTATTAGGGCTGCGTCGAAATGACAGTTGGATAAATAAAAAAACGCCGGATAAAAATCCGGCGTTCGTTATTTCATTAAGTCGTACTGACCGCTTCCCGCGCATTAAACTTGCTTAGCGGTCGGACAACTTTTTTATTCAGAAACAACTTCGAATTCAATCTCCGTCATCACATCCTTAAATAAATTTACAGTCGCTTTATACACGCCTAATTCTTTCACTTCTCCCTGGATATGAATTTTCTTTCTATCCACGGTAAGATCGAATTGTTTTTTCAGCGCTTCAGACACTTGTATATTTGTTACGCTTCCGAACAATTTTCCGCTTGCGCCGGATTTTGCACCGACGAGTATTCTTGTTGCCTTCAGCTTTTCTGCTAATACTTTATAATCTTCGATCAGTTTAGCAATTTTTGCAGACTGCTGTTTCTTCACTTCTTCCACGTGCTTTTTGTTCGATACATTAGCAACCTGTGCAAGTCCTTGTGGTATCAGGAAATTTCTTCCGTAGCCCGGCTTTACTGCCACTACGTCGAATTTCATTCCTAAATTATCTACGTCTTTTAATAAGATGACTTCCATGATCGTTTATTTTAAAAGGTCAGTAACGTAAGGCAATATTGCTAAATGACGCGCTTTCTTTACCGCCTGTGAGATCTTGCGCTGGAACTTCAAAGAGTTTCCTGTAAGACGACGCGGCAATAATTTTCCCTGGTCATTAATAAACTTAAACAAGAATTGTGGATCCTTGTAGTCGATGTGTTTGATACCGCTTTTTTTGAACCTGCAGTATTTTTTTCTTTGCAACCCGATCTTCGGGGAGTTTAAGAATTTAATTTCTTCGTGTGTTGCCATGTTATGCCTCCGTTTTTCTAGGTTTACCATTCAGTTTATCCCTGCGCTGTTGTGCGTAAGCCAGCCCGTGCTTGTCAAATTTGCTGGTCAGAAAACGCATGATGCTCTCATCGCGCTTAAATTCCACTTCAAATTTTTTGATGAACTGAGGATCAGCCTCAAACTGCAACAGCGTGTAAAAGCCTGTTGTTTTTTTCTGGATTGGATAGGCAAGCTGCCTGATTCCCCAATCTTCTTTTTGAACCAGAGTACCACCGTTTTTCTCTACGAGATCAGTGTACTTTTTTACGGTTCTTGTGTACTCATCATTAGAGAGTACGGGCGTTGTAATAAAAACCGTTTCGTAATTGCTCATAATTGTTAATAATTTGATTAAAAATGGATTGCAAAGATAGGGATTAATTGTAGAATTATAAAATTATAGAATTGGAGAATCAGGGTTTGGTGTTAAATTTCTGTGATTTTGGGAGGAAATTATGCCTGAATGAAGGCAAATTCAATTCATATATCAATTTTCCCAGAACTGAAGTCCGTTCTTATTGATAAAGCCATGTTTTCCATTGCGGGTAACTGCAGCAATTCCACCGGAAAAATCTGAACACTCTTCATATACAGGCTCGATCACAATTTCTCCTTTTTCATTAATAAAACCCCATTTGCCACCGGCAGCGAATTTTACGCGAAGCAAGCCTTCCGAAAACGTACCTGCATCTGCCAATTTGATGAAAGGCGGAATCGTTTTAAAATTTATATCGATGATCTTCACGGTAGAATCTCCGGTTGAAACAACGAGAGATCTTCCGTCAGAACTGAACGTTCGTACTGCACTATACCACATGCTCATTTTTCCTTTTTTATCTACAAAAGCATACTCATTTTTTTTGTCTGCTGTATAATCTTCCAGCGAGCTGCGCTGAACAATCGCAAAGCCGTTTGTAAAATTTGTAATGATGCGCTGGTTTGCTGAAATGGATAATTTATTTCCGAAAATATCCTTTACAGTATCCTTTGATAATTTGCCTGCAGTATTAATAATACCAAGATAGTTTACTACACTATACAAACTATCCGGCGTAATTTTTACTGAACGCAATTTCACCGGCGCCACATCTTCAGAGAATTGAAAATATATTTCAGCATTTTCGGGAAGATTTAATTTCTTACCGTTCCGATTTATAAAATATGTTTGATCAATTTCTTTGATTGCGATATATCCCGAATGAAACTGACTCGATGCGACAATAATATTTGACAGAATCTCTTTGCCGTTCTTGTCAATTATTTTAGATATTAATTTCCCGTTGATACTGTCACTCACTACGGCAAGTCCCTCTGAAAATTCTTCACTGAACTGATAGTTAAGTTTTACCGCTTCCTTTCCTTTTTCATTTACATAACCTACTTTATTTCCGATCCGTACCTGGCACATGCCTTCTTTAAAATCTCCGGCGACATCATATTTAAAAGGCGTTACCGCTTGTCCCCTCTTATCAATAAATCCCCATTTATCTTTGCGCACTGCAGTGATCTCCTCGTTAAAAAAGCGTATCTCTTTGTATTGCGGTTGGATCAAAACTGTTTTCGCGATATCTGCAAAACCCCACAAGCTGTCTTTCCTGTATGGGATCATATCATACACTTTTGCATCCTGCGCGGATGCAAAAAATGAACATGCCATAACGAATAAAAGTATGACGGATAGTTTCTGTATCGTGTTACTCATGGATATCGATCTTATTCACGCGGTTCGCATGTCTTCCACCTTCAAAATCTGTTGTAAAAAATGTATGCACCATTTCCAATGCTTCGTCCAATGTTACAAACCGCGAAGGTAAACAAATAATATTTGCATTATTGTGCTGTCGCGCTAAAGATGCGATCTCATTTTTCCAGCATATTGCTGCACGGATATTTTTGTGCTTGTTGGCTGTAATAGCAACACCATTTGCGCTGCCGCAGATCAGTATACCGAATTCGCATGTTCCATCTTCAATTTTTTCTGCTGCTGCATGCGCATAATCCGGGTAATCGCAGCTGGTTAAACTGTGCGTTCCGACATCAATCACTTCACAGTTATTTTTTGCAAGATATTGCTTGATCGCTTCTTTATATTCAAAGCCTGCATGATCGCCACCGATGACCAATTTTGTGGGAAAATTCATGGATTAAAATTACGATTTACAATGTACGATTTACGATTTATAGGATAAATAATTTACAAATAACCAATAACATTTAACCTATAACTATTAACTTTCAAACGTGAACTCCAATACCCTGAATACGAAAACGGAAGCGCGTGTGCTGTTTATTGACATGAACAGTTTTTTCGCCAGCTGCGAGCAGCAAACCAACTACTGGCTGCGCGGAAGACCTGTGGGCGTGTGTGTGTATACGGGGAAGTACGGGTGCGTGATCGCGCCTTCCATTGAAGCAAAAAAACGGGGGATCAAGCTGGGGATGCGGCTGAATGAAGCCATCCGGATCTGCCCGGATCTTGTGCCTTTGGAAACCAATCCTGATAAATACCGCACTTTCCATTCGCGCATTATTAATATCCTGAAAAGATATTCCGATGATGTAATGCCAAAGAGTATTGATGAGGCGGTTGTGGACCTTACATCTTATAAAAATGTGCATCCGGATGTAGTTGCTGTTGCAAAAAGAATTAAAAAAGATATTTTTGAAGAAGTAGGCGATTGGCTGAAATGCTCTATCGGTATTGCACCAAATGCATTTCTTGCAAAGCTCGCTTCCGATATACAAAAACCGGATGGGCTAACAGTCATCAATCCTAAAAATATTGACTCCGTTTTAAAGAAACTAGAACTCACCGACTTGCCCGGAATTGCGAAAGGCATGGCGGAAAGACTAAATAAATCAGGCATCTACACGCCATTGGATCTTCGCTATTCCACTCCTGAAAAATTAAAAGCAGCATGCAAAAGCATTGTAGGATTGCATTGGTATTACCGCCTGCATTTCCAGGAAGTTGACCTGCTGCAAAGTGAAGAGTATAAGAATATGTCGGCTATGCGGCATGTATCCAAAGACCAGCGAAAAGATATTGAATCATTAAAGTCAGTTTTTGTGATGTTGTGTCTTACACTCGAAAAACGGCTGATGAAAAAACAGCTTTTCTGCAAGCGCGTTACTTTTTATACGAAGTATGAAGATGGTACTTCTTACGAAGACAGGTTTTCTACCACACAACCTTTACAGGACGGCATGGAAATTTTTCATATACTGGAAGAACGGCAAAAAGTATTTGAAGAAAAGAATAATCTGAACGAGCATATTTTTAACCGCAATATGACCGGTGTTGGCGTTATTATCGGTGATTTTATTTCAGAGGAATCCGTTCAACTGAATATTTTCGACAATTCTCACATAAAAAATAACAAGCTTCGCAAAACGGTGTATGATATAAAGGATAAATACGGGTTGGGAACGATCAAGCGCGCTTCTGAATTAGGAGATGATGACACTGCGGATGATGTAATTGGGTTTGGGAATATAAAAGATGTGGACCGGAATGAATTTCTATAAATAAAAAAAGGTTCGCTATGCGAACCTTTTTTTAGTAAGCCGGGCGGCTTTACAAACTGCTACTGTCGGAAGATGAGTCTTTATGCCTTATAATTTATCTTAGTTTACTTGTTAGATGACCTTCCCGAGTTCCCTTTTCCGGAAGACTTGTCGGTTGTTTGTTTTGCATTTCTTTGTGATTTGCTATTGTTCTGAGCAGTCATACTCTTATTATCCTGTCTTTCTAAATTCTGCTGACTGCCTTGTTTTTGATCTTGTTTAATTTTCACGATATATTTTGTTTACCAGACAAATATGAAGATTAATTGAATGGTTCTTTTTATACAATTTCTTAAAAACATTACATGATTTGTACATATGAGATGAAAAGAAGATCAGGCGTATAAAACAAAAAAGGTTTGCTGTGCAAACCTTTTTTAGAAGCCGGGGCGGCTTACAAACTGCTACTGTCGGAAGAGAGGCTAAAATGTTATTTTAGTCGATAATAAGACAAATATCAAATTATATACATAGGATATTTTATATAATTACTATAAAAGATTACATGATTCCCATGTATAGAGAAATAATTGCATAAGAAGTAAAGAAAGCGTTGGAAGAATACGAAACCTATACGGTTTCTAAAACCTTATAGGTTTTCTGTTGACTGGATTAACTGCGTTAATCCAGTGGTGGGTGAAAAACAGAAAAAGCGGTTAATCGCCGGTGTCTTTTTTATTTGCTTCAGGAGAATAAAAGGATTAGCTGCGTTGATCGAGTAAATGGGGCAGTACAAAACAAGAAAAAAGGTGGCTTCGCACCAATCTTTTTTTATTTGCTCCACTTCGCGAGAATAAATTCTCGCTCGTTGCGCAAATAAAAAAAGGTACGCTATCGCGTACCTTTTTTCTTGTTTTGTCGGGGCGGCTGGATTCGAACCAACGACCGTATATTATTCATTATTAGATAATTAAGGGGAATTATTTTTTACTGGTGTTCTTTTAGGTATCTAATTAAGACTATTGTGATCATTTATTGATTCTACTTTGATAGTCTCCACTTTCTATGTCATTTACTACTGTCCTTAGAGTGGCAGCATCATCGGCACCATATTTAATTGCTTGCTTTAGATAACTTAAGGCATTTGAATAGTCTTGTAAGTTTACATAAGCAATCCCACATAATTCCAATAATTCAGGATCATGTGGGCTAACTTTTATTCCCTTTAAACTCAAATCTAGCATTTCCTGATAATTTTTTTCATCCTGTAAGGCAATAGCTCTTCCTTTTAACTTTTTTAGAGCATCTGCTAAAGCATAAACATTGTTTATATCTACTTTATACATAAAGTCAACATCCTCTGACTTCGAGGTTTTATATCTACCATTATTATTGTTATCTGTATTTTGGAATTTATCCGCTTGCTCTGAATCTTTCATTCCTAATATAAATCCTGCATTGTAGCCAGATTGATAATTAATTATTATGCCTATAGCAGGCAATGGTGCAATTGGAGGAGTAGGTGACCAACACCCAATTTTATTTTGACAATAACCATTTTTATAACCTTCATAAAAACCACTAAAATAATCCGATTGCGTATATGCAAGTAAATTTGTAAGTATTAGTACAAATAAGACAAATGTTTTTTTCATATCAACTATTTACTAAGTTTATTGACATATATGTCAACAGGTAATTAAAAGTAAGCCTTATTTAATTTTCCACCAAATTAATTTCCAACTCCTTTTACAACACCTTGACATATATGTTTACCTTATTGGCGTTGATTATCACCATTTTGAGTTGACAATTATGACAACCCTGATGACTGATGAGAAGCTAAAAATTAGGCTTGGGAAGAAAATAAAAGAACTAAGGGAATCTAAGGGCTTCACGCAACTTGATATTGCCACGATATGTGATTTTGAAAAAACTAGCATATCTAGAATAGAAGGTGGAAGAACAAATGTGACTTTAGGAACTCTAAATAAATTAAGTAAGGCATTGAATGTTGACCTTAAGGAATTGTTTGAATTTTAAAAAAAAGCTATTACATACTATCTGCCACTATTTTAAAAAATCTGCATTCTTGTTATTTCCCCTTGTTTACTCCATCTGTGTGTTTACGCAATAAAAGAAAATCCCCAAATTGCCTAACCAGTCAAGGTAGGCAAAATGGGACAAAGAAATTTACATATGCGCCAATGAACCATTCAAAGATGGTTTTAATTCACCTCCAAAAGGAATAATGATCTTTGTAGATTCATCAGGCGTATAAACAAATTTGTGAGAAAGCTGAATGACTTCATTCGAATTCGGAATTTGGTAGTCATAAGGCTCACATTGGGTCTTTTCAATTTTTCCTGGTAAATCTTGCCCAATTAAAGACTTACAGGTTTGTTCATCAAAAGAACAAGTTAAACTTGCCTTCTTTGCCGTAACATAATAATTACCAGTAGATGAGGATTGAACAATTTCCACACCACCTTGAAGTGTAAGAGTAAAGAACTCTTTGCCATCATTAGACTGTCTTAAATGATAGCCAATAACTTTTACCATAGGTTTAAAATTTTGAGTTAACAATAATAACCGGGGGTGTTTTCCCCATTCAAAACTTAGTGGGGGTTGTTTTGGGGTGGTTTGCGTTCTCGAAGAGAGATTATGGAAAAATTTTTTAAAAAAAATTATCCTTTAATTTCTAATCCATTATTTTCGAATATGCCTTCTTTAATTCTGTTCAGTGTATATGGTTCAGAACAAAAAGTTTTTCTTGCTCCACTGATTTCATCAAATCCTGAAATAATCAAGATCAATTCTGCATGTGTTCCAAGACTAAATAATTCTTCTAAAGTTATATTGCCGGAGTTAATCCGTTTAACTATTACCTCACTTAAAAATTTATAGTAACGTGGTTCAATGATACTTAATTCCAAACGAGGAACCTCTCTCAAAATTTTGTTTTTACTTTTTATTGAGTATATGATAGGAATATTATTATTATCAAGAGGTAAATAAATGACTTCCCAATTATTCGTAAATCTTAATCCTTTAATACGCAATTTTGCAGTTATTTCCACTTCTACTATATTTCTTTTCCCATTATTCTCAAACTTAAATCTGTAAAAGGGGACATTGTTCTCATATAACTTTGATATCCAATCAGAAAATTTAATTTTTGGTTTGATTAAGTGGTTTAAAATATACCACGCAATTAAAGAACTAAATGCACCCAATGGAACACTAATGAGATATGGCACTAACGAAGACATAAAATCAATTAATGAAAAATAGTAAAATTTACACCCGTAATCATGAATAAGATTCACAAACAGCAATTTGTGTTATTAAACAGCATTAATATATTATTTTTAATCCATTATTGTTCCTATATTAAATATAAATTTTTATATGGCTGATGGTTTAAAATACATTACTGAGATTAGAACTTATTTTGCTCTGTTTACTACAGAGATAAGACTTGCAAGTAACAGTGGTTACCATGATATAAACCTTTATGCAGAAATCCTTTTTATACCAATTATGAATGCTCTTTTTACTACTGAGAAAGCTTCCTTCAAAAGACTCGAAATTGATAAAAAAAATACTGAAGCAATTGATTTGGGTTGTCAAAATAGCAAAATAGCTTTTCAGATAACATCTACTAAATCCGCATTAAAAATCAAGAATACACTTGAAAAATTTATAAAGAAGGAACTTTATAAAAATTATGATCGCTTATATATACTGATAATTGATGACGAATATAAATCATCGCTCAAGACTACGGATCTTAATGAGTATTTAAAAGAAATAAGCAACAAAAACAATAAAGATCTTGGTAATTTTAAATTCGAATCATCTCACATATGGAATATTAGTACACTAGTAAATGAAATCGGCAATCATTTAGACATTGACTCACTCTTTAATATTCATGAATATTTGGGAAAGGAATATCCCAAACTAAAGTTTAATCAGGATATCTCGTCTGAGGATTTAATTTTTATTCAATCTCTAAATAAAAAGTTACAAGAAATATCTAACATCAAAGATGCATTCAATTATTTGTTCAACAAGTTTGAAGAATTAAAGGTCATCCCACATACATTTTTATCCAAGTTGTATCCACTTTCTAAAACCAATAATTCTAAATCTCATTATTCTGACTTTTCATTATATACTGATAATAAAGACTTATATAATTATTTTAAAGAATTAATAAAAAAAGATATTTCTGAACTAGATGAAACAAATAAAAAAATAGTTGATTTTTTTGGTCATAACCTATTTCACCATCTTTACTTATTTAATTCTAATGAAGAGAGACTTTGTATACATACCTTATTCAGTCGAGAACAATGCAATTGTGTGAGATGCACTTTTGAAAGATTCGATTTTACACAATCAATAAATAAACTAATAGGCACAAATAAAAATCAAGAAAACTATGACGCATTAAAAAATGCATACATGCATTACCAATATGGTAATTTTAAGACCTCAATACTTTTATATAAAGAGCTGCGTGAAAAATTTAAAGCCGAAAAAAAATATGTAAGCTATTTTATTTGCGAACATAACTTGTTTAGATTAAACACTATTATTAAACGGTATGGCTATGGAAAGGAGTGGGAAAAAATAAAGGAGGGATTAAATGACATTGATCTAGATAAGATATTACATCATTTAAAATCCATCCAAAATATAGAACCTGAAATATGCACCGTCTTAGACTGGATTGCTGATTCTAAATTTATTGATAAGACTATTTGGAAAATATTAAAATTGATAGATGAATGTAGAGAGATTTATATTAATGATCAAAATGGGAATTGGTCAAACAATAACAGCCTCAATGAACTCCTTGATACAGTAGCTCAATTATCTTTGTTTATTGATGGGAACTTAATTATTTATGATATATTCTTAGAATTTACAACAGTCATTCAGAAAGGATTTGAAGGAATCGTAGCTCTTTATAGCATTTCAAATGAAGATTCTTCTAAAGAAGAATTCTTCAATGAATACATTTTAAGATTAATAATTAAGTTTGGTGAACCTGAAAAAATCCTTAAAATACTTGAAAGCTATAACTTAAAAGAACTAAAGCTATCTCCTCCATCACATGGTAATAATGTGGAGGTATTTAATAAAATGAAGAATTTTTTTACTTCATTCAATATTTTAGAAGATTTGATAAATGAGCAGATTTCCCAATCTCAGATTTATTACCTAAGAGATAAAACAAACAAATTAGTTTCAAATCAGATCCTAATACTTTCTCGATTAAATATATCTACAAATGAATTGAACCAAATTCTTTCAAATGTAATAGAGCAACTGTTGAAATCATCAACACTAAACTCTAGAACCATAAATTATGTAAATGAGTTATTAAAGTTTAAGGGTGAACAAATCAATATTAAAAATCTGGAGCAGATATTAAATTTAAGCTTAAATAAAGAACAATTAAAAAACAATTTCACATTGTTTCAGCATTGCACTTATTGGTTGCAACAGAAAAACTATGAAATAACAAGTGAGGGAATTTTAAAAAATATCGATCTCCTAATAGATAGTCTTTCCACTAATAAGAGAATCCTTAAAGAAGACAATCTGTTATATTTTCACAGAATTGCTCCTCTTGACTACAAAGAAAAAATTAGAGCAGGTATTCTTAAAAGATTAAACGAAAATTTTGAACATGATTTATACTATGACTCGGTTTTATTCGAAATAATCAATTATGAACAATACTTTAATCAGTATATGAGTCTAATTCAAAACTTTTGGCACACTAAAGGATACATTTTTAGTAAGGATGACAAACAAGATCAAAACTTTATTTTGAATCATTTTATTAGATTAATCTATAGTTATAATGTTACACTTAGTACTGTAGAGATAAGTTCACTTCACAACAACGTTCCCTATTATGAATGGCTTTTAAATTTAGATACATTCGACTACAATAAGTTCAATCCCTACTGGATAATGGAATACCCTTCCGAAACATATTACTTAACATTTAAAAAGCACCCAATTCTCATTAATAAGGTAAAAGAAGCCCTTGAAGAAAAATATATTGAGGGTTTAGCAAAAATTTTTATTAAATACTTAGCTTGATGGATTTTAAGGAAATTGCGAATAGAGATGCTTGGTATGTGATTCGAGGATATGTATATCAGGTGGATTACACTATTCTAAAATGGATAAATTTAGCTAATAATGAAATATTAGAATTAGAAAAGGGTGAAGATATAGACATCATAAACGACAAAATTACTGAATTTGATATTCGAGAACTTGAACAAGTTAAATACCTTGAAAACAACATCACATTAAACAATGAGAAATCGTTAGAGACTATTCTAAATTACTTTCTTCACAGAACAAATAACCCAAATACTAAAATAATATTTCGATTCATAACAAATACATCTTACGGAATAGAAAGACCTGCAATTTTTATAAGTGGAGAAGCAGGGATTGATGTATGGAACAAGCTCTGTGAAACGGAGAACATCGATGTTAATGATAATAGACTTATTCTTATTAAAGATCACCTAAAAAATACATGCAATAAATTTATTAGTAGGAAGGATGCCCAAACAAATAACTGGCTTTTATTTAGCAATTACCTTAAAGACTCTTCGCCAGAAAGTTTTAAAGAATTTATTTTCAATTTTAATTGGAGTATAAATAAGGGTGATGCGACTCAAATTAATGAAACAATTAAACAAGCTCTATTAAGCAAATTTAAAGTAGAAAAAAAAGATTCGGAACAGATATATTCAAAATTGTTTCTTTATGTATTCAAACTATTGACCCATAAAGAGACTAAACAATTAGCTCTTGCAGATTTGAATAATTGTATTAAAAAGCAAGTGTCACAGTCAGATCAACTATTACTAAATCTTTTAAAACAATTTACAGACAATATCCACATTAAACTATTAAAGTTAGAAAGTGATATTACCAACAATGCATCTTCCTTATTGGCATTAACTCAAAAAATAGAAACGCAATTACCTTCAGATACTGTATTTGAATATCATTTAAAAAACTTTTCAATCAGCCATCCTTCACAAATAGTTAATGGATCGGAAAGAGACAAGAAAGTGAATTTAATTTTAGAAAGATTTAAAGATATTACTTGGATTTCTCTATGTGGTATAAATGGATCAGGCAAAACACAACTTGCTGCTCTCGTATCTAATAAATTTGAACAAAAATGGTGGTTAGACTTAAGGTCCTATAATTCTAATGAGCATTTATCATATGCAATTTTTCTAGAGTTTTTAAAATTGATTTCCAGTGAAACTGTTTTACATAACAAGGAAATGTGGGTTACAAAAGTTGCATCACTCTTGCCAAAAAACTCATTAATTATTTTAAATGATATTCCTAGAGTAAATAATCCCACTTTATTTTCTGAAACACTAATCTTACTTGCCAATGCGTTTTCTAAATATTCAATTAAGCTATTAACTACTTCTAATTATACTATTCCAGAAAATATTAAAAGCTCAATAGAGACTGATATTTTATTTGAATATGGAGATTTACAATTTACAGACGAAGAAACAATAGAGTATCTGCTAAACAGTGGAGCTCCTTCACACATTTTAAATTACCTTAGTTTAATAACATCCTTATCGGAAAGAAACCCCAGGCTCACCACCGCAATGATTCAACATTTAAAAAATTTACATTGGGGAACTAATTCTACAGATGTTATCGATATTTTACTTAAGAAAGAGTTTACTAATAATATACTTTCCGATGCCCAATTATCTATTACCACTTATTTATATGACCCCGCTCTTCGAGAATTACTATATAGGCTTAGCTTAATAAGTTGGGAGTTTGATTTACAAATTGTAAAAAATGTATGTCAAGTTGATGAAAAGATCTTACACCATAGTGAAAAACTACAGCAATTAGTAAATATTTGGATCCAAGGATTTTCAAATGATACATTCCAAATCTCTCCATTAATAAAAGACATTGGAAAAAATAATCTAACTGATGTAGTTATTAAAAACACGCATTTAGCAATTGCCAACACCATAATAGAAAGCAAACAACTTGATCAGGTTAAAGCTTCTCGAGCAATTACTGAATTTATTTCAGCTCAAGATTATGATCAAGCAGGAATAATTTTATCACTTGTTTATAGATCTGCCAGAACCAAACAAGAAATTTTAACAATAAAAGAATGGGGATATCTTTATTATTGGTCTGGTATCAATCTTCCTGAAGGAATGCATATGATGCAAAAGATTTCTATAAGAAGTGAGCAAGTTCGTTTATTTCATTCATTAGGAGAAGATACAAGCTTTTATAAAAATCAATTGAAAAATTTTTCACAGGCTGATGGGGTAAAAAATATTGAAAGACTTGCATTATACGCAACTCTTCTTTTCTTTTATAACGAACCAGAATTACAAGACTTTTGGAAATTTTATCGAGATTTATTATTAGCAGTTGAGAATCTAGAAGAACCATATAATGCACGTTTTAGGGAAGGTGCCCATATATATATTAAAGTTCTTTGGGTTCCAATTCTTAAAATAAACACAGAAATAGATATTAGATTATGGTTGGAAAATATAACGCATTCTGAAGATATATTTAAAACAAACTTTTTTGATGATAAGAATGCAGAAACCGCTATTACAGTTTTGGCTTCTAAACTAGTAGATGAAGAGTATAAACTTGAAAAAAAGAATAGAAAGTGGGATGATGTCATCAATTCCTTATATGTGTTATATACTTTTTTTGAGGAGCGGAAATTTTTTACCCTTGCTGCAATTGTATTAAAAGAGATTATTAGTTGTACATTTCAGTACAAAAATGATATTGACAAAGCCTTAAATCTTACTATAGAAAAATCATTAGTCCTGAATACTAATACTGCCAAATATCTTCTTTATGAAAATATAGGGAAACTATTTTTCCATAAACAGAATCCCGAAAGTTTAAAGTGGCTACAACACGCAATAGATTTAAAGCCAACTGACCAATTAAATTTATTGGATACTTTAATTTATGCAAGCTCGATTCTATCTGATACAAACAAAGCAAAAGCTTTAGAATATTGTATTGAAGCAAAAATTTTTGTTGACACCAATAAGGAATTATCCGATCTAAACTATATAATGGTACTAGGGGAACTAGGTTTAGCTTATTGGATTAATAATGATTTAGAAAAGTCTTTTGAGATATTTGAAGAAATTGTTATAAGATTATTTGATTCGAAAGGCAATGATCCCACTACTGAATGGAAAAGGTTATTTAAAATCTCGAGCCATACAATAACGTATATAGGGAATACAATTGCTTATGATGAAATTCCAAAGATGGATGGAGTAGATTATTTTAAACCAAAAATTGGACATTTCATAATAAATAAATCAAACTTATCAGAATTATATGACCAGTTTCAAGATGCTTTAATTTATGGCATGCTTGCTATTTTTGCGGATGGAATTAAGAATAATGAGAAATCTTATAAATGGTCTTTAAAAGCATTTGACACTGCTCGAAAGCATGTAAACGGAAATATTCTTCTTATGATAGCTTCCGCATGTAGCCAATTTTCTTTAATCAGTTTCAAAATAAGAGAAGCATTGGAATCCTATTTACTATTTGCAGCTTTTAGTACTTGTACCAAGAAGGAGGATAAAGCTAAATTTTCGAGAAGAGAGGAAATAAAACTTGAGGAAATATTAGAATCTAAACCAAGCAAGAATTGGGATGAGGCTGAAAACCTAACAATACTAACTTGCATTATTCCGGCGATGTGTGTATTATTTACAGATTACTTAAGAGATTCATCTGATAAAGAAGTAAGATTAGAAACATTTACTAATGCGGTTAAGGATTATGAAATTAAAGCTTCAAATCCTATTCTTTGGACGCTAGTAGAAGAACTCACTCGCAAAACTGTATTAAAAGAAATTACTACAGAGCGATTAATAAAAAGAGCAAATACATTTGCAGGAAATGACAAAAGGCACGAGCAATTAATGTGCTTGTTATGTTTGCTTTACTTATCCGATGATAGAGATTTAATTATAAATCAAATATTGGGAATTTTTCCTTTCATCCAAAAAACACATGGAATGACAAGAAATAGTGTCTCAAAAAATATTATTATACCATTTCTAAAAGAGATAGCATATAAACTTGTTGCTTTGATTTTTTCTGAACAGAAAAACATAGAAGAATATAATTTAAAGATTTCTATGATAGAAGATAAAGCCCCTGCTGCAATGCAATTAATTTTAAAGCCAATTATTGAATATTTAAATTTCCAAATCACGGAAGAAACTAAACAGTGGCTCTATAACCAAAATAATGAAGGGTAATGTAAAAAAAGACCCGACACCGTGGATAGGTGCCGAGCATTGGTTAACTCAAAAACCAATGGTAATTGCTATTACCTTGTAAAGCTTCTGAGATACCGTGAATAAATTGTGTAGCGTTAACAGACCTTTGTAAGAAGCTGTCAATATAGCTAGTTTTATTAGCCCCTGTAAACAGATTGTACAAATTCCAAAGGCTAATGCTTCCATCAGAGTATTTGCAAAAATTCTTATCCTGATAGTAAGTTCTTACAATTAAACTTAACTGGCTGTCATTAAAGTCCAGACATGGGATTTGTTTTTTAACTCCTTCTGGTAAATAATGATACAATCGTGACTTGCCAATTAGTTGTGCAAATTGATGTTCTGTCAATTCATATTTGCCCATATTATTCAAAAGTTCTAAATCGGAATTCATTTTGTAAGAATGAAAACAGTCTAATATTTTCATCTTCAATTCTTCAACGTTGGTTGCTTTTATTTCAGCACAATATCCATCTGTGGAAATACAAAGATTTGTACAAATTGTATTCTGAAAGCCAATAAAGATTTTAAATTTTTCAAAGCTTTTCTTACCATACAGATTCTCGTGGTTATATGCCCTTACACCTCCTACAGTTAAAACGAGATTGCTTTCTTCAACTTTTTCCACAATTGAAGAGATTGAAATTGCAAATGCCATCCGTTCATAATAAATTGTTTTTTCATACTCCTCTAATTCATTAGCAGGTTTGCCTATTGCCTCTGGTATTCGCCCCTTAATTTCATGGCTCACTCTTATAATTGGCTGTGTGATTTGTTCAGTTGGGAAAACAGTTTGAACACTGAATAATAAAGTTTCAATAAACTCCTGATGTGAAATTGTAGACTCATTGTCTTTAGAAAAATTGGGAATGACGCAATCTTTCTTTAAATGCATAAGTTCCACATCCTTTGTATTTGCTTCAATAAAGTGATTTGAAGCAACTGGAGCTTTCAGGGCAGGAGTCAGAATATTTGCCTCTCTAGAGAGAGAAATAAGAGAATTTGAATTTACTCCTGCGTTCTGAGGATAATCCTCAATTATTTGTATTGTTAGATCTTGTTTCATGTAAATAATTTTAAAATGTTATAAATAGATTTAAATTTGCAAAAGTGCCAAAGTGCCTTTTTTTAGAAATGATTGAACGGAATGAATGAATAAAAAGATTGCTACCTGTGATAGACCATTTCAGGAAATAGAGAAATTTTATGACCAAGGAAATGGCGCTAAGAAATTATTACAAAACTTTCACGAGAGTGCTAATAATTTAGATGCTTTTCTGTCTCAAGATGGACTACATTTTACTTTTTATGAGACGACACAAAAAGGTGAGATTACCACTATTATAGAAACTTTTGATTCTACACTTCATAGATCTTTATATAGATTATTTGTTAACGCTAGAGATTGTTTATTTTACTCTATAGACACTAATCGTAACATTAATGAGAACAAATATTTTTTAAAGTCACAATTGGGCATACTACAAAGTATTTACAATAATATTTCTAATGCCGATAAAAATAAATATGGTGACATTTATATCAAACCAATAGTATCATTAGTCGTTAGAATAAAAGAAAGATATCAGGACTCACTTAATTTTAGACATCCTATCTTAAAACTAATTGGAAAAAATAAAAATACAATTACTTTATTGGGATATAAACATAGTATCGCATCCCTAAAAAAACTATACAAATTACTTACTGACACCTTAGAAGAAGAAAATATTTGTGATTGCAGAAACGAAAGAGAGCAAGAAGACCAATTTTTGGAATTAATAACATGCGATGATCCTGAAAATTTATCACCATTTCGAATCCCATTCTATATAGGTTATTTAGAGATAATAATAAAAGTTCTCAAGCCATTGTTCTCAAATCTTACAACAACGACAATTACAGAGTATGATTTTAGAAATAATAGAGATAAATCCATTACACCTAGTGATCTAAATAAAGCAGGATACAAGGTTAAATCTAAGAAGCAATATCAAGAGTTTAAATCTAAGCTTACATCCAAACTGTCTGATTTTATAAAGGATTTGCAAAAAAGGTGAGATTTTTTTCTGCTAAATTATCACCTCTCCATCACCTTTTTATACTTGTATAATTCGAATCCCAATAATTTCGTTCCATAATTTTTTTTATGAAAAAGCATTATGAAATTAATACTGATTGCAATACTGATTTTGTCAAAAAGAATACTGCCAAAGGAGAAAGTCAATATCATATAGATATTGCCGCATTAATTGAATTTTTGCACTGTAATGGCTTTAGGAAACTAGCTATTCCTAACAATGATTTTACCTTGGTTCGTATCACAAATGGTAGAATTATTGAAACGACAAGAGAATATATGCTTAAGGATATTGTTTTTCAATATTTAGATCAGATCAATAAATCTCACTACAAGCAATTATTTCATACCCAAAATGTATTCACAAAGAATCTAATTACCTCATTTGAAACCATAGAGTATAACTCAATTAATGGAAGTAGAGATACTACTTATTTATACTATAACAATGGAATACTCTGTATTACGCGAGACAGTATGAACATTATAAATTACTCAGATTTTGATAACTATATATGGAAGGATCAAATCTTGAGTAGAGACTTTTCCATATCTGAATTTGAAGACTTTAATTTCAAAAGATTTATCCAAAATGTTGCAGGAGGTAATAACAGGTTCTTTTCACTTATTTCCATTATTGGGTATTTACTACATGATTATAAAGATAGAACTGTAACCAAAGCAATAATATTTACAGATGAAAAAATAGATTATATGGGTAAAGAAGCAAATGGGGGTACTGGCAAGTCTTTAGTTGCTTCTGCATTAGCTAAAATGACTAGTGTTTGTATAAAAGAGGGTAAAAATATAGAAACAAATAACAGATTCTTTTTTCAAGATGTTGAAGAGCATCACAAAATATTGTATTTCGACGATGTAAGAAAAGATTTGAATTTCGAAACTTTCTATTCAGCCATTACAGGTGAAATAGTTTCAGAGAAAAAATTTAAATCCCCAACTCCGATACCCTTTGAAAAAGTCCCTAAAATATTAATTTCCTCCAATTATATAGTCAAAGGCACAGGAGGATATACAGATGAAAGAAGAAGAATAGACTTTGAGTTCTCAGATTATTACAATAAATATCTTACACCAGCACAAGAATTTAAGCAGGTTTTCTTTGTTGAATGGTCAGAACAAGATTGGGCAAAGTTTGATACGTTTATGGCATATTGCATTCAATTCTATCTTCAACATGGTTTATTTGAAGTGCCTAAGATAAATTTGGAAAAGAATCGTATAATTCAACAGACACACATATCCTTTGTAAACTTTATTGAGACTAAAATTGAACAAGGTAAAACTTACAATAAAAGCTTACTCTATAATCAATTCCTAGAAGAATATGGTGACGAAGTAAGTTATGTATCAAAAATTACCTTTAAGCACTGGTTAGATGTTTATATAATAGATCATAAGAAATGGATAGCATATCATTACAAAAGTGATGGGAATTATCTTGTGAAAGTCTCTTGATCTAAAAGCACTTTGACTCTCAACAAAAAATTAAAAAGATTTAAGATAAAGTTGAAAGGGGAATTGATTACTCCCCTCTCAATTTCTGCTTTAATTCTTTCATTTCCTCAGCTATCTTTTCTTCTACAATTCTACCATAAATTTGAGTAGTTGAGATTTTTGTATGACCAAGCATTTTGGAAACAACTTCTATAGAGACACCATTGCTTAACCAAATCGTAGTTGCCGCTGAATGTCTAGCTAAATGCGTAGAAAGTCGTGTTAATACTCCCGCAATCTCCCCTAATTCTTTTAAATTCTGATTGATCTTCTGATTACTGATCCTTGGGAAGATATTCTTGTCTGGCATGGATAAATCTGAATACTTCGAGATAATATATATACTTTTAGGCAGAAGTGGAATGGTAATTTTAACATTTGTCTTTACCCTGTTTTTAATAATCCAAGGTGTATTATCTATACCCGATACAATATCCTTAACCTTCAAATCTATGACATCAGAATAAGCCAAACCTGTATATAACTGAAAAATGAAAAAATCTTGAGTGTACTGCAATTTCTTAGATAATCCTGAAAGATTCTCTAATTTGGCGATTTCCTCCATCTTCAAGTATCCCCTATCATATTTCTTAAAGGAAATTTTATAACTTCTTAGTGGATTTTCTGTCAAGTACTCATTTCTGATTCCCCAGTTGAACACCTTTCTAAGTCTTTGCATTTGCTTCATAATGCCATTTTGAGTGCAATCCTTTTCAGTTTGCAAGAAGTATTCATATTGTTTGATAAAAGAGTAATTAATCTCTTCCAAAGGCAAATCTTTCTTTTTAAATGCTAAAGGAATAAACTCTAAGATGTATTTATGAGTAGTCTTATAATTCTTGTAATTTCCTCGAAAACTGCTTTTTCCTAAGAACTGCTCCATTTCGTTAATGTGCAAAGTAGAAAGCTGTACCATTGTAACCACATCTATTTTTCCTTTTCCCAAATACAAATCCTTTATATTTTGTACGGATATGGATTTATTTGATTGAAGGAGTTGAGTATAAGCAGCATACAGCTTATTTTTAACCACTTGTAGGTGCTCATTAAGCTCTTTGCAGAATTGGAAAGGTTTCTTAGCAATATATTTTTTCTTATCCCAATATCTGGGATGGATATACCTTTTAGTAGAAATTTCAGCTTTTTGAGAGTTTAATCTGATTTTAGCAAAAATTAAAGATTCACCTTTTGCGTTTTGTTTATCTATTCTCAAATAGAATGAGAAACCTAAGGCATTGGTTTTCATTTATAAAATTTTATGTGATGTGAAAAATTAGGTGTGCTTCTAGGTGTCAAATTGGAGTAAATGATACACTTTAGAGGCAGCAGTAATGGGAATTCTATACGTAGGAGAACCCAAAAACAGTAATAAATAAAGGGCTTTAAATAAAAAAAGCACCTCAATAATTGAAGTGCTTTTCTTTTGTCGGGGCGGCTGGATTCGAACCAACGACCTCCTGGTCCCAAACCAGGCATTCTAACCGGGCTGAACTACGCCCCGATGCGGTGAGAGAGGGATTCGAACCCTCGGTACAGTTTCCCATACGTCAGTTTAGCAAACTGGTGGTTTAAGCCAACTCACCCATCTCACCTCCCTTAATTATTCTGAGAACTTTGGGACGGCAAAGATAGGTTTTTTAAAGAACTTTGCAAATATCGCTAAAGTTTTATAAACTTAATTCAATACGCTTCTTCAATTCCTCCACAGAATCTCTGAATTCTTCATCCGTATCGATTAAATTTCTTACAGCCTGGCACGAATGGATCACCGTGCTATGATCGCGACCGCCAAATTGCTGACCGATCGCCTTTAAAGAAGACTTTGTATATTCTTTTGCAAAAAACATAGACAATTGACGAGCCTGTACAAACTGTCGCTTGCGTGTTGCTTCTTTTAATTTTTCTACAGGTACTTCAAAGAAATCACAAACCGTTTTCTGTATCATATCCAGTGAAATTTCTTTCGTAGCATGCTTCACAAAATTGATCACCGTCTTTTTCGCTAATTCCAATGTTATTTCCTGCCTGTTGAGGGTAGCTTGTGCGAGAATAGAAGTTAATACACCTTCCAGTTCTCTTACATTAGTTTTGATATTGGTAGCAATAAATCGGGTTACATCTTCATTCATCTCTATTCCGTCCGCATGTAATTTCTTTTCAAGAATAGTTATACGTGTTTCATAATCGGGACATTGAAGGTCTGTTGTTAAACCCCACTTGAAGCGCGACAATAATCTTTCTTCCATATTCTCGAGATCTTTCGGCGCCCTGTCAGAAGTCAGGATAAGTTGTTTGCCGTTTTGGTGTAAGTGGTTAAAGATATGAAAGAAGATATCCTGTGTTTTTGTTTTGTTTGCAAAGAACTGAATATCGTCGATGATCAATACATCTATCTGCTGATAGAAATGAATAAAATCATTTGTGCTGTTATCTTTTAATGCAGTTAAAAACTGGCTGGTAAATTTTTCAGAGCTTACATACAAAACTGTTTTAGTTGAAGTATGCACTTTGATATAATTTCCTATTGCTTGTCCCAAGTGTGTTTTGCCTAAACCTACTCCTCCGTAAATCACTAAAGGATTGAATGCAGTACCGCCGGGAGTTTTTGCAACTGCCATTCCTGCGCTTCTTGCAAACTTATTACAATCACCTTCTATAAAGGAATCGAAAGTATAATTCGGATTTAATTGCGAATCAACATGTATCTTTTTTAAGCCGGGGATTACAAAAGGGTTTTTCACCATAGGGCTAGTAAACACTGCTGGCATGGACACTTCGTTAGTGCCGTAAACGCCTTCCCTGTAATTGGGAACATCTATTGTTTTTGGTTCTGATTTCATTCCGCTGGAGGAGTCAACTAAGATTCGGTATTCTAACTTGGCATCCTCGCCGAGTTCTCTTTTAATTGTCTTTCTAAGTAAGGTAACATAAT